>JAJTXU010000150.1 GCA_021462845.1 Anaerolineales bacterium
AAGATTCGGTTATTTTTAATGGCAAGCTTGGACATGGCGGTTTGGTCTCCTTGGTAAGAGCCAAGTAAACCATGTTCAAGCCTTTTCGTGAACTACTGATTATGTGTTGATCGGGCGCAAAGCCTAAAAACTCTTTCGCTTTCGCATCTCGCGCCCATTCGCCTGTGCGCCATTTGACAGCCAGCCCTTCCGCTTCGGCGGCAAGCAAAATATTTTGACACGCCGCGCTGACAGCCGCCACGTTTTCAATCTCCAACACTTTGGGTTCAGATGGTTGATCCACACCGACGGCGATGATGAGCGGCGAGCGGCGAGTCAACGCGCGGGTTTTGTCTAACGCCTCCGCTGGCAGACCCGGTTGACGGTCCGCGAAAGAAGCGGCGAATACATCCCCAAGTTTTTTGAGGCCGTCTCCTGTTATCACAACAAACCGCCAGGGTCTTACTTTATAATGATTGGGGGCTTGCACAGCCGCGCCCAATAATTTTTCGATCACTTCGCGCGAAACTGCATCTTGCTTTACTTTTCCGTTGCTATGTCTGTGATGAATTGCTTCCAATACGTCCATGAAAATCCTCCAGCCTATTGATACAATTGCGGCAAAGGTTCTTACCCATGAAAATTTTTTATTCGGAAACACATCGCAAACACAACCCGCCCTTTGAACTTTTCGACGGGGGGTTGCGCGCGCCGTATCTCGAAAACCCCGACCGCATGGATCGCATCCTGAATGCCCTGCGCGAAACAGATTGGGCGGAGATTCATGAGCCGTCGGATTTTGGACTCGACCCGGTCCTCGCCGCGCACGACAAGGAATACGTTGACTTTCTCGCCTCGTGCTGGACCGAGTGGCTGGATTCAAAGCCCAAAGATCCGTCCCTCTTTTTGCCTGCCACGTTCGCTCTTCGGCATCATCCCCAAAAGCCGAAGTCGTTGCTTGGGCGCGGCGGATATTACATCATGGACTTGAGCGCGTGCATCGTGGAAGGAACGTACGAAGCCGCGCTGGCTTCTGCCAATTGCGCGTTGAGCGCGGCTGAATTTATTATTCAATCTTCCGCTTCACCATCCTCTTCATCCTTCACAAATCATCCTTCCTCCTTTGCTCTCTGCCGCCCGCCCGGTCATCATGCCGGCAAAGATTACGCGGGCGGATATTGCTTCATCAACAACGCGGCTGTTGCCGCGCAATGGTTGTCTTCCAAAGGGAATGTCGCGGTGCTTGACATCGATTACCACTGCGGCAACGGCACGCAAGATATTTTCTATGAGCGCAACGATGTGTTGACTATTTCCCTCCACGCCGATCCTGATTTCGAATACCCAAGTTATTTCGGTTTCGCCAATGAACGCGGCAGGGATAAAGGTTTTGGCTTTCATCACAACTTCCCTTTACCCAAAGGCACGGACGATGGATCATATCTCGCCACGTTGGACCGCGCGTTGGAGTTGATCCGCGAATATAAACCCATGCATCTTGTCGTTTCCGCCGGCATGGACATTTACGCCGACGATCCGCTGGGTACGATCAAAGTGTCAACCGAGGGCATCGGCGAGATCGGCAGGCGAATCGCATCGCTGAAACTTCCCTCGGTGATCGTGATGGAGGGCGGGTACAACAACGAAGCCCTTGGCAGGAACATCACCACCTTCTTATCCGCTTTCGTGTAACGCGACATTATGGAAATTAACAAATAAATACCGTACTCGCGCGTAGTTGGCGTTCTCTAACGCCAACGGGCGCGTAAGAGAACGCGCCCTACACAGATTACATGATTATTTTCTCAAAATTCATCATGTCGCATTTTGCCAACAGGCGACATGAATGTCGCGCCACAAAGGTTCAGGAGAATAGATGTGAAAAGTAATCAAATGATGCTTCTAATTTTGATCTTGCTCTCTGCCTGCGGAATATCCCCAGCGGAACAGCCAACACCGCCCGCCACCGCGATCGTCGTCGCGCCGACTGATACGCCTCAACCAACCAATACTCTCGCGCCAACAGAAACATTTACCCCGACCGTTACATTCACGCCGAGCATCACCCCAACGTTCACGATCACATCCACGCCGACGTTTTCATTCCCCATTGTCACGGTCAACAAGCAGGCGCATTGCCGCTATGGACCTTCACAAGCCTACCTCCACGCCGCAGATTTGTATCCCGGTGACGTCGGCGCGGCGCGCCAGCGATTCCTCTACAGCAAATGGCTGTATGTGAAATTCGACAAGTTGGATTATTTCTGCTGGGTCGCTCCGTCTGTTGTAGATGTGGTCGGCGATGTGAGCACGCTCGAATACAAGGAACTCCACTTGCAATCCATCGGAAGCAACATGTACGGTCCTCCTCAAAACGTGTTTGCGGTCCGCGATGGAAAAAAAGTTACGATCCACTGGGATAAAGTCGTGATGACAGACGACGATGATCGCGGCTATTTGCTTGAATTGTTCGTCTGCCAGGATGGCGCGTATATTTGGTGGACCGATTCATACCCCGATCAATTCAAAACCAGCTACACGGTCACCGACGAAGCGGGCTGTAATTTTCCATCATCGGGAAAATTGTACACCGTCGAAAAGCATGGATTCTCCGAAGCGGCGATCATCAACTGGCCCCCGCCATAGGTATTTTTTCAACGTATGAATCGAAATGCCATCTTCACAACTTTAATTCTTTTCGCGTTCACAGCCTGCAATGCTAACGCGACGCAACTCCCATTGCCAACTGCGACTTCGACTCGGATGGGATTCACCGCCACGCCGACATCCACCGCCCTACCGACTCTGACCGCCACCCCGCAACCGCATCGTCCGCCAGTTCAACTTGGTCCAAACCAGACGGATTTTCCACGCGGATTCAATCCGCTCACCGGGCTTGAAGTCCATGACCCGTCATTGTTAGATCTTCCCGCAGTGTTGGTTTCCATCAGCAACATGCCCATCACCGCCCGCCCACAAGCGGGACCGGCGTTCGTGCCGTGGATCTTCGAGTTCTACATCGGCGAAGGCTCCACGCGCTTCATGGGCGTATTCTACGGCGATAACGTACGCGAGATTCCCAATATCACTGGCGGGTGCAAAGTGCGCGAAGAAATTTTTTACCCAACGGGCAGTTGGATCGGCAACCGCATCTGGCTCGATGAAAACGCGAACGGCGCGCAAGAAAATTGGGAAGCGGGAGTCGGCGGCGTCTGCGTCCGCTTGCTGGATGCGAACAGCCGAAATGTTCTGAATGAAACGACAACCGATTCAAACGGATTTTACGCATTCGATAACCCGCATGTGGATGCGATCATCCAAGTCGTCAAACCCGATGCGTATCAATTCACACTGCAAAATGTCGGCGATGAGGATTCCGATTCGGATGCGGATGCCGAAGGTGAGATAAAAGTCCCCGCGGGCGAATCAACTGTCCCGTATGTTGACGCGGGGTTTGTCCTCCAGCAAATCCCAACGATGACACCGAGTCCTGTTGTGACTGGGACTCCTCCAAATTGGTTTTTTCCATTTGAGCCGTACATCGGACCTGTGCGTTCGGGGCGACTCACGTACAACCAGATCGGCGGGATGTTCCCGAATAGTTGTCTCGTGTATGCGAGCGCGGCGTATGATGTGGGCGAGCAACTTGACGCGTGTGAAATTGTTTACGGGGTAGACAAGACCACGCCCAACAGCGCGTTGTTGACTCGCGCGCGCTTGCGGGAACTTGCAAAGGAGGCGTTCAACTCGCGTCAACCTGTCAATTATTCGGGAAATGTTTTTTCCGATTCAATTCCCAGCGATGGGCGCGCGGCAAATGTAATCGATGTTTTTTATAACTCGTTCACGCAATCGGGCTGGCAATACGACCCGATCTCGCAGACGTATTTGCGCTGGGCAGACCACGCCGATCAAACGGGAAATTTATTCCCCGCAACGGATCGTCTGACGGGCAGACAAATGGTGTTTGAAAATGTGATCGTGTTGTTCGCCGAACATTCACGCTATCGTCATAATCAACTTGAGATTTTGTTGGGCGCGGGTCAAAAGGGACTCGCGTACTTGTTCCGTGATGGACAAGTTTTTAGAATCCAATGGTCAACGTTGAATCGTGAATACGAGAAGACGACAGGTTTGCTTCGCCCAATATATTTTGTCGATTCATTCAACAACCCCATCCCCCTCCACCTCGGCAGGACGTGGATTCATCTAGTCACGCCGTTCTCAGGCGTGAGCGATCAAGGAAATGGAAATTGGCTCGTAAAATTCGTCCAGCCGCTTGATCCGCTGGATACGGCTGTGCCGTGAAGAAAGAGAGAAGTAGAGGATTGGAGAATTGAGACTGGAGATTGGAGATTGGAGACTGGAGACTGGAGACTTATGAATTCCTATGCCGCCAAACTAAAATCCCTCTTTGGGAAACACGCAAATCCATCACGAGCCGCGCCGATGAGGAAGTATATGCGCGAGCAGTTCGAGTATTTGGGGATCAAATCTCCGCAGGTGAAGTTGTTGCTCAGAGAGTTCGTGTCAATTCATGGCTTGCCGCCGCTGGATGAACTGGATGAAATCACACGCGACTTGTGGAGCCTCCCTCAGCGTGAATTTCAATACGTTGCGATGAGTTTAACCGAAAGGGTTGAAAAGAAACTGCCGAAGTCTTCGATCAAATCGTTGGAATACATGATCACACACAAATCATGGTGGGACACGGTGGACAACATCGCGCACATCGTCGGCGTTCATTTTCGCCGCTTCCCCGATGTGAAAGAAAAATATCTCGCCAAGTGGCGCACATCGAAGAATATTTGGCTTCGCCGCACGGCGATTCTTTTTCAGTTGGATTACAAGCAAGAAACGGATTTCGATCTGATGCGCAACATCATCCGCGAGAACCTCGGCTCGGATGAGTTCTTCATCAATAAAGCCATCGGCTGGGCGTTACGTCAATACGCGCGAGAGGACCCAAGGGCGGTGAAAAGATTTGTGAAGGAAACGGATCTACATCCCCTCAGTCGGCGCGAAGCGATGAAACATTTATAAACCCTTGCCACAGATTACACGGATTGTTAGACTACGGATGTACGACCCGCAAGCCTAAATGCTTTTCGTAGCCTTCAAAATCGCTATCATTGTGCAGAAGTTGATGATCGTTTTCGATGCAATACGCAGCAATCAGGCTGTCTATAGTCTTGCGAACGGTAATCCCTTTTTGACGCAAGAGTCGAAAATTCCTCGCGCTTTGCACCGCCAATGCCGTGTCCACCATGTTGACTTGCGCAAATTTTCCAAGTATGCGGCGAACTTTCTCAAAATCAGAATCGCTCCGTAACCCCTGCAAGACCTCGGCAAGGATTAAATCGCCGACCAAGATCGGAGTTCGATCCATGTTTTCATCGAGATGATCAGTCTGCGGGTTCTTGACTCCGTTGAAATAATCCACCCAAACACTGGTATCAACGAGGAGCATGGTCAGTTCGCCGAAACGCGCGACTGGCGTTGTTCATCCAAATTGCCGACCCAAGTTATTTTACCGCGTAAAGCACGCGCGTCTGCTTGCTCGCTCAACAGAATGAGCAACCGCAACGCCTCATGGACCACTTCCCGCTTAGTTTTTATTCCCGTCAACTTTTGGGCGCGTCCGATAAGTTTATCGTCTAACACAATGTTGGTTCGCATAACTTCCTCTTCTCTGTGTGTATAAATTTCACATTGTGTGTGTATTATACACCGAGCCATCTCGAACGGACATCAGAAGCCGCCCCTACTCTGCCCTGTTCCTCAAAAACTTCGTTGCGCCTGAAAAGTGACCTTTGAGATACTCGCGCACTTGTTCGTGTATCTCCATTTCATCCAACGCCTTGTGCATACACCATTCCCATTGACTACTTTCCGTCTCGCCGATTGAAAATGGCGCGTGCCTCATCCGCAAGGCGGGATGCCCGCGTGTTTCGATGTAGGTTTGAGGTCCGCCAGACCAGCCTGTGAGGAACAAAAAAAGTTTTTCACGCGACTGCTTCAAACTCTTCGGGTGAATCGCGCGGATCTCTGCGGCTTCGGGAGCGGAATCCATCAAGTCGTAGAAGCGGTCAACGAGTTTGCGCACGCCCGTCTCGCCGCCGAGGAGTTCGTAGAGGGAGTGTTCAGAGTCAATCATACAAGTTCAGCCAATGCTCCTGTTATATAAATTTCATAAACACCTGGTTGGCTAGCAGGCGGGCGCGGGGCGTGAGTCTCAGCCTCAAAGATGCCTCGTTCCCACTGGGGAAAGAGGATTCGCGCCATTCAACCAGTTGCAACTTCAATAATTCTTCGATCTCTTTTTCGTACACTTCGCGCAAGGGCGCGCCAAAACGCGACTGAAATTCGTCTGCGGAAACGCCTTCCCGCGTCAGGCGCAAGCCGGTCATCATAAATTCGGACATATCATCCTGGAGTGTCTGTTTGTGATGATTGACTACGGCGGGAGAGAGAGGCAAAGCGCGGCTGGAGTCTACGGGATGATCGTCCTGAGGATGTGCGAGTCGTTCAATATATGTTTTGATGCGCAGTAGGTTGGAGTAGCGGTAGCCAAAAGCATACCCATGCGCGCCGGCGCCAAAAGCGAGGTAGGGGAGCGAGCGCCAGTATTGGAGGTTGTGCCTGCAAGCAAAGGGTGAAGGGTGAATATTGAAGGATGAATTTCCGCCCACGGTCTCATCCTTTATTAGCTTCGCCCAATTGGAAATTTCATATTGACCGTAGCCTGCCGATTCAAGCGCTTCACTCGTCCATTCGTACATTTCCGCGGCAAGATCGGGGTCGGGAAGCGGGAGCAGTCCTTTGGCGGCCCACCTCCCAAATGGCGTGCCGTGTTCAAGCGTCAACGCGTAGGCGGAGATATGTTCAGGATGCAGATCGAGGACCCGTTTGACCGAGGTCTGCCACGTTTGCAGGGCCTGTTCGGGCAAGCCATAAATGAGGTCGAGATTCACATTTTCGAACCCTGCCTTGCGAGCGGATGCCACGGCTTCTATCACATCGAAGAAATCGTGAGCTCGTTCCAACATGCGAAGTTCCTCCGCGTTGGCTGATTGCGCTCCAAAACTGATGCGGTTGATTCCCAGGGAGCGTAATGCCAGCAAGTCGTCGAACGAACAAGCGCCGGGGTTTGCCTCCATGGTGATCTCCGCGTCGGCGGTCACTGTAAAGCCGGCGCGAATTGCCCTGAAAACTGAATCAAATTGACTGGGGGAAAGAAGCGAGGGCGTTCCACCGCCAAAGAAAATGGTGCCAACAGTCAAACGCTTGGGCGACTCTGTGGTCAAGAGTCGTTCGCTAACAACTCGGACTTCTTGACAGAGCGCGTCTACATACGCGGGAATCATTGCCTCCTGTCCCGCGTAGGTGTTGAAATCGCAATACGCGCAACGGTGGACGCAGAAAGGGATATGGAAATATAGAGAGGTTGAGCTAGTCATAGAGCCAGTTAGGATTCGAAGCCGTGTGATTCTCAATCGCGAATATCAGCGCAACACGCGGCTTCGGCACATTTATACGTTTAGACGCTCCCCAATCGAGCGACATCATCGAGGGTATGTACGCCAGCCACTCACTGCTCTTTGGACCGAAATTCTTCACAACGCCATCTCCATGAGCGGAAGGACACGCGGTTGACCATCCACTTCGGAACGCCGCTCGCCGATCCGATTCATTCCCATTTTCTCATAAAACCCAATGGCGTTTGGGTCCGCTTCGAGTCGCAGAGACTTGCAACCACGTTGACGCGCCAAGTTCAAGGCGTGGATGAACAACTCTTTTCCGACTCCCTTGCCAATGTATTCAGGTAACACCCAAAGGTTTTCAATCCACGCGATACCGTCCTGATCGTCCAGTGTGTAAAACGCGATAGGTTTATGACTGTCTACCGCGACCCAACCTTCATGCTCTTCAAAGTAGCTGGACGTAAAGGTCAATTGCGGAGTCCAAATTTCCATCCACCGTTCGGGGTAGCCCCAGTGACGTTTGGCAGACAAAGCGATTTGAGTTAGCGCATCCGCTTCTTTCGGGTCAACGTGTCGCATCAAGGTCATGGTCTTCTAAACCCTCAGCCGCGAATTTCGCGAATTAGCGCGAACTTTTATTTTGTGACTTAACGACGCGATGGTGTTCCAAAGAGCCAGCGCCAAAATTGATCAGAATAGCGAGTTCCAAACCTGTTGAGGCAAGATAATGAAGAGCCTGCGCCTGATGAGAAGCATTCAGCCTTGAAATGCTTTTGATCTCAACGATAATTTTTCCATCAACTACAAGATCGGCTTTGTACACGCCAAGCACGTCTCCTTTGTATGAGACGGGAAGTTCAACCTGATGCTGAAAAGGAATGCCTCGTAGCGTTAACTCCTTTTCAAGGGCAGCTTGATAAACCGCCTCAAGGAAACCGGGACCGAGGATTCTGTGCACTTCCATCGCAGCGCCAATGATGGCGAACGACAACGCCTTGTGAATTATCTCAGTCATAAAACATCCAAAGCCTCAGCCGCGCATTAGCGCGAAAGGTTTTAAAAATTCGTGAAGCTTGTGCTGAGCCTGTCGAAGTATTCGCGCAATTCGCGGCAAAAAAACTACCCAACCACCCGCATCTCCCTCGATATATCGGACAATACATCCGCGCCGGATTCGGTGATGACGACGTTATCCTCGATGCGGACGCCGTTCCTTCCAGCCAGATAGATTCCCGGTTCAACGGTGAACGCCATGCCGGGTTCGAGCAATTGCATGTTGTCGCCGCGCATATAGGGGTCTTCGTGACCTTCCATGCCAATGCCGTGACCGGTGCGATGCGTGAAATATTTTCCATAGCCTGCTTGTTCGATCACATCGCGCGCGGCTTTATCCACGTTCGCGCACGGGACGCCGGGCTTCGAGGCGGCGCGACCAGCCGCATTCGCCTCCTGCACGATCTTGTGGATCTTCGCATACTCCGCATCCACCTCGCCCACGGCAAACGCGCGCGTGAGGTCAGAGATATATCCGCTGTGCGCCGCGCCCCAATCCACAACGAGCAAATCGCCCGCTTGCAATTTTCGTTCGGACGGCGAGGCGTGCGGATTTGCCGAGTTCGGTCCCGCTGAAACGATCGGGCTGAAAGGCATTTCGGGATCGGAGCCGTGCTTGAACAATTGGATCACCAACTCGGAGGACAATTCTTTTTCGGTCATGCCGATCTTGATCAATGGAATCGTCGCTTCAAGCGCGGACTGGGCGATCTGCACCGCGCGGCGCATGGCTTCCACTTCCGTTTTATCTTTTCGCAAGCGCAGTTGGGATAGCGCGTCGCCCGCATCGGGGAAGTCCGCTTCGGGTGCGGCGTTCTTCACATAACGAAATTCCAACAGGCGCAATTGACGCAAC
>JAJTXU010000151.1 GCA_021462845.1 Anaerolineales bacterium
GATGATCGCGGTATCGGGTTGCAAACTAGGCGCGCGCCATGTCAGTTGCCAGAATAATTCTTTTTGAGTTTCCCAATCTTGCTTGTAGTTGTTTGCCAGCAAAAATTGATAGCCAACGGCAAGCCCAACCAACGAAACAATTAAAGCGATTCGAATCCGCTCCCAGGGAATCAAGTTAATAATGCCAGCGAAAACCAAACTGGCACCGAACATGAACGGAAGCGTAAAACGGCTCGCGGGCCACGCCAACGACGGGATAAATCCCACCAGCCAGAAGGGCCAGCCCGAAAGAAGAAGAGTGAAAATTCCCAAGCCGATCATCCAGAGGGAATCTCGGCTCAGTACTTCAAGTAGTGGCGACTTTAGTCGCTTTGTATCCGAACGACTGAAGTCGTTACTACGGTCTTGTGAAGTAAACAAAAACCCCGCGACCAAGACAAGGATCGCCAACGCAACGACGATGTAATATGAATTAAGAATAGACTCCGCCGATACGATGTTTGGCAATTGCGTCACTTGCACCCACGCATCGCGGAGGACGAGGGTCAGCGTGAAGCGGATGTTCCGCGCAAGGTTGATGAGCGTCTCCAGCGGCGCAGACTTCAACGAGTCTCCCAAGCCAATGCCGTAGACTTGATTGTTGAAGACGAACAGCCGCGAGAGAACCGCCAGAATGAAAACGATCAAATAGGGAAGCCACAACTTGAAAGTTTTGACCGCCCTCTCGCGCAGACTCATCTTCTCATTTCGCAAGGCGGTGAGGATGACTCCCACACGCATCAGTTCCAGCACGTAGAAATATTCCATCATCCATAAATTGAGCGCGGAGAAAACGAGGCTGAGCGCGGTCAATCCCCAGAAACGAGTCGGCTCTTCGATGGCGCGAAGGGTTAGCAGATAAGACAACAAAAAGAAAAACAGCACGATAAAAAAGTGGCTGTATAAAAACGCCGACCATTGTTGAGTGAATCCAGGGTAGACCAAAAAGAGAAGCGCGACGCCCAACGCAAGGCGCGGCTTGCCCTTCCACAGTTTTTCGATGATGGCGAAGACGACAACTGCGCCGAGCCAACGCCAGATCAACGCGAAGATTTGCCAATAGATGGGTTGATCGGGAAGGATGCGCGTGGTGACCTGATACAACAACCCCCACACGGGACGATTGGTTGAGAAGTATCGCGTCAACGCTTCGGAGCCGAGTTGGTAGCGAATCCACGAGATGGGCAGGTCGTCCCAATAAAAGCCGAGGTGCGGGATAAGCAATCCGTAAGCGAGGATGGCGACGAGAAGAAGAACGACGGGTGGGCGAAGGAATTTCATAGGTCTAAGACCCCGAAGGCGATGCGTTGACGGTTCGTCTTTCGCTCAACGTGTCGAAACGGGTCAAATGATTCTACAACATGATCGGGTCGGATCAACCCTGTAAGACCCCGAAGGGGTCACATGATTATAGTGTGCGATGTGAAACAAAAATCAAACCCCGAAGGGGTGTCATAGGCATTGAAATCATGTCATCCCTTCGGGATTACAGAAGGTATCATATCGATCAATAATCCTACCATCCCTTCGGGATTATCTGTCGTGAAAAGTTTTTGCGATCACTCATCGGGACATTCGATCAGATTTTGGATTTCATTCAGCGCATCAGCTTGTCCTTCGCTTGATGTTGTTTGTGTTTCGATACGCTTCCACAACTTGCACAATAGGGGATCAACGTAACTCTTCGAGACTTGTCGCGCTTCTTTCGACAATCGAATCGCATCATCCCAATCGCCCGCGTGAGCATAACCTTCGATGAAGACGAATAACTCAACGGGATTGTTGAAATGCTCATCCAGCCTGAACGCGGAATTGGCAAGACGATTCACTTCGTCCCAATCGCCGAATTGACGCGCGAGTTCCGCTTGTTGGAAGTAGTAACACCATCCATGCGGAGGTTCCGTCCCGTAGAACGCGGGCATGGATGCGACGGGCTCGCGCAGAATCCGCTGGGGGTTGGATAACGCCGCCGCCTGGCGCATCAGGCTGAGGTCCGAAATGAAGCGGTTGCGCGTGTCCAGATCAGGATCAAGCAAACGGAGACAATACGGCGGATCATAATAAAACGCGAGGGCATCCGATGTGTTTCCGTTGAATTCGCCCGCAATATAACTGTAGCGAACGGGCGTGTTCGGCTCGAGAGAAACGAGCGAACCGTTGAGGCGGTTGCTCGGATAAAAGATAACGTAATGGATATCGTCCGCGTTCGCGGTGGGGTCATAGATCCAATTCAAGCCCGCGCTGATCGAGTTATCGGCGTAATACACAAGATGTTCATTCATCAACACAAGCGTATCGGGTTGGAGCGCGGGCGCGCGCCAGCGCATTTGCCAGAACAGATTTTTCTGCGCCTGCCAATCCCGCAAAAACGAATCGCCGATCATCACCTGCCGCCCCGCAGACAATGCCACCAGCGCGGCGATGAACGCCACGCGAAATTTTGTTGGAATTAACTCAACCAGACCCGCGATCAATAAACACGCGCCGAACATGAACGACATGGTAAAACGACTCGCGGGAAACGACAGGCTGATATTGAGAGACGCCAGCCAATAGGGACCTCCGCCGAGAAGCATGGCGGTCAAGCCAATTCCGATCGCCCAGTACGCCGATTGTTTTTGGGCTTGGGCGCTTGCGCTTCCGAAGAAGATCACCGCCAACGCGCCGACGACGATTACCACCGTAAGATACATCAACGTCGTGAGCGGACCATCGAGCGTAATGTTTGGAAATATGAAAATCGTTCCAAACGCCTGCGCCGAGGCGAGCCAGAGATCCGCCGCGATATTTTTGCTCAAGCCGAGAATTGCCTGAAGCGGGTCCGCCCGCAATTCGGCGAAGAATACATTTTGATACGCCACATTCGTAAACACGAACACGCGATATAAAATATTCGCGAGGAAGACGAGCAGATATGGAAGCCAATGCCGAAGCGCGCGCAACGCCGTTTGAAATATTTTTTCTCCCCACGCGCTTTGCCGCAATGCGTAAAAAATAACCGCCGCGCGGACAAGTTCGAGCGAATAAAAGTATTCGAGCATCCACAGATTAAGCGCGGAGAGGATCATCGCCAGGCCGGTGAACAGCCAATAACGCGAAGGCGAATTCATCGCCCGCAACATCAGCAAGAACGACGCAAAGAAGAAACCGAGCACGATCCAAAAATGCGTGGTGAGGAAAGATGCATACTGCAAATTGAAGCCCGGGTAAAGCAACAACAACAGCCCCGCCAGCGCCGCCATCTTTTCACGGTCGCGCCACAGTTCGCGGACGAGTTGCCAGAACAACACCACGCTGAGCCAGCGCCACAAGATCGAAAAAACCTGCCACGCCGTCGGCACAGGCGGAAGGAAGGTCGTCGTCACCTGATACAACACCGCCCACACGGGTCGCGCCGTCGAGAAGTATTTCGCCATCGCTTCGCGCCCCAACTCGTAACGGATCCACGTCATCGGCAAATCGTCCCAGTAAAAGCCATGACGCCAAAACAACAAGCCGTAGGCAAGAAACGCGACAATCAAAAAAAGCCACGGCGCGTAACGCGGCCCGGCAAACGATTCGATTTTACGAAGGAGAACTTTCATTTGAGAATCAATTCCATGCGATGACGATCGAACGCGCCTTCTGTGTACGAACGCGCCACGCGAAAACCAACCCTAGTATACAATGCAATCGCGGCGGCGTTCCCGGTTTCCACGCTCAACTCAACGGAGGAAAATCGCCTCGCGCGCGCGGCTTCGATGAACGCTTCCAGCAACTCATGCCCTAATCCCTGATTGCGCGCAGATTCATCCACGCCGATATACGTCAACTCGACCGCGCCCGGTTTCATCGCAACAGACGCCGACCGCGAGGAGATGAACGCCTGCCAGATCGCTTTTGGATTCGCGACCAACACCTTCAACAGTTGGAGGATAAACCACACCCGCGCCTCGCTCATCCGACGGGCAACCTGCTCCGGCGTTGGCGACCCCACCGCCCACCCCAGCGGATTCCCGTCCGCGCCCAATGCGCACATCCCAATCACCGACGAGTCCGCGCGGGCGAGCTGGTAGTAGCGCTCAAGGAACGGCGCGCCAAGATCGGTCAACAATGAATGCAGGATGCGTTGATGAAGGAAACCTAATTTTTTTATTTGGTCACTGTTGAGTTGAGTGAGCGCAATAACATTGTATTTCATTGTTAGGTTGTTATAACATAGTTAACTCGAAATATCACGCAATAAAAACAGCCGACTCGTTTATCCAAGTCGGCTGTTTGATGATGCGCAGGTGTCTTTTACATGGGCGATGCGCAACTCCCGAAGAAGCGGATGTGATGATTGATTACCTTACACTTTCAAAATCGGGACGCTGATTCACGGCGAAAATCAGCGTTTTTCCGCGTCCAAAAAGCGTTGTGTAAGGTAATCAGATGTGATGATTATTTTCCGTACCCCATGCGCGCGAACAATCTGTCTTTGATGAACAGCTGATGATAGAACGCCGCGCCGACATGCAGAAGAATGAGCAGGAAAAGCGCGGGCGCGATGAAACCGTGCAGGGCGCGCGCCGCGAAATCGTGGAAGTTTACGGGCAGAGACGCGCCCGACCCGAAGAAAACAATGGGCGGAAGTTCCGCCTGTATGGAGAGCGCCATTCCGCTGACCGCCATGAGGAACACCAGCAGGTAGAGCGCGTAATGCACGAACTTGCCGAGTCCGTCCAGAAAGGCGCTGCCTGTGGATGCGTAGGCGGGATGCGGGGTCTTCATCCGCACGGTGAAGCGGACGACGATCACGATCAGCATTGCGATTCCCAAGATCATGTGGATCGCCAGCGACGCGATCTTGCCTGTATCGTTTGGAAGAAAACTGGAATATTTGCCGAGCGCGAACGCGGCAAAGACGAGCAAAGCGGTCAGCCAATGAAGCGTGACCAGACGGGGACTGTAACGAGCGGGCGTGGATTGTGACATGAAGACCTCCTTGGGTGAATTGAAGAAATTATAACTGCCTGTTGTGAACTGAGCATGAAGACATGATGAAACCAACTTGCCGCATTATCTTCGAAACCATAACAAAGCGAGGATGACGATCCACATCACTACGCGGAAAGACATTGCGCCGATGCTTTGAGATGCGGCTTGTCCGTGAAAGACAACGAGCAGGAGGATCAGGATCGTCGCGTGCAGGGCGAAGATTATGATGGAAGCGGCGGTGGCGTAACGACCGCCCACCCAAAGCAGGTACGCGGGGATGAGAGTCAGCAAGCCGACGACAAAGTTATAAACGGGCAGCCACGAGAGGATGTTATAGCCAGGTCGCCAGCCGCGCATGACCATCCCGCCTGCGACGATGGACATTGCGCCGACGAGGAAGGCGAGGATGGAGGGAAGTTTGGCGAGGAAGATATTCATAGGATTTTCAGTACCGCACACTTGCCCTGGCGTGCAAGCGCCAGGGAAATTTATTTTGCGATTTATGTCGACTCGATCTTTCTGAACCCGTCGCGGACGATTTCGAACAATTCGTTGACGGGAGGAATGATTGCCAGCGCGTAGAGGGCGAAGCCGACGCCATACAATACGCCGCGAATATCCACGAGGAAGATGCTCACCCAGACGAGTACGCTTCCGAGCGCAATGCCCGCCAGGCTAAACCAGTTGCCGCCAAGTTGGGGATTCTCCTGTTTGAGGAAGAAGCGGCGGGCAATGTATGGGATGAGGGCGATGCCGAATTGCAGTACCCAGCCATAAATTAAGGGTTGAGGCGCAATCGACTCGACGGGTCCGCCCGCGATGACGTGAGTCAAGATCAGCGGAGCGATGAGGACGGGGAGGAGAATCCACGTATACGAGGCGAGCAAATGCCAGCCGCCCGCCGTCGAGAGATGACCGCTGGCTTTGAGGGCGCGTCCCGCCAGAACGATCAATAGAATCGTGGCTGAGAGATGCAAGATCAAGCCTGTCACAGTTGGAGGAAGCGAGCCGCCCAGCCAGGGTCCGAGCACGAGCCCGAATGCGCCGAGAGTCATGCCCCAGTACATGTAAGCGACAGAATTCTTCCCGCCGAGAGGGCGACCCGTAATCATGGGGATGAAATCCACGAGCAGACCCGCGAAGACCAGCGACATGAAACCCCATGAGTTGGCGTGGATGTGTACTTCAAGCGGTACTTTGATGTAAAGGGCTTCGCTCCAATTGAGCCACAAGCCTGTGCCGACAATGATGCCGATGAATAAGTAAAACACGCCCGCGATGTAAAACTTAAGCGAGGCAGGCGCATCGCCGCCACGCGCTCTCCAGAGTTGGAGCAGGAGGAGAGTCGCGGCGATAAAGATGAGTGTGCCGCCCGCGAAGATCATCGGATGGTTGACGCCCGCGAATCCCGCAATCAATGCGACCAAGCCAGCGTTGAGAGCCAGCCAGATGTCCCAGCGAAAGGCGGGTTTTGGCTTTTTGGCAAGCGACGCGACAAGAACGGGAAGCAAACCAAAGATGATTTGCGAGAGCACGCCAAGAGTGATGAAGTGAACGCGCACCCACCGCAAGGCGGGAAACGCGCTCAGCCAGTTCAGGCTGACGAAGGACGCATCCGCCGCGATGAAGAGCGCGACGAAGATGTAAAGCAAGGTGGTGAGGAGATAAGGGATGGGCATGGTTTTCCTTTGGCAGATTCAGTGCGACAAGGTTCACCTTGTCAGTTTTCGCAAAGTGAACTTTGCGGTACTAGGACGCTCCCTTCGAGCCGAGAAATACGATGCGCGTTTTGGCGTTCATGCCGCGCCTGATGCCGCTGGGCGCGATAACCGTTACGCCAGGTTTGATGACGAACGTCTCATCGCCCACTGTCATCAGTCCCTCGCCTTCGAGAAAATGATACATGGCGGCCTCGCCAGGGTGGACGGGAATCTGTTGCCCCGCTTCGAGACCGACCACCAGCGCCTTAAACTGCGGCGCGTCAATCAGGAACTGTGGCTTCGGTCCATCGGCGGCAAAGACGGCTTTGGATTTTGTGTCTGGGAAATAGATGTCGGGCATAACAACTCCTTGTATGCCCAAACTTTACCCCTTGCCCCCATTTCATGCCCCGACTTTTGTCGGGTAAATCAAATGCGTTTTAACCGCAAAGGCACGAAGTACGCAAATTTGTGTTTAAGATTTTTCTTCTCGTTGCGCCCGCGCCGATAATCCTGCTCGATCCAAAATGCGGATGGATTGTCTGTCCATTTCGATCAATCCCGCCTTCGTCAGTTCGCGGATGACGCGACTCAACACATCGGGGACGGTGCCGAGTCTTGCCGCGAGTTCGGTCTGGTTCGTCCAGCGGCGGCGCTCGATCACGTCCCCTTCAGCCTGCTCCAACAGCAGACTCACAAATCGCGCCTCCACCGTTTTCAAGGATAAATCTGCGGCGAGCGTGACCAGCCCGACGATCTTGTCTGCCATGTTCTCGATAATCTGCAACGCCACCTGCGGATGTTCCAACAAAATCTTGTCCAGCGTGTGACGCGGAAGAAGCCATACGCCCGACTCTTCCAACGCGATGGCTGTGGCAGGATTCGGCTTCCGCGCCAGCGCCCCGACTTCATTGAACACCTCGCCCGCATAGAGAAATCGCAAAACCTGTTCGCGCCCATCGGCGGAGGTCTTCATCGCTTTGAGCGAACCATATTGCAGGAAATACAAATTCGATTCGTTATCCCCTTCCCAAAAGATGACCGCATTGGGCGGATAGACTTTCCACGTTGCGCTCTCGGCAATTTGCATTAACGCGCCATCGTCCAATCCGCGAAGGAATTCGGAGGCGCGCAGGCGTTTGAGAAACAGGTCGGTATTTGTGGTCATGGATCGCGCCTGAGCAAATCATCCAACGTCTCCCTCCTCAACATCACATCCACCTTTCCCTCTTCCACCATCAACGCCTCTGGTCGCCGCGCGCCGTTGTAATTGGACGACATGCTCAAGTGATACGCGCCCGAAACAGGGATGGCGATCAACTCGCCTTCTTTCAATTCAGGCATCGGCAGATCTTCGATGAGTATGTCTCCCGATTCGCAATACGGACCCGCAATCGAAACCTTCGCGCTGATTTCTCGATCCAGTCCTTCAACGGGCAAGCAAGAGTATTTCGCGCCATACAACGCAAAGCGCGGATTATCCGCCATGCCGCCGTCGGTAAGTATCCATGTTTTGTCGCCGCGTTGTTTGATCGCGCCAACGCGATAGATCGCCACGCCCGCCCGCGCCACGAGACTGCGCCCCGGTTCGAGATGCAAAACGGGGAGATCGAGTCCGCGTGATTTGCATCCCTCGATCACCGCTTCGGCGATTCCGCGCGCGTAATTTTCAATGGACGGGTTCGGCAATTCATCTTCGTGATATGCCACGCCCCATCCGCCGCCGGGACAAAAATGCCACTCGCCGCTGAGTCCGATCTCTTTGGCGATGTCGAGGGCGAGGTCAATCGCGGGGATCAACGGCTCCGGGTCGCGGAAGTTGGAGCCTTGGTGGAAGTGAATCCCATTGAGCGGTAAATTGTTTTCCTTGCAGAATTTTGCCGCTTCGATAATTTCATCGCGTGTCATACCAAATTTGCTGTCATGTTGTCCTGTCTGTGTGTGCGAATGATGCGTTGTGACGGCAACGCCGGGCAGGAGGCGCAACCAGAGATTTGGCATCGTAGTGGCGACTCCGCGAAGCGCCCCTGCGGGGTCAGTCGCCAATTTAATAACGACTGAAGTCGTTACTACATTTTTCAGTTCAGTTAGGTTGTCAACAACGATCGTGCCCGCATGTTCAAAAGCAGACTTCAAATCCGCCGCCGATTTGTTCACCCCATGTACAAGAATCTTTTCACGCGGCACACCGCCTGCGATTGCGATTCCGATCTCGCCTTCGCCGGTGCAATCCACCGTCAAGTTGTGGAGTTGAGTCCATGCGGCGATGGCTTTGCAAAGAAAGGCTTTGCCCGCGTACGTGATGTGAGACTCGCCGGGATAATACGTTCGCAGCGCGGATTGATATTCCGCCACGGCAAGGTCGAGGGTGGCGCGATCGTAGAGGTAAAGCGGAGTCCCATGCGCGTCCGCGAGAGAGGCGAGGGAATGTCCCGCGAGGAAGAACGAGTCGCCGCGCACACGAGTCGATTCGGGGAAGAGCGAGAGTCGGTTGGTCATCCAAAAAGGATTAATGTTCGCCAAAGAACAAATCCCACCAGGTTTGAACGTTCGTCATCTG
>JAJTXU010000152.1 GCA_021462845.1 Anaerolineales bacterium
AGCCTTGATCGCGTTCGTCAACGTGGTCACGATGTGATCTTGCCCCATCACAGCGGTCCAATCTTGAGGTCGGTATTTTCGGTAGAGGGCTTGGGTCATTTTAGTAGATCAGTTATCAGTGAATAGTGAGCAGTGAGCAGTGATCAGTACCGCAAGATTTATCTTGCGATTCAACTATTGAGCGATACGTAAGCGCAAAGTGAACTTTGCGGTACAAACGCGAGCGCTTGCGATGCTAGGTTGGATTGTCCTCTTCCAGCGCCGCAATGTAACCCGCAATTGCTTCCTTGATATTGGCAATCGCTTCTTCACGAGTCTCACCCTGGCTGATACAACCAGGCAGGCTCGGACATTCCGCTACAAAATAACCATCTTCACCTGAGTAAACGATAACTTGTCTCATAGTTCACCTCTTACGGCACTTGATACACCGCTCGAACATTTCCGCTTGGGTCGAGCAGTGCGGCTTCCTCGCCCGATTGCCAGACGGGTTCGGTCTCGCCCCAGTATAAATCAATGACCGTGTTCGTTCCAGAAGTTGTATGAACTTGCACCGCGCCGTCATTGTTCAACGTGAGATTGGGGAAGATGAAGATATTTTTATCCGAGTCTTGCAATTGCCAGTTCGCCAGATTCAACGGCTCATCTCCCGCATTGCGGACGACGACCGACTCGGCGGTGAGCGTCCCTGCGCCGACGATGCTGACGATCTCGACGGGGATATCTACGTTGGGGCTGAGCGAGGGCTGGGAGGTCGAGTCAACTTGCGCGGGCGCGGCAGGCTGCACCGGGGAAAGAGCCGCCTGTCGGTAATTGCGGTCGTACCAGAACAGAATCGCGCCGGTCACGCAGGCAGAAATGAACGCATTGAGGAGCAGGTATTGGATAAGTCGGCGGCGATCCATCGTGTTTGAATCATAGCACAGAAACCCGTCATGTGAAATAAAAAATCCTGCGCCGGTGAAGACGCAGGATTCATCTTGCCAGCCTGAGGCTTAAGGCAGTTCGGTCATCTGGAAATCGTCGAACGAAACGTTCGTGCCGGAGGCTTGGTCGCCGCTCCACGCAAACAACGCCACGTTACCGGTGGTGTAGGTGGTGTCGACGACCGAGTCTACTTGCTTGCCATCCACATACAGCGTCAAGGTCCCGTTACTGCCGCAGTCTGCGCCGATCCGATAGGACGAAGCGCCTGATGTGATCGCGTCGGAGATCTGCCAGGTATCGTTGTTGGTGAGGAAGACATCGTCTTGCGCCACAGCCGATTTGCCGATGGCGTATTGACCCGCGCCGGTGATGGCGAAGTAATACGAAACATCGGTGACCTGCATGTTGCAGATGATGCCGAACGCGCCGGTCGAATCGGTGGAGTTGTTATTGGCGGTAACTTCGATGTGGACGTTTTGATAATTCTCGGCGTTCGGGGTGCTCCACACGAAATACAGGTCGCGGATGATAAAGAAGTTCAGCGCGTCGCCCGCATATTCAACCGAGCTATCGGCATCGGAACCGGTGCCCCATGCCTCGGAGGAAAAATTGTCGCTCAAGATGACCTTCGCTCCGCCGCCTGTAGATAATCCCTGGCAAGCCAGCGCGGCGATGGCGAGCACGGCGATGGCGAAAAGCATACGTGCCTTTGGTTTCATTTCTCATTCTCCTTTTGAATTTAGATTGTGCGCTATTTTATCATTTCGCTCTTTCAAGGCGATGGTACTTCGTGGGGACTCAACCGCGACTCATCGTCAGCGCGACCCAATCGCCCCTCTGTCGCCACTCGGTCATTATCAGACGTTTCGCCTGCGCCGCCTCTAGGACGCTTTTCTTCTGCTCTTGCAGGATTCCGCTCAGGATGATCGAGCCGCCCTCTTCGACCAGATCCGCCAGCCCCGCGTCGAAGAGACGGACGATCACCGGCGCGAGGATATTCGCCACCACCAACGGCGCGGACTTGAACGGAAATTTGCCTTCGAGGATTTCAGTCACCGATCCCACGCCAAGGATTAACTCGTCCCCTACATTGTTCGTTTCCGCATTTTCACGCGAATTGACAAGCGATTCAGGGTCAATATCCACGCCCAAAACTTTTTCCGCGCCAAGTTTTATCGCGGCGATGGATAAAATCCCCGAACCACAGCCGACATCAATGCAAGAAAGAGGAAAGTTGAAAGACTCATCGCCTTCTTTCGTCTTTCCTCTTTCCCAAAACATTAATTCCAATAGCTCAAGACACAACTGCGTCGTGGGATGCGTTCCCGTTCCAAACGCCATGCCGGGGTCTATCTTAATGGCTACGCGATTCGGTTCGGCAGATTCCATCCACGCGGGCAGGATGAGGAGTCGCTTGCCGATACGGATCGGCTTGTAGTGTTGTTTCCAAGCCTCCATCCAGTTTTGATCGGCGATCTGTTTGTAGACGGGAGTCGGCAGAGGCTGGATCATCCCCAAATAAAAAAGCGACTCTTCGAGTTTCTGCCGCGTCTCTTCGAGTTGATCGTTCACCTCCAAATACGCGCGGACGGTGATGGGGCCCGTCGGCGTGCCGGCGTCTTCCTCGTCGTTATATTTCACGCCCTGTTCGGTCATCACGCCGTTGGGCGCGAAACGCGCGAACACATCCGCCACCGATTCGGCGAGTTCACCGTCCACCGTCATTGAAATTTCAAGCCAGTTCATGTTTTATCTCCAAACCATTGCCGCCAGCGCGCGCCCAAGCCAGACTGCGATCAGACCAAGAATCACATTCGCGCTTACATTGGCAAACGCATTCATTACCTGACTATCTCGCGCGAGTTTTATCGTTTCGTTACCAAAGGAAGAAAAGGTAGTGAAGCCACCGAGAATGCCGATGAATATAAAGCTTTGCGTATGCTCTTCGAACATTCCATGCGCTTCAGCTAAATGAGAAAGAAAACCAATGGCAAAACAGCCAACTACATTGACAACCAAAGTTCCAAATGGAAAATCTCTGTTAGACTGGTGAAGATAATTGCCGACAAGGTAACGCAATACTGAGCCAATAAATCCGCCTACGCCGACAAGAAATATGTTGTTCACAAGACGCTCCAAATATCCTTGTGAACGGAGCGGATCAAATCTTTTTCGTCGAAGATCATGCGCGGCAGATCGTTCACGTCGAAATATTTCATCTCAGATACTTCGTAACTCTCGCGGAATTCTCCGCCGATGATCTTGCACAGGTACATCAATGTCACATGCCGAAATAACTTGGAACTGTCGGCAAACAATAATCGCTCCACGTTGATCGTTAACCCAGACTCCTCATAAAACTCGCGTTTCACTCCCTCCTCGGGTTGCTCGCCATATTCCAACCCGCCCACGGGAATCCCCCACGCAAACTTGCGATACGTGTGTTTGAACAACAGCACCCTGCCCTGCTCATCGAAGACCAGCGCGGCAACTCCCACCCGAAACCGCGGACGCAAAATTATCGCCGCGAGCGTGTGCGCCCACAACGGAAACATGCCCCAAATTCGCATCAATGTTTTCATCATAAAGTCCCCGCATTATAAAACACAACGAGCAGACTCTCGTCCACTCGTCACGCGCTTGACTGAGAACGACGGAATTTTGTATCTTCTCGTTCCTTATCTTTTCGGCGTTCATCCAGCAACACATCCAGCGCGTTTGATCCCTTCAAAGAGCCTTGTAATTTCTTGAGATGCTCTTTAGTATTACAGCGCAAGGTTACGAGTAAAAACCGCTAATTTGTGCCCGATTTTCCTTCGAGAAAACGCCGACTTTGCGTTGTAATATTAGTTATCGGTCGCAAGATGATCTCATTGCCGTTATCCAATATGGCGATCCGCGTATTTGGCGTGATCCCATACTTCCGCCTCAGTTCGGCAGGAATAACGATCTGACCTTTGACGGTAATATATCCTTCCATAATCTTTTCCTTTCGTAATGGGAGTTTACCAAATAACAAGTAAGTCAACGAGTAAAAAGTAAAACCCCAACCTAATCAGTAAAACAAAACGAGCGAACTCTCGTCCACTCGCCAATTACCACTTACAAACTACCAATTACTCACCCCAGTCTCCAGTCTCTAATCTCCAATCTCAATTCTCTAATTCTCCAATCCTCTCTCTTTTATCCCCCCAACGCCTCATTCAACCAATCTAAGAATCCCTTCTCCTGCGGCTTGACCGTCGTCCCCAAACTCTCTGCCAACTGTTCGAATAACTCGCGTTGTTCCTTCGTCAACTTCGTGGGGATCGCCACATTGACCAGCACCAGCTGATCGCCGCGTCCGCTCCTGCGCACATGCGGCACGCCTTTGTGCTTTAGATGAAACACTTTGCCGGGTTGAGTCCCTGCGGGGATCTTCAACTTCTCATCGCCGTCAATCGTCGGCACTTCAATTTCCGCGCCGAGCGCGGCTTGCGCAATGTTGATGTCGAGATTCAATAATATATCGTTCTCGCGGCGTTTGAAAAATTTATGCGGCTTCACATCCAGCATGAGATACAAACTTCCGTTCGGACCGCCGTTCTCGCCGGGACCGCCCTCGCCTGACAAACGGATCTGCGTACCAACATCCACGCCCGCGGGAATCTGCACCTTCTTCTTTACCTTCTTGCGTTCCAATCCGCTTCCGCGGCAAGTCTTACACGGAGATGAGATCGTCTCGCCGCGCCCGTTACACGTTGGGCATGTAGACGACTGCACCATCTGACCTAAAAATGTTTGGCGCACGGTTCGCACTTCACCTTGACCGTTACACGTTGCGCATTTCACAGGCGACGTGCCAGGCTCCGCGCCATTGCCATTGCAATGCGAGCAAGTTTCTTCGCGCTGGAATTCGATCTCTTTCTCAACGCCGAACACCGACTCTTCGAACGTCAGTGAAATCTGCATTTGCAGATCGCGCCCGCGCCGCGGCGACCGACGCGAACGTCCGCCGCCCGTCGAGAATCCAAATCCGCGGAAGAGGTCCTCAAAAATATCGCCGAAGTCCGAGGTGTAGTCGTGGAATCCGCCCGCGCCGCCCAGCCCTGCTTTTCCGAAGCGATCGTAGCGCGCGCGCTTATCCGCATCCGACAGCACGCCGTACGCCTCGTTGATCTCCTTGAACTTCTCCTCGGCGTGCGCTTCCTTGTTCACATCGGGATGATACTGACGCGCGAGTTTACGGAACGCGCCTTTGATCTCATCGTCGCTCGCGTTCTTTCCAACACCCAGGGTTTCGTAATAATCGTTGCTCATAGATCAAGAGGAATAGAGGATTAGAGAAATAGAGAATTCTCCAATCCTCTAATTCTCGGCTTTCCTATTCTTTCACTTCACCCTCAACCACATCAGGATTCTCACTGGATGAAGGACCCGCCTCTCCCCCACCCGCGGCTGGATTCTCGTAGACGCTCGCTCCAATCTTTTGAATCACTTGCCCTAGCGCGTCTGTGGCGGCTTTGATCGCCGACGCATCTTCACCCTCCGCGGCTTTCTTCACCGCGGCGACGTTCGTCTCGATCTCGGTTTTTATTTCAGCGGGAACTTTCTCGCCGAACTCGCGCAACGCCTTCTCCGCCGCGTAGACGGTGTTATCGGCATGATTGCGCGCTTCGATCAAGTCTTTGCGTTTGCGATCTTCTTCGGCATGAGATTCCGCGTCTTTCTTCATCTGCTCAACTTCGGCATCCGACAAGCCCGACGACGCGGTGATCGTGATGTGTTGCGAGCGTCCCGTCGCTTTATCCTGCGCGCTGACTTTGAGGATGCCGTTCGCGTCCACATCGAACGTCACTTCGATCTGTGGAACGCCGCGCGGCGCGGGGGGAATCCCATCGAGGATGAACTTGCCCAGCGACTTGTTATCCGCCGCCATCGGGCGCTCGCCTTGCAAAACGTGGATCTCAACTTGCGTCTGGCTATCAGACGCGGTCGAAAAAACCTGTGATTTGCGAGTCGGAATCGTCGTGTTGCGTTCGATCTGAGTTGTGGCGACCCCGCCCAACGTCTCGATGGCGAGCGAGAGCGGAGCGACATCCAGCAACAGAATATCTTTCACGTCGCCGCCCAGCACGCCCGCCTGAATCGCCGCGCCGACCGCGACAACTTCATCGGGGTTCACGCCTTTGTGCGGTTCCTTGCCAAAGAACGCGCGGACGCGCTCTTGCACGGCAGGCATACGCGTCATGCCGCCGACCATCACCACCTCGTTGATCTGACTGGCTTGCAAGCCCGCGTCGGACAATGCTTGTTTGAGCGGAGCGATCGTGCGGTCAACAAGATCGGCTGTGAGTTGTTCGAGTTTGGAGCGAGTGAGGGTCATCACCAAATGTTTTGGTCCCGTCGCATCAGCGGTCAGATACGGCAAGTTGATTTCCGTTTGCATCGTGGTCGAAAGTTCGATCTTCGCTTTTTCGCTGGCTTCTTTTAATCTCTGCAAGGCTTGGCGATCATTGTGCAAGTCAATGCCGCTGTCTTTTTTGAATTGCTCGATAAGATGATCCATGATGCGGAGGTCGAAATCGTCGCCGCCGAGGAACGTATCGCCGCTCGTCGCGCGGACTTGGAACACGCCGTCGCCCACATCGAGGATCGAAATGTCGAACGTGCCGCCGCCGAGATCGTACACCGCGATAATTTCATTTTTCTTTTTGTCGAGTCCATACGCCAGCGACGAAGCCGTCGGCTCGTTGATGATGCGAAGCACTTCGAGTCCCGCGATCTTGCCCGCGTCTTTGGTCGCGTTGCGTTGCGCGTCGTTGAAATACGCAGGGACGGTGATGACCGCTTGCGTGATCGTCTCGCCGAGATACGCTTCCGCATCGCGCTTGATCTTGCCGAGGATCATCGCCGAAACTTCAGGAGCCGAATATTCTTTGTCGCCAAGTTGCACGCGCACATCGCCATTGTCTGCGCCGTTCACCGCATATGGCACGCGCTTTCGCGTCCGTTCCACTTCGGGGTCATCAGCCTTGCGTCCCATAAAACGCTTCACCGAAAAGATCGTGTTCTGCGGATTCGTGATCGCCTGATTCCGCGCCACACGTCCCACCAGTCGTTCGCCGTTCTTGTTCACCGCCACAACCGACGGGACGAGTCGCTCACCCTCCGCCGAGGGGATTACAACTGGCTCCCCGCCCTGCATCACCGCCGCGACGGAGTTGGTCGTGCCTAAATCAATACCGATAATTTTTGCCATTCAAAAGTTCTCCTATGATTCGTATTTCGTGCTACGTACTACGTAATTTATTTTACGCAATTAGCCAATCAGGTTTCCGTACCGCGACATTTATGTCGCACTTATTCTGGCGCAACCCACAAGCGACATGAATGCTTGCCCTGAGTTTATCGAAGGGTCGCATTACAACATCCACTACGCACTACGCAATACGCAGTACGCAGTATTTATTGCGCCACTCTCACCAACGCAGGTCGTATCACGCGCTCGCCAAGCATATATCCGTTTTGCACAACTTCGATCACATGTCCGCTTTCAAAATCCTCATTGTGTTCATGCGAGATCGCCTCGTGGAATCGCGGGTCGAACTCTGCGCCTGCGGCTTCGATCCGCTTCACGCCCTCCACATCGAGAATGTTCTGGAACTTCCGCGCGATCAATTCGACTCCGCTCCCCCACGCATCATCGGCGGGACGGTTTTGCAACGCCCGCTCAAGGTCGTCCAGCACGGGCAATATTTTCTTGATGATGTCGCTTTTCATCGAAGCGTAATTCATTTCATTATCACGCTCGACGCGCTTTCTGTAATTTTGGAAATCTGCCTGCGACCTCTGCCAACCCTCGACGCTTTCCGCGAGTTTGCTTTCCGCGTCTTTGAGCTGACCCATCAACGCTTCGACATCCGCTTGAGGTTGATTCTCCAATTCGGGCGTTGCCTCCGCTTCGATCTTGATCTCGTGTGTTTCGTGCTTGTGGTTCTTCTTATTCGTCATGCTTTCACTCTCTTTACGTTAGACTCCGGAGCGCGGACTTCAGTCCGCCTAATCGCGGACTAAAGTCCGCATTCCGGTCGGATAGACTTTTATTCACCAACGATGGTGTCATTCACTAAATTACTTAGCAACCCAGCCACGTATCGCACGGTGGGAATGGTCTTCGTATACGACATGCGCATGGGACCCAACACGCCCAGCGTCCCCGTTGCAATCCCTGAGACTCCGTATCGCGCGATGACCATCGAACACTGACGTAGTTCTTCCCATTCGCCCTCGCCGCCGATCAGCACTTGCAAGCCGCCGATGTTGGTATTGGTCGTTGAACGCGCGAGCAGGTCGCGCAGTGTGGAACGCTCTTCGAAAATTTTCAACGCGCGCCGCGCTTCGTCTGATTCGGCGAACTCGGGTTCGGATAACACGTTGGTCAAACCGTCTGTGTAAATTTCACCCGAATTGCTTTCAGAGGTGCGGCGAACGTCTTGCAAGATGAGGGTGAGGATATCCTGGTCGAGCGGATCCGAGGGAGTCGCAAGGGAGGAAAATTTGTCCACGGCGAGACCAGCCAGAAGGGCGTTAAGACGCGTAGCGGTCTGGCTGAGTCGTTCTTGAGTCACGGGTTCCGCCAGAGTCAGGATCTGCTGACTCACTTCCCCTCCGACAAAGACCAGCACCATCAACACCTGCCGCCCTTGCGTGGAAATTAACTCGACATGCTTGAAGCGCGATTGCTCGGCGTGCGGCGCGGTGATGACCGAAACTCCCTGTGATTGATGCGCGAGGATCGAAGCGGCGAGCGTCATCCATTGATCCATGTCGGCGCGAGATTGGTGAAATTGGTGCGAGATCGTGTGTTGCACCGCTTCGGGCAATTCGGCGTTCGGCATCATCTGGCTGACGAAATAGCGATAGCCTTCTTCGGTCGGCACGCGCCCGGCGGAGGTGTGCGGCTGTCGCAAATATCCCATCTCGGTCAGCGCCGCCATCTCGTTGCGAATCGTCGCGGGAGAAAGATCGAGATGAAATTTCTCGACCAACTTTTGCGAACTGGCTGGCTTTGCCGACTCGATGTGGTCGCGGATAATTAGTAGAAGCAACGTCTTCTGGCGTTCGGTGAGTTCGATCATGGCTTTACACAATTAGCACTCTCGATTTGAGAGTGCTATTCAGCGTGGAATAATGATAAACGAGGCAAAAAGGGAAGTCAATAACAATACCTTCGCCAATTATGGGCTGGCGGAAGGGTGAAAAGAAGGGTGAATAGCGCCCAAACGGGCGATGCGCTGAAAAATGTCAGCCAATAAAAAGG
>JAJTXU010000153.1 GCA_021462845.1 Anaerolineales bacterium
AGTTGAACCGCAAAGCCCGCTAAGAGCGCGAAGAAAACCTTTAAAACTTGGCGTTCTTCGCGCCCTTCGCGGTAAAAAATGGAGATGTACGGTAGAGAGATTACCGCTTGATAAAAATCTCGCGTTATATGCAGACAGCGCGGAATCTCCCGTGAAAAATGGGAAAACTCTCGTGTGCCCCGCAACATTCACGCGGAAAAGAGTCGTCGACCCGGGCTGTGCGAAAGCCATGCGCCGGCATTCCCCGCCCATTTACCAATCCCCAATTACGAATTACACTTCCACCCGATGGCGAACTTTTTCGATAACATTTTCTTCATTTTCGAGCGTCTCAACTGGCTCAGCGTTCTTGATATTGCGTTGGTCACGCTGATCTTTTTTGCATTACTTTACGCCTTGCGCGATACCCAGGCAATGGTGTTGTTGCGCGGCGCGATTTTCCTCATTATTGCCTTAATCCTGCTCACCTCGCTTTTTGAACTGCCGGCCTTCTCGTGGTTGGTGCAAAGCACCCTGCCTGCCCTGCTCCTCGCCATCCCGGTTATATTTGCCCCGGAGATACGCCGCGCGCTCGAACGGCTGGGGCGGGCTGGCAACTTCGTCACCGGAAGCGGACAGCCGCAACAAGCCGATATCGTGAAAGTGATCCATGCGGTGGTCGAGGCGTCGCGCCGCCTCTCAGCGCGGCAACACGGCGCGTTGATCGTCATGCAGCGCACCGACAGCCTTGCGCAATACGCCGAGACCGGCGTTCAAATGCACGCGCAAGTGACGCCCGAATTGCTCTTGCAGATCTTTTACCCAGATACGCCCCTGCACGATGGCGGGGTCATCATTGCCGACGGGAAGGTGGTTGCGGCGGCGTGCGTAATGCCGCTCTCGGCAAGCGGTATCCTCACTCGCAACCCCGAACGACAGATGGGATTACGCCATCGCGCCGCGCTCGGCTCCTCCGAAGTGAGCGACGCGGTCTCGGTGGTCGTTTCTGAACAAAGCGGTTCGATCTCCATCGCGCATGCCGGGCGCATGATTCGCCGCATCGATCCGGAGCGGCTCGAAAATATCCTCGTTGCGTTTTATCAGACCGATGTTTCCACACCGCGCAAAATCTGGTTCCAACGATTCTTCCGCAGGGATAAATAATATGCGCTGGCTTGCCACCAACATACGAACGATTCTCCTCGCATTCATCCTCGCCGTCGCAGTCTGGATTTCCGCCGTCACCGCCGCCGACCCGGACGAGATCCGCTCGCCGATTGCGGTGCCGCTTGAAATCGTCGGGCAGGAGCCGTCGCTTATCATCACCAGTGAAATTCCATCCACCGTGGCGGTCACCTTGCGCGCGCCGCGCTCGGTCTGGGAGCGGATCTCCGCGCAGGAAAATTCCATCCGCGCCATCCTGGATATTTCCAACCTGAGCGCGGGCGAACACAAAAGGAATATCCAGATTCAGATTGCGGCGCGGCCCGTGCAACTCGTTCTTGCGGACCCTGTTTCTGTTTCAGTGATCCTCGAGCGACGCGCCACCCGCGCCCTGCCCATCGACCTCTCCCTGAGCGGACAGCCGGCGGTGGGCTATCAAGCCGGAGATCCGCAGACCGATGTGACCGAGGTGGTGATCTCCGGTCCCGAGTCGCTGGTCGAGAAGGTGCAACGGGCGCGCATCCTGTTGAGTTTCTCCGGCACGCGCGAGAGTATCGACCAGGCGTTGCCGGTGCTGGCGCTTGATGCGCAGAACGCTGTTGTAGATGGCGTGTCGATTAATCCATCCTCGATCCATGTCAGCATTCCCGTTAGCCAGCAAGGCGGTTTCCGCGATGTGGCGGTGAAGGTTGTCGTTAGCGGGCAGGTGGCGGCGGGGTATCGGCTTGAAAATATTTCGGTGTTTCCGCCGGTGATCACCGTATTCGCCTCCGACCCGCAGCTGGTGAATGCGTTGCCCGGCGTGATCGAGACCGAAACGCTCGATCTGCAGGATGCGAAGGAAACTATTTCCACACGGCTCGCGCTGTTATTGCCGGAAAGCATCAGCATTGTGGGCGCGCAAACCGTGCAAGTGACGGTTGAGGTCTCGCCGATCCAAACCAGCGTAACGCTGTTGAATCAGCCCATTAACGTGATTGGCTTGAGCGACGGTCTTGCCGCGCAGGTTTCGCCGCAATCTGTGGATGTAATCATCTCGGGCCCGTTGCCTGTGCTCGACGCGCTGACCCCGCAGGATATCATCGTAAACATCGATGTGACCGGGCTGGCGGCTGGCACATATCAACTTACGCCTACCATCGAAATCCTTGTCGAGAATGTGCTGGTCGAATCGATCCTGCCCGGCACTGTCGAAGTGGTATTATCCGTTCCCGGCACAGGAACGCCAAGCCCGTAGTTTATGAATAGTTCCAGTGATCAGTTGCCAGCGGAAATCGCCAATCGTAAATCTGAAATCTGAAATCGGAAATCGCAGATGTCCAAACCCATAGTTGCCCTCGTCGGCAGACCCAATGTTGGAAAATCAACTTTATTCAACCGCCTCGTCGGTGAACGCATGGCGATCGTGGACGATACGCCCGGCACCACACGCGACCGCCTGTTCGGCGAAGCGGAATGGAATGGGCGCGCCTTCCATGTGATCGACACCGGCGGCATCGACCCGACTCACAGTGGCGCCAAGGCGCCACTCTCGGTCGGGTCGGCGGATTTTATCGAGGATATCCGCGCGCAGGCTCAAGCCGCCATCGATGAGGCGGATGTGGTCTTATTCGTCAACGACGGACAAACCGGCGTGACCGGCGCCGACCTCGAAGTGGCAGACATCTTGCGCCGCTCGCAAAAGAAATTGCCCGATGGTTCGTTCTTCCCGCCAATCCTCGTGGTGGTGAACAAATGCGAAGCGCGCGAAACGCGGGATGCGGCGAGTCAATTCTACGAGTTGGGGCTGGGCGAGCCTCACCCGGTCTCTGCCGTGCATGGAAGCGACACCGGAGACCTGCTCGACGTGATTGTGGCAAACTTCCCTGCGGAGGAAGCGGCGGAAGAGGATGAGAGCATCAAAATCGCCATTGTCGGCAAGCCAAACGCGGGCAAGTCCAGCCTGCTCAATAAACTCGTGGGCGAGGAGCGCGCCATCGTCAGCCCGATCCCCGGCACCACGCGCGATGCAACCGATACACTCATCGAGGTGGATGGGTTGCAGGTCACGCTCATCGACACGGCCGGCATCCGCAAGCGCGGCAAGATCGAGCGCGGCGTGGAACAGTTCAGCGTCTTGCGTTCGTTCAAAGCCATCGAACGCGCCGATGTTGCGCTGTTGATGATCGACGCCACCACGGGCATCACTGCGCAGGACGCGCACATTGCGGGCTTCATTCTCGAGCAATGGAAGTCGTGCGTGGTGATCGCTAACAAGTGGGATGCCATCGAAAAGGATGCGTTTACGATGGATGAGTACACGCGCAAGATTCGCTCCGATTTAAACTTTATGGATTACGTTCCGCTGTTGTTCATCTCGGCGAAAACTGGCCAGCGCGTGGATACCGTCTTGCCGATGGCGTTGCGCGTGCAAGAGGAACGTCTCGCGCGTTTGACCACCTCGAAGATCAACGCGGTGATTCACAAAGCGCAGGATGCGCACCCGCACCCCACGCACGCGGGACGGGCGCTGAAAATGTTCTATGGCACTCAAGTCCGTTCCGACCCGCCGACGTTCATGATCTATGTGAACGATCCCAAGTTGATGCACTTCACGTATTTGCGATATTTGGAGAATCAAATCCGCGAAGAGTATGGGTTCCTGGGAACGCCGATTCGAATCGTGACGAAGGGGAGGAGGGAGTGAGACTTAGACAGTAGTGAGTAGTGAGTAGTGAATAGCGAGTAGAGAAGTAGAGAATTGAGAGTGTAGGGGTGAGATTAATTGTTGAGGCTGAGTGGGGACGAGGTGTGTGCAGTTTTTTGGCTACGTCTATATTGTCAGTACTTTACGAAAACTGTTCTTGACGCAGTTGTACTGCGTCAAGACAGGCGGCAGTGCGATTTGCCAAGCAAACCGCGCTGTCGCCTGAACTTTCGTGATCTACTGATTATGCCTTCCAAGGGCGGGCGCCAGTTATGGTTTCCATTGCAACTTGTCCAACCTGAAATCGGGAACGGATCGCCCAACAGGTAAATCTGTCAATACGATTGGCGCGGGTAAAGCGGAAGTTAATGATACATTCGTCAAATCCAGCAGGAAGGCTTGTTTATCGCTGATGTAGGCGAGACAATTTCCATCCGATGAAATTGTTGGCGCATGAGCCGATTCAACTAATTTGATCAATCCCGAACCATCCCCGTATGCCAGATAGATCGCGTGGTCTGAGGCGTTTCTGCCAAATTCAAAGATAAGTTTTGTTCCGTCCTTCGACCAGCTCAAGTTTGCAACCCCAGGAATGGATGAACCTGATCCTTTGGGGATGGGCATCGTAGCCAGCGTTTGCACAGATGGATTACCGCCTATCTTCATCAAACGAGCCTCTCCCAAACCTCGATCCATTTCGATATAGGCGAGAAGCGAACCATCTGGCGACCATGCAAATGCGGTATCGTCCTCCACGAGTGAACTGACAAGGATCATCTCTCGATCATCGAATTTGAATTCAAATAAACCTGATGTGTATCCTGCGGCGGATCCATAAAAATACATACTTGAGCCATCGGGTGTGAATTGAGGAGTTGCAAACAACTGTAGGGTAAATTCACTTTCAATCAACCCTTTTCCGTCTGTGCTAATCAAATACACGGTTTGATTTTGGCTTGACCATGTTAGCAGTTGCTTCCCATCGCGCGACCAGGCGACATCCATCAGATACCCTAACTCTGAATTAGGAAGAACTGGTTTAAGTTGACCTCCAGCAGAGTCAGTGAGATAAACATTACCTGTGCCTGTCGTGTTCCCGACAAGAGCCAGTTGTTCGCCGCTCGATGACCACGACAAAGAGCGCAACTCACCAATGGTTCGCTGTGGATCAAGGTCAACAAATTCTGTTTTTTCTTCGTTACTCAAAAATACTGAATAGCCATGCGCAAGCGCAAGCGGACCTTCGCAAATATTTCCCTGTCTAACATTCGATTCAAAAGTTGTCGGAGAAATTTCAGTGCTTGATGAGCCAGGCGCTTGTTCAGACGGAGCGAGCGAGCGGATCGCCCAGTTGAATAAAAAGAATCCGAGCACGGCGGCAATCGTCCATGCCGCAGGCGCGACGAGTTTTGCAAACCAGCCTGTTGCAGACTGTGATTTGTTTTGATATGCGTCCATTAATTGAGTCTCCAATTTCCATTGAAAGTCTTGCGGAACTTCCATGTTATCTGCTGTTGAATTTAATTTCGCGGCAACGACTTGTTCGTCGGCGGGGAGTTGGTCGAAGATTTCTTTATTCATGGTCCATCTCCAATGCAATGGAAGAACGTGTGCGCAAATCTTGCAATCCGCGCGAGACGAGCATTTTGACAGCCGCTTCACTCTTGCCCATCACAGAAGCCGCCTCGGCAAAACTGAGTTCGCTGAAGAAACACAGGATGAGCGATTCGGCGCGGTCACTGCTGAGTTGTTTGAGCGCGGCTAGGATTTGATCTCGTTGCAGACGCCGCGCCGCTAACTTCTCGGTAGGCAGGCTGGGGGTCGGGATGTGAAGCGCCGCCTCCAACGGGACCTCAGGCTTGGCGCGCCTAAAAAAGCGGAGTCGAAGCCTCGACGCGATCCCCATCAGCCACGCAATGTATGGAGCCGCGCCGCGATAGGATCGAATCCCCTCCAACGCCGCCATGAACGTCTGCGAGGTGAGGTCTTCCGCGTCGTGCGCGTCCCCCGTGTGCGCCATGTGATAGCGGTACACGCTCGCAACGTGACGGCGATATAACTCGGCGAACGCCTCAGGCTCGGCGCGGGCGTGTTGCGCGAGGCTTGCGTCGTCCATAGACGGGTAGTGAGGGATGGTCATGTAAGCGTGAGGCGTCTCCTGCTGTGTTGTGCGCACAGGATGTAGTGCCAGCAGAGGCTCGAATCGTAACAGGGAATTTGAAAAGACCTCGGAGTTCTTTGGAAACTCCGAGGTCTCGCTTGATGTTGTTGACCTTTTCACTTCTTCTTTTTGCCAGGTTTATATGTCCCTTTTTTCTCGCGAACCATTTTGGCAATATCGTCAACTGTGTATTTATCCAGCCATTCGTGTCGGTCTTTGGAGTAATCGCCTTGTCCCAGTTCGAACTGTTGCATAAAACGAATCATTCCGACCAGGCCCAGTTCGCGGGAAAGCGCCGCCAAGCCAGCGACGCGAATTTGTTGAGGGGTCATCATTTGTGCGTTCATTTGATATTCTCCTTCATCCAATCTAAAGGATTTTCTACTGTTACGTGTATTTTCTTTGACAATCGTTGAGCCAGTTTCAAAAGACGGTCGTCTGTCGTGAGAAAAATATCCGCCTTGCCGCTTTCTGCGCATGCGAGATGAACGGCATCGAAACCGACAAAGCCTAGTTTTTGTAATTCGCTCGCGCGTTCAAGTTCTTTCTCTCCAATTTCAATACTTGGACCGATAAATTCTATGCCGCGTCGCAACCGTGACCGCTGTTCAGCATCTGGGATTTTGTCAATTTCAAGTTCCAACACTTGGCTGCCCAGCCAGATCCATTCTTTGCGTTCAAGACGAGACATTAGCAAAATGATGGCTTCTGTTTCGAGGCGAACCCGTTCCTGAGTTTGATCATCGAACGGACGATTGAGCACGCAATTATCAAGATAAACCCTGATCATTGATGCAATTATAGCATTGAAGGGATTTTAACTTGCTGGCTATATCCGACAGGAAATCTGAAAAGACCTCGGAGTTCTTCAAGAACTCCGAGGTCTACTGCTCACTGATTACTGTTCACTCCCTCACTAACTCAAATCATACCCCTCAGGCAGCCAACAACACAACACCAACTCCCTCGCCGCCTTGACCTCATCCATCCTCCCGAAGAGCGTATCATTCGGCGCGGACTTGACGATCTCAGGCGTGGACTTCGCTTCCTCCGCAATTTTGATTAGCGCGTCGGCGAACGCATCGAGCGTGTCCTTGTTCTCGGTCTCGGTCGGCTCGATCATCAACGCTTCGTGGACGATGAGCGGGAAGTAATTTGTGGGCGGGTGGAAGTTGTAATCCATCAGGCGCTTGGAGATGTCCAGCGCGCGCACATCGCTTCCCTCGAACTGACCTTCCATCACGAACTCGTGCATGCAGATGCGGTCAAACGGAATGTGATACGTGTCGCGCAATCTCGCTTGCAGATAGTTCGCATTCAACACCGCATATTGCGCGATGTCTTTGAGCCCGTCGGGTCCGTGCATGGCGATGTACGTGAACGAACGGACGAAGCCGCCGCCGAAATGTCCGTGGAAGGCTTTCATGCGACCGATCGTCTTCGCGGGTTTGACGAAGCCATACAACGGAGGCGTTCCATCATCGTCACCTTCCTCGACGATGCCGACGAGAGGCTCAGGCAAAAAGTCCACGAGTTTGGGACCGACTCCAACGGGGCCCACGCCAGGTCCGCCGCCGCCGTGCGGCACAGCGAACGTTTTATGCAAGTTGAAGTGCATCACATCGAAGCCCAAGTCGCCAGGGCGCACGATGCCGAGCAACGCGTTCAAGTTCGCGCCGTCGCCATACATCAGTCCGCCGCATCCATGCACGAGCGCGATCACTTTCTCAACATGCTCATCGAACATGCCGAGCGTGTTCGGGTTGGTGAGCATCATGCCGACAACGGTATCGTCGCACGCCTCTTCCAATTTTTTCAGATCAACATTTCCGCGATCATCAGACGGGATCGTGACGACGGTCATGCCCATCATTCCCACCGACGCGGGGTTCGTCCCATGCGCCGCATCGGGGATCAGCATCTTCACGCGCTTATCATCGCCGCGCGATTTGTGATACGCGCGCATCATCAACACGCCCGTAAATTCTCCGTGCGCGCCCGCGGCGGGTTGCAGCGTCACGCCCGCGAATCCCGCGATCTCTTTCAGCCACTCCTGCAATTGATACATCAACGCGAGATTGCCTTGCACGGTCTCAATCGGTTGCAGTGGATGCGTGAACAAAAAGCCAGGCAATCGGCAAGTATCTTCGTTGATCTTCGGGTTGTATTTCATCGTGCATGAGCCCAGCGGATAAAACCCGCTGTCCACGCTGTAATTGAATTTTGAGAGTCGGACGTAATGGCGGACAACGTCCACTTCGGCGAGTTCAGGGAGAGGCAGTTCGGAGCGCAGCAAATGCGGAGGAGGCGAGTCAGCCGCAGGGACGTCTGACTCGGGCATCCGTACGCCGACTCGTCCGGGCGAGGAAAGATCAAAGATCGTCGGCTCCACTATCTTCGCGCTGAGCGGAGGAACGGCGCTTGTCCGTTCCGCAGACGAAGCGTTCATGCTAACCATGTTTCACCTCCGACAACACCTCGACGAGCGTGTCAATTTCTTCCTTTGAATTCATCTCAGTGACCGCCACCAGCAAATGATTTTTGTGCGAGGGATAATCCTGACCCAGATCGTATCCGCCGAGGATGCCGTGTTCGAGCAAATGCGCGTTGACCTCGCTCGCGGGTTGCGGACATTCCAATACAAACTCGTGGAAGAAAAGTTCAGACGAAACTTTATAGCCTTTGAGTTTGCCCAGTTCGCGCGCGGCGTAATGCGCTTTTTGATAACAAAGATTCGCAACCTGTTTGAATCCGCTTTTGCCCAATAGGCTCAAGTAAATTGCGGAGGCAAGCGCGATCAAACCTTGATTGGTGCAGATGTTCGACGTGGCGCGTTCGCGTTTGATGTGCTGTTCGCGCGCGGTGAGCGTGAGCACGTACGCGCGTTGACCTTTGTTGTCCACCGTTTCGCCGACCAACCGTCCCGCCATCTTGTGGACGTATTGCTTGCGCGTCGTGAAAAATCCGACGCTAGGTCCGCCGAACCACATCGGGATTCCCAACGGCTGACCATCGCCCACGACGATGTCCGCGCCCATTTCGCCGGGCGTTTTGAATAACGCCAGCGCGGTCGGATTTGCAACCACGCACACCAACGCGCCTTTGGCATGGACATCGTCTATGAATTTTTTGTAATCGTACACGCGCCCGAAGAAATCGGG
>JAJTXU010000154.1 GCA_021462845.1 Anaerolineales bacterium
ATTTTCAGCCAGCATCACCAAAGGTACTATGTTGGATCAACGGAAGATGTTGACAATCGCTTGATGCAACATAATTCAGGGAAATCGAAATCAACACGCGCAGGCGCTCCGTGGCAGGTTGTCCATATTGAAAGTTTCGAAACACGTTCAGAAGCGATGGGCAGGGAACGTAACATTAAGGCAAGGGGAGCCGGGCGTTATTTTTCCGATCTTCAGAAGAGCGATTAGCGCGTGGCGCAATGGCGCCAAGGTCGCAGGTTCGAATCCTATCGCCCCGACAAGTTCAGGCGGCAGTTGAACTGCCGCCTGAACTTATTTGCCCCCTATCATTGACAGACTTCACGGGTCTCCAAGACCTGCGAGGTCTCTGTTACAATACGCACGGAGTTAAAACCGTATGGCAAAGAAACAAGATGGTGTGATCGAAGCAGTCCGTTATAAGAACGGGCAAATTGTAGCCGTGCGCGCCTATGAACGGCGCGGGTCTTCGTATTCAGACCGGGTGTTGATCGACCGCAAAGACCTGCTGGAGCGAATTAAAAAAGGGAAGCGGATGGTCGTCGGTTCTCGCACAGAATTACTGGCGAGCACGTTCGAATCCGGTAAGTCGCTTCAGATTGTCAACCGGGATGGGAAGGAATTCATCACAACGTTGGATTCGACTGACCGTGATATTCTGGAACAGGCGCCGGTCTTTTAGACACAATGAAAATCATCGACCAAACTCCTCTTATCGACGAGAAAGGCAACCTTGGGCTCAGCCAGCGGATTCAAGGCATGTTGAAGTTTGGCTTTAATTGGCCCACAGAATTGCTGGCACAGAAGGCGATCATCACCTTTTTCGACCGAAACCTCGAAAAGGGATATACATTGATCCGCAACCAAAGCCTTGGGCAAAGCGGCATCATAATTCCGCTCATCCTGATCGGGCCGGCAGGAATGTTTGCCATCAATATCGCGTACCTAAAAGGCAGATACGAAGCGAAAGGCGAGGCGTGGAATGTGGAATCGGGAAACCGTTTCAAGCCTGCGCCGGTTAACTTGATCCAATCCACGGCGCGTATGGGACGCGCGCTGACTGCGTTCATTGAACGACAAGGGACAAAGGTGCCGGAGGCGGTCGAATCGATATTGATTGCGGCAGATCCGGGCTTACACGTGGAATCGGACAAACCCGCCATCCGCGTGTTGATGGTGGATGGGATCAAACCGTTCGTGATAGGACTTTCCAACAGTATGCCCGTCTTGCGCTCCGATTCGGCGCTCGACATGGTAGAGCGCATCACCAACCCGCGCCCTCCCAAGCACAAGACGAATCTTCCCCAGCCCGCGCCGGCGCCTGTGCCCCGCCAGGAACATGCGCAGACGGCTCCGGTCACACCTCCGCCGCCGCAGGAAAATATTTCGCGCGCGCGCGCTATCTTCAGCGCGGCGGACGAAGAGAAACCCATCAACCCCGCCGATTTCGACTTTGCCCTGGCGGAGGATGCGGCGGCTGTGAAAGCATTACAGCAGGGGCGCGGCGGAGCAGGCTCCACGTCAGGAATGAAACGGGGTTCGCGTCGCATTCTGGGCATGAGCATGAAACAGATCGCCCTGCTTGCCGCGCTGGGAATCGCATTGATCTGCATTCTGGCGGTATTTGGGTACATACTCTTCGGCATGTCTTGAGTTTGCCTTGTCCATTTTTTTATCCATCGTCATTCCCGCATACAACGAAGAAAGCCGCCTGCCCGATACATTGGAGCAGGTTTTTCGATTCATCGAGAAGCAAAAATTTTCCTCCGAGGTGATCGTGGTGGAAAACGGAAGCGCCGACCGCACGTTTGAAGTGGCGCAGGCGTTTGCGAGCGCGCATGAAAATTTTCGCGTGATCCAAACCGAGCGCGGCAAGGGCGCGGCGGTGAAGCGCGGGATGTTGGAAGCGAAAGGCGAATACCGATTCATGTGCGACGCCGACCTTTCGATGCCGGTGGAGGAGATTCTCAAATTCATCCCGCCCGCGTTGAACGATCTCGATATCGCCATCGCGTCGCGCGAAGTGAAAGGTTCGGTCCGTTATAACGAGCCGCGGTATCGTCACTTCGGCGGGCGCGGCATCAACTTCATTATTCAAATCCTTGCCCTGCCCGGCTTGAACGACACGCAATGCGGTTTCAAATGTTTTCGCGCCGATGTAGTGAACGCGATCTTCCCGCTGCAACGAATGCGCTTTTGGTCGTTCGATGTTGAATTACTTTTTATCGCCCGCCGCCTCGGGTATCGCGTGCGCGAGATTCCGATTGATTGGTATTATCATCCCGAGACCAAAGTGAACGCGGTGCGCGACGCATTGCGCATGATCGGCGACATCTTCCGCATTCGCATCAACGCCTTGCGCGGCAGATATGAAACGCGCTAAACCAAACCTCAAATTCGAATCGGATCTGTGGGAGAGCGGCTTGCAATTCGTCGCAGGCTTGGATGAAGCCGGGCGCGGAGCATTGGCTGGACCGGTCGCGGTCGGCGCGGTGATCCTGCCTCATGACGACAAACCGCTTCTTTCTCGGACGTTGAGCCGGGCGCGCGACTCCAAACAGTTGACCGCCCTTGCGCGTGAGTCGCTTGCGCCGGCGATCAAAGAGATCGCGCTGGCATGGAGCGTGGGATTCGCCGACGCGGAGGAAATTGATTCGCAGGGGATCGTTCGCGCCACGAGGCTTGCCGCCATCCGCGCTCTGCATCAGTTTTCGATCTCGCCGCAATATTTGCTCACCGATTTTCGACTCGAACTCCCCCAGTTGGACATTTCACAGACCAGTATCGTCAAAGGCGACGCGCATTGTTTGAGCATCGCGTGCGCGTCCATCCTTGCCAAAACCGAGCGCGACGCGTTGATGCGCGAACTCGACGAGCGGCATCCGGGCTATGGACTGGCGAAACACAAGGGATACGGCACGCAGGCTCACCGATCCGCGCTGAGGCGGTTGGGGATGTCGGGTGTTCATCGAAAGACGTTTCGAGTCAAATAGCGCCGCAAAGTTCGCTTTGCGTTTCCCACAGGGCAAGGTGAACCTTGCCGTACAAACGGTCTCACCGATCCGCGCTGAGGTGGTTGGGGTTGTCGGCTGTTCATCGAAAGACGTTTCGAGTCAAATAGCGCTGCAAAGTTCGCTTTGCGTTTTCCACAGGGCAAGGTGAACCTTGCCGTACAAACGGTCTCACCGATCCGCGCTGAGGCGGTTGGGGATATCGGGTGTTCATCGAAGGTCGTTTCAAGTCAAATAGTACCGCAAAGTTCACTTTGCGTTTCCCACAGGGCAAGGTGAACCTTGCCGTACAAACGGTCTCACCGATCCACGATGAGGCGGTTGGGGTTGTCGTCCATCCACCGAAAAACATTTCGAGTCAAATAGTACCGCAAAGTTCGCTTTGCGTTTCCCACGGGGCAAGGTGAACCTTGCCGTACTGTGTAATTTCGATCAAGCCCGTTTGGTTGACCGCAAAAAGAATTTTGTGATCTCTTCCGCAATGGCGGGGACGAGGGCAAAGCCGACGACTACGCTCCATTCGCGGGCGGAGAGGAAGTGTGTGTTGAAGATGGGTTGCAAGAAGGGAACGTTGATGACCAGCAACAGCAACACGATCGAAAGCCCTACCGCGTACTGCATAGAACGGTTTGAAAATACGCCGATGCTGAACAGCGAGGCGCGTTCCGAGCGGACGGTGTAGGCGCGGAATAATTCGCACAACGACAGCGTGACGAACGCCATCGTCTCCGCCGATTGAACGTCTACGCCGCGCCAATCGTGATTGAGAATATACGTGATGGGATTCCCGACAAGTTGCGCTCCCGCTTCGAGATGCCACAACAAGCCCATGCCGAATGCGGCAAGCACAGCCACAGTCTGCGCGATGGTTTGCACGATCAAGCCCGCGCGCATCGAACGGTTGACGATGGGTTCGTCTTTGGCGCGCGGTTTTTGCAACATGATATCGGGGTCGCCTTTTTCCACGGCGAGGGCGAGCGCCGGGGCGCCGTCGGTGATGAGGTTAAGCCACAACAGTTGAATGGCGGTGAGAGGCGCGGGGAGTCCAGCGAGGGTAGCGAGGAAGATGATCATGATCTCCGCGATGTTGGAGGACAGGAGGAAGAACACAAACTTGCGGATGTTCGCATAAATGACGCGCCCCTGCTCAACCGCATGGACGATGCTGGCATAGTTGTCGTCGGTCAACACCATGTCGGCGGTTTCTTTCGCTACGTCGGTGCCGGTGATGCCCATCGCCACGCCGATGTCGGCGCGTTTGATGGCGGGCGCGTCGTTCACGCCGTCGCCGGTCATCGCCACGATCTCGCCGTTGGCTTGCAAAGCATCCACGATTCTCAATTTATGTTCGGGGGATACGCGCGCAAACACATCCGTATCTTCGATGATGTCCTTGAGGTCGCGGTCGCTCATCCCATCCAGTTGCGCGCCGGTCATCACCTTTTTGCCCGGGCGGAGCAGACCAATGGTTTCGGCGATCGCTTTCGCCGTGTTGGGATAATCGCCTGTGATCATCACCGTGCGGATTCCCGCAATACGCGCCTCCTCCAGCGCGGGCTTGACTTCGGTGCGAGCCGGGTCAATCATGCCGAGCAAGCCGACGAAGATGAGATCGTGTTCCAATTCTTTCATGATGATCTGCGCCGGGTTATCCGGCACATCGCGGACGAGGCGATACGCCACGCCCAGCACGCGCAAAGCGTCTTTCGTCATCGCGTCGTTGGCGGCAAGGATTCGGTCGCGCAACGCGGGCCCCAGCGGCACAGACTCGTCATCCATGTTTTGGTATTGCGTGCAGAGATCAAGCACCACGTCCGGCGCGCCTTTGACGGCGATCACATCCCACGATTTATGGCTTTCATCGGTGAACGGCGAGGGGTCGCCCGGACGCGGCGCAAACACATCGTGGATCGTGATCATGCGCTTGCGGTCCGAATCGAACGGCACTTCATTCTCGCGCGGGTATGCGTCGCGCACGTCCATATGGATCGCGCCGGCTTTCATCGCGGCGACCAGCAGCGAGCCCTCCGTCGGGTCGCCAACCACGCGATATGTTTTTTGTTGTTCATCCTCGCCCGTTGTTTCGAGCAAGGCATCGTTGTTCAACAGACCCAGCCACAACGCGGTGAGCGCGGCGGGATATTCCGAAATATTCTTCTTTTTCCCCTCCACCAAAAAATCGCCGATCGGCGCGTAGCCCGTTCCGGTAATGTGAATGAATTGCCCGTCCACCCACATGCGCGTCACCGTCATTTCGTTTTGCGTGAGCGTGCCGGTCTTATCGGAGCAGATGACCGTTGCGGAACCGAGCGTTTCGACTGAGGACAATTTGCGGATCAGCGCGTGACGTTTGATCATCTCGCGCATCCCCAGCGCGAGCGAGATCGTCACCACAGCAGGGAGTCCCTCCGGCACGGCGGCAATCGCGAGACTGATGGCGATGATGAACACGTCGGTGATCTGTTCGGCGAACTCGCTCATATACGCGAGCGGACCCGTAAACAACTCATTGATGTTCGTCTGATTGATGAGCGCGACAATAAAAACAATCGCAACGAGAAAAAGCGCGGCAACGCTCAACGACTTGCCTAATTGATCGAGCCGCCTCTGCAAAGGCGTTTCTTCGGCGTCCACATTCTGGAGCATCGAGGCGATCAGCCCCAACTGCGTGCGCATCCCGGTGCTGGTGACCACGCCGCGCCCGCGTCCGTATGAAATGAGCGTGCCCATGAACGCGGTGTTCTTGCGATCTCCCAACGGGACGTTTTTATCGAGGACGGTCGCCGCGTTCTTTTGGACGGGCAGCGACTCGCCGGTGAGCGAAGCCTCCTCCACCCTCAAGTTAATCGCCTCCAGCAAGCGGATATCGGCTGGCACAAAATTCCCGGCTTCGAGGAAGACGATATCGCCCGGCACAAGTTGATACGAAGGGACAGAGACCCGCTTCCCATCGCGGACGACTTGCGCGTCGGGCGCGGCGAGTTTTTTCAACGCCGCGAGCGCCTCTTCCGCGCGCCGCTCCTGGACGATTCCCAACACGGCGTTCAACACCACGATCGCCATGATCGCCGCCGCTTCCACGTAATCGCCCAACAACGCGGAGACCACCGATGCGATGATCAGCAGGATGACCACAAAATTATTCAGTTGTTCCCACAACATTTGGAGGAAGCTCGGGCGCGGCGCTTCTCTCAGTTGATTCTGCCCATATTTTGCCAGCCGCTCCTCAACCTGCGCCGAGGTCAACCCCTTGTCTTCCACCTTTAAATGACTCAACACCTCTTCGGCTTGTAGCGCGTGCCAATCGCTATTTTGGATCGTATCGTCTTGTGCCATAGAAATTCTCTCCTGAGAATACGCGCTGTGATGCTCGAAATTAAAACGAGACCACCACGCCTGAATCGTGATGGTCTCGCCATACGCTGTGAGAGCGTCCTCGTTACCGATGATGCCTGTAAAGCATCAATGTCATGACGATAACGAGCTGGCGTACTCGACGCCATGGCTACTCCCCAACCGAAGCAAGTGTATTCTCCTGTTGAGGGGATGTCAAGCAGAATCTTTTGTAGCCTCGATAGAAGGTAATTTGTGTGCGCTTATTTAACAACTTTTGCCATTCCCGATCTGACCAGATATCCCGCCGCAAAACTTATCGCCAGCGCAAAGAGAACGCCTGCCATAACGCCAAAGCGTTGAGCGGCATATTGATTTGCATACATTCCTGCCACCCCGCCAAGAAACATGGCAAGCAAGATGGTAAGGAGCAAGACCAAAATCTCTTTGACGATTTTGAGTTGCGGACTTTCACTTTGCTTGTGTTTCTTGAGAATGGAGGAAATGGACACTACAAGGCTGAAACAGAGAAAGAAAACGCCGAGTAGTGTCGTAATAAACGGAAAGTTTCGCATGTTTTCAATCACTTTCTGTTTAAAAACTAGCCTATCGCCCAGAGTTTTCTCTCTGCTATAACATATAGTTCGCCATTTTTGCCAATAGCCATTGACGGTGATATTGGACCGGGCGCGTGCCAAGTGAAAAATTCTTTACCATCCGATCAAATGAAGGACTGAAGATTATAAAGATATTACTCTTTACTATGACACCGTTTCGGAATTAATTCATCAAAACTCAGTAAACATATTCAAATTCTTCAAATTACTATTTATGAAATCCTACTTTAATCGCTCCAATTTGGACTTAATCTAAACCAATCGCTCTCTGTTTTTTTAAATTCTATTATAGATATAAACGTATCTGTCTTAATATCATATACCAAAGCCCCTATGAAAGAATAACGCGTTTTCTCTTCCTTAAAATTCACCTCAAACAACAAATAGCGATTATCTGATGACCAGTCAGCAAGAAAAATACTTGGCAACATTACATCTTCTGGAAGATCCTGTTTCATTTTCATCATGAGTTCTTTGCTATCAAATAAAACATCAAAATTTTTGCCATTTGGGTTGACCGTTGCAACCACATAATTGGCAGTATGGGTTGATGAAGAAAAGTTCACATCTTCCGCGTAAACAAAGGCAAGGTCCTCCCCACTTGGCGACCAAAGTATTTTATTATGGCTATCTATTCTCTCGTCGCTTGTTGCAATCCAGACAGACTGAAATGATTTATTCTGTAAATCAATAAGATAAATACCATCAGAATAATTTCCAGTAGATGCTCCTGTTACATACTCCTGTTTTTCTCCGCCGACGACAGTATAGCCATCATCGAAAACACCCAGCCAATTTTTTCTTAGCGGGATAGCCATTTGATTTATGTCAGTTGGCGACCATTCAACAATAAATGCCCCTGCGAGAACTAGAAGCGCGCTATCAGAAAAGCCTTTCCAAAAAGATCGCTTGATTCCACACTCTACTTTTTTACTCGATTTATCAACAAGGCATGGGCTTTCGATGTCATCCCATCTAGCAGTTACGATCAATATTTCGTCATTTGGCGACCAACTTATATTTCGAATTAACGACTCAGGATATATATTAACTTCAGTTGGATTAAGTGGATAAGAGATTGGGTTTTGTGAGAGAGTTTTATTTTCGAGCGTTAGAAATTTTGACTCCCAAATACATACTGTTAAATTAACATTGTTCTTCAGCATGCATGGGAAGGCAAGTTCCTCCCCGCTGTTTGACCAAGTAAATTTATCAAAGGTGGGTCTAAATAGATCTAATGTTCCGCTCGTCTCAACAACTGTATTTTGATAAGCGACAGGTAAAACCACTACCTGTTTTGTCATTTTATCCAAATTAATTAAAACGGGCTTTGTTTCAAGCAACTCCGAATTGTAAATAATTTGCCCATTCCAAAGAGTTGATGAACATTGTGTTAAAAGCAAAACAATTGCTCCTAAAAGAATTATCAGCGCTTTTTTCATGGCTGACCAATCGGAGGACAATATATTTGTTGAATTATATTATTTGCGGTTTCAGGATTTAGATAGCAAGGTTTTGTTATTTGCTCGCCCGTTGATTGGTCGACAATATCATTGATAGTAATCAGATTGTTTTGGCTTAACTCAAAATTTAATCCGTAATTGCTTAAGTCTATTGGCAAAACAGGTTGAGCAGGTACAACAGATAATTCTGTTAATAACACCGTTGCTGTAGTAGGTCCGTTGGGATTATTACTAATTAGCGTTGAAGTCGGAATATTCTCGAATAAGGAACGCTGAATAATCGTATGTTCTAATTCTGGAGTAGATTCCCAGGAATAATTCCAATTATCTAACCAATTACCTGTATACAATCCATTATTTTGATTGTATGAATATGGCCCGCTCATTTCTAAAATAGACGGACCTGCGTTTCCAAATTGTTCCACTATAATAGATGAATGCCCAAATACTCCTTTATCGTTCAAATAACTATCAATTACCGTTTTCCCATCACTACCATATACCTGAAATAGATCTGGGGACTTAGTATATACTGTTGCGCCCGGCACAAAGAGATTTGGATTAATCTTATAGAACTCATAAACTAAATTATTAACTCACCTTACGCAACAAGTTGTGGCGGGTTGAGTTTGCGTAGTTGGTCATAAGCGGCATGAATGGCGTGCAAATACAGTTTGGATTTGAGAGCAAAG
>JAJTXU010000155.1 GCA_021462845.1 Anaerolineales bacterium
TAGGGGTGAGGGGGAATTCTTCCTCCACTCACCCACAACTTCAAGCTCACCCTCTAAAAACGCGGACTTCGTTCCCCGGCGTTGGATTTTTCCACTGGAGGTTTTGGGGATGCTCATCGGTTTGACGAGCGCGATGGCAAAGACTTGCAGGTCGTGTTTCTCGGCAACCGCCTGTCGAATCGCGGAGGCGACCTCATTTACATCGGCTTGGCGTCCCGCGCGAGTCACCTCTTGCACGATGACGAGTTGTTCTTTTCCATTTTCATTGATCGAAAATGCCGCGTTTGAACTGGACTGCAACGCGGAATGACTCGCTTCAACGGTCAATTCAATGTCTTGCGGGTAATGATTGCTTCCATGAATAATAATGAGGTCTTTCAAACGACCCGTGATGAAGAGTTCCTCGTTTTTCAAAAAGCCGAGATCGCCCGTCCGCATGAACGGACCTTCGTTGGTATCGGCAACGAACGCGCCAAATGTTCTTTGCGTTTCTTCCACGAGTCCCCAATATCCCTGCGCCACGCTGGGACCGGCGACCCAAATTTCGCCGACTTCATTTTTCGCACAGCGAGTCAACGTGGATGGATTCACGATGACGATTTTTTGGTCAACGATGGATTTACCGCAGTTGACCATCGTCAGCGCGTTGGCATCTTCGCGCGAGACTTCAACCACAGCGTCGCGCTCGAGGGCTTTGCGGTCAATCGTCAGCGTGCGAGGCGCGGAGGGCCCCTCGCCTCCTGAAACGATGAGCGAGCTTTCCGCCATGCCGAAGCAGGGATAGAAAGAAGCCGCACGAAAGCCGACCGGCTCGAAGGTCCGCGAGAAGCGTTCGAGAGTCTCCGGGCGAATCGGTTCGGCGCCGCAGAAGGCGAGCTTCCACGCGCTTAGATCCAACGTTTCCAGTTGCTCGGGCGTGATCTTATCCACGCACAGGTCATACGCAAAGTTTGGCGCGCCGCTGGTGGTCACTTTGTATTTGCTGATGGCTTCGAGCCAGCGGAAAGGCTTTTGCAAAAACGAAACGGGCGACATCAACGTGGATGTGCATCGAATGTACAACGGCTCGAGGATGCCGCCGATGAGTCCCATGTCGTGATAACTCGGAAGCCAGAATGCGCCCGAATCATTCCCGTCAATCTGAAAGCCGCGCTGGATGGCTTTCAGGTTGTGCATCAAGTTGCCGTGAGTCAACATCACGCCTTTCGGTTGACTCGTGGAGCCAGATGTGTATTGGAGGAAGGCGAGCGTGTCCGCGTTGATGTTCGGGTCGCGCCACTCCGCTTCAGACCCCGGGGCGACCTGGTCCGTGTTCAGCCAGCTTAATGCCTGCAAGTCGGGCGACTGCTCGAAGCGTTGTTCGATGTTATGCAGGATGGATGAAGTAGTGAGCGCAAACTTCGCCTGCGAGTCCGCGACGATGGCTTGAATGCGCGGGACGGGACGATTCAAACGCGGAGGGTAGGCTGGCACCGCCACCGCGCCGGCGTACAAGCACCCGAAGAATGCGGCGATGTAATCCAACCCGGAAGGATAGAGCAGTAAGGCGCGTTCGCCGCGCGCGCCGTGAGCCTCGAGCCATGCGCCGATGCCGCGCGCGCGGCGGTCGAGTTCGGGATAGGTGAGCGAGTCGCCTTCGATACCATCGTCCTGTAAATAACGATAGGCGAGAAAATCGGGTTGCGTCTCTGCCCTCCATCGCAAAAGATCAAGAAGCGTTGCGGAGATGGGCTGATCTTGAAAAAACGATTGCATCGAATTAGACCTATGCGTCCGAGTTATATCATAAAAGCCCATATCATCATTGCGCCAAAAGTTTGCTTGACATGCCTCTTTCGCAAACGTATAATCTTTTCACTATCGGGAACAAGGGCGGACAGTGGAAGCCTTTGTTATTTCTGGAACTGACTGTCTGTTGGACCGACCTCTATCAACAAGGAAAAGGAACAGACCCGTGGCACAATCTGGCAAATTCAAGTTGACCCTCGTCAACGCGCAAAGCAGCGCTCCCCCAAAAGAATTCGAATTGACAAAATCTGAAGTTGTAGTGGGCAGAGATGAAGGCGTGGATATCGTGATCTCCACGCCGGCGGTTTCGCGCCGTCATGCGCGCTTTATGGTGGATGGCGGCAACTACGTTATCGAAGACCTCGGCAGTTCCAATGGCACCTTCGTCAACGGAGACCGGCTGATCGGGCGGCGGACGCTCAACCACCGCGACGAGATCCGTTTAGGGCAGGCGATCACGCTCGTGTACACGACCCCCGCCGAAGTGAACGAACCGGACGCAACGGTGGTTGGCGCAAAAAAACCGACGCCGGTCGTTGTTTCGCATGTGGCGCAAACCACCATCGGCGATGAACCGATGATCTCCGCGGCGGCAGGTCCGCGGAAACTGATCGTCACGGTTGCGGGAGAACCGCCGAAATCGTACAACCTCACGCGTTCGGCGCTCAGCATCGGCAGGCTCGAAGACAACGATATCGTCATCTCTTCGCCGATCGTCTCCGGCAAACACGCCCGTCTCGAAGCCGCAAGCGGCGGCGGGTACATGCTCGCTGTCTTATCGGATGCGCGGAACCCGGTGCTTTGTGAAGGCAGGGCTGTCGAAGGATCGCGCATGTTGCGCCATGGCGACGTGTTGCGCATCGGAGGGCAGGATCCCGGCGTGATGGTCACGCTGACGTATGAAGCGCCCTCGGAAGCGGGACAAGGCACGCGCGATATCGTCTTCGGCGACAAGAATCTCATTACGATCGGGCGCGACCCAAGCAACGACGTGGCGCTTGCCTCGCCGAATGTCTCGCGTTTCCACGCGCAGATCCAGCGCGTGGGTCAACGCTACCGCGTGGAAGACCTGCGCAGTTCCAACGGCGTGTTCGTCAACGGCGAGCGCGTCGAGGGGTCGCTCTGGCTCAAGCCCGACGATTCGATTCGCATCGGTCAATATCACTTCGTCATGGGCAAAGACCAGCTCGCCCAGTTCGACGAGAGCAACGGCTTAAAAGTGGAAGTACTCGGCTTGAACAAATGGGTGCGCAAAGACCTGAACATCCTGCAAAATATTTCGGCGGTCTTCAAGCCGCGCGAATTCATCGTCGTCGTCGGGCAGAGCGGCGGCGGAAAATCCACGTTTGTAGACGCGGTCGCCGGCTACCGCCCCGCAACTTCCCCGTCGAAAGTGCTCGTCAACGATGTGGATATCTACACCCACTTCGATGCCATCCGCAACGAGATCGGCTTCGTCCCGCAAAAAGATATCATCCACATGGAGTTGACGGTCTATCAGGCGTTGGATTACGCCGCGCAATTGCGCATGCCCGCCGACACCACCGCCGAAGAACGCGAAAAGCGCGTGATGGAGGTGCTTGCCGATCTCGACCTCACCCATCGCAAAGACGTGCAGATCAGCGGCTTGAGCGGCGGACAACAAAAACGCGTCTCCATCGGGGTCGAACTGCTCACCAAACCCGGCCTCTTCTTCCTCGACGAGCCAACCTCCGGTCTCGACCCCGGCACCGAGACCGCGCTCATGCAACTTATGCGCCGCCTCGCCGACCAGGGACGCACGATCATCCTGATCACGCACGCAACCAAAAACGTGATGCTTGCCGACAAGGTCATCTTCCTCGCGCGCGGAGGCTACCTCGCGTGGTTCGGTCCGCCGGATGAAGCGCTGGCGTACTTCGACCAGCATCGCTCCGAACGCGACCGCCGCGCCGGTAAGATCGAGTTCGATGAAATTTACGCCATCCTCGACGACCAGAGCAAAGGCAAAGCGCCGGAATGGGCGCAACGCTACCGCGAAAGCAAGGCATACCAGGAGTATGTGGTCAAACCGCTTACCGGGAAACTCTCGCCTGAAGGCGCGCCGACGATTCAACAAACCCCGCAAAAACCCCAGCCAAAAGCAGGCGCCTCGGCAAAGAAAGTCTCCTCGCTCAAACAATTCTTCGTGCTTTCCGCGCGCAACATCAAGATCCTCACGCGCGACAAATTCGCGCTCGGGCTCATGCTTGCCACCGCACCGCTCGTGAGCCTGCTCGACGTGGTTCTCGCCGCTGTGATGGGACGCAACCCCTTCGCCTTTGCGGATGGAGACATCGCCCGCGTGATGATCACGCTCTTCCTCATGACGATCTACGGCGTGATGGTGGGCGGCATCTCGCAAATGCGCGAGATCGTCAAAGAGCAGGATATCTATAGCGCGAACGGCTCGTCAACCTGAAAATTCTCCCTTACGTGATGTCGAAGATCTGGGTGGCGGCATTGCTCGCTTTCTATCAGGCGGCGGCATACACCATCGTCCATTACCTTGCCTTCGATATGCCCGGCGGCGCGCTGGAATTCGCGCAGATCTACATCACGATGACCCTCGCCACCCTCGCCGGCATGATGCTGGGACTCTTCGCCTCTGCCCTCGCCCCGAACGCCAGTTCCGCGCCGTTGATGGTGATCATCCTCATGCTTCCGCAGATCGTGCTGGGCGGCGCGCTCATCCCTGTGCCGGAGTTTATCAGCGCGCCCACCTCCACGCGCTGGGCGTTCGAAGCGCTCATGAGCATCACCGGTCCCGGCTCAGATGTGGCGGCAGACCTGTGTTGGAAACTCGACCCCGCCGCGCAAAACGCTCTAACCCTCGAAGACAAACTCAAACCCATCGGCGACCAGCCGCAGGGCTGCCGGTGCATGGGCGTGAACATGCTCCACGAAGAATCCTGCAACCACCCGGGCTTGGGCAGGTTCCGTATCCCCGCCATCGACGAGCCGTTACCGGTCGAACCCGCGCCGCTCCCGCCGGAACCCGAGCAACCGGTCCAGCCTGAGAATCAATCCGACAATATCGCCATGGCTGAATTCTTCGCCAAACTGCAAGAGTACGAGATCAAAGTAGAGGCATATAAACTTCAGGTGGAACAATACCAGCGTGACCGTGTTGCCTACGAAACCCAACGCGCCGAATTACAAGTGGCGGTTGCGCCAGCCGAAGGCGTGGTGCGGAATTTCTATACCAACTTCCCATTCATGTATGTGAACAAAGAAGACACAGCCACCTACTACGCCAAGATCGGCAAAACCTGGGTAATACAAGGCGTCATCTGCCTGATCCTGTTTGTCGCCATTTTGTACCTGCAAAAGCGGAAGGATGTGGTCTAACCCCATGCAAAAAAATCGGACGCCTGTCATCGCCGTCCTGCTCGCCTTGTTGATCGCCTCTCTCGCCTGTGGGTCTGGTTCCACAACCGATGCGGATGCCACCGTGCAGGCGCTCAACACGCAGATCCTCGAAACCGCCACCGCCGCCGCGCTTGCAGATGTGAACGCGAACGCCGCCGCCGAAACCGCGCGGGCGCAAGCCATCAGCCAATCCAAGCCTGCTGAGTTGACCGCCACCGCCGAGGCGTTCGCGCCGCGCCTGGCGGAACTAAGCAAGTATGGCGTCGACCCGGCGGAGGGGCATCTAGGGTGGGTGCATCCTCCCGTCACGCTCGACGCGTCCGGTTTTCGTCAGTTCGAATACATCAACTATTTCATCGGCACGGTTGCCACAGACTTCGTCGTTTCGATGGATATCACCTGGGATATTGTTGGGAGTATAGCCGGGTGCGGGTTCGTGTTGCGATCCGATGGCAATAGCCTGGCGCTCAATCAATACATGGTCATCATGACGCGCGTGGCAAGCGGGCACGTGTTGTTCGTCACCATGTCCAACGGCGAGGTGGTGAACTACCGCGATATCTACGCCCGCTATACCGATAAAAGTTTCAGCTGGGAGAACCTCGCCACCAACCGCCTGACTGTGGTCGGGCGCGGCAATACCTTTTACATCTACACCAACGATACGCTCATCGGCGAAGTGGACCCCACCCAGCCGCCCAAACTCCCCATCCTGCCGCCGGAGCCGGAGAAGCCCGCCGATGCGAACAACGCCCAGGCAATGCAAGTCTACAAACAAAACAAGGCAGATTACGATAACGTGGTGGATGAGATCAACGCGCAGTATGCCCAGCGATTGAACGCTTTCAAAACCTCGGATAAAATTTTCGATAGAGGATTCATCGCCATGGTGGCGTTGAGCGAATCGGGGCGCAAGACGCAATGCCAGTTCAACAATGGGTGGTTGTATTTGATCGATACGCCGTAATAAACCCCGAAGGGATGGCATAAATTTATAAGACCCTTTCGGGGTCTTGTGGAAACCTGAGGTAAGCCGAATCAACCGTCACTGGGAAGGAAGCGGGGTAGGGTAATCGCATTTGTTTTTTTATCCGCTACTCTTCGCCAATCTGCGCGAATTTTCCTGCAGAGTAGCGAAGATTCGTGAGGGTAGTGGCTAACAGGCTCGGTTTCGACGCTGCCGCATTTCTAATGCGATCACCCTGGAAGCGGGGGTAAATCCCATAAATAATTTGTGTTATCATGAGCGCTTCCAACGCAGACTTTTCTTACATCGCTGAAGTTTTATTCTGGAGAGAATGAAATGGCAAAGTCATCACTGATCGGTAAAACCATTGGCAAACGTTACGTGATCGAGGAGATGCTCGGGCAGGGCGGCATGTCGGCGGTGTATAAAGCCACCGACCCGAACCTGAAGCGCGTGGTCGCCATCAAGGTCATTCACTCGCATCTTTCCGATAACCCAGATTTTGTAAGACGGTTCGAGGAAGAAGCCTCGTCGGTGGCGCAGTTGCGTCACCCCGGCATCATCCTTGTGCACGATTTTAACAAAGACGAGGAACTCGACCTGTATTACATGGTTCTCGAGTTCGTGCCGGGCGAAACCATCCAGGATCATCTCAAGCGTCTGAACGATCAGGGGAGAAAGTTATCGGTTTCCAAAGCCATGGAGTACATGGCGAATATCTGCGATGCCGTAGATTACGCTCATCAACGCGGCATGATCCATCGCGATATCAAACCCGCCAACCTGATGCTCACCACCACCGGTCAAGCCATCCTGATGGATTTCGGCATTGCCAAGATCGTTGGCGGCACGCGGCATACCGCTACCGGCGCGGTTGTGGGCACGGCGATGTATATGTCGCCGGAGCAGATCAAGGGAGAACAACCGGACCGCCGCTCGGATATTTACTCGCTCGGGGTAACGTTGTTCGAAATGCTCAGCGGCAAGCCGCCCTTCGATGCCGATTCGGCGATGACGTTGATGATGATGCACATCAACGACCCGGTGCCCAACCCCCAGAAGTTGAACCCGGAGATCCCCGAAGCCTTGGTGGATGTGGTGAACAAGGCGCTCGAGAAAGACCCCGCTAACCGCTACCAGACTGCCGCGCAAATGGCGGCGGCGCTCCGTAATGTGTTGGCTGGTCGCGCCGCGGGCCCTGTTCCCTCGTCACGTTCGACGATAGTCGAAGACGCGCCGACCATGGCGAAAAGTAAAAAAGCCACAACCGTTGAACCGGTCAGCGCGCCGCGCGGGACGGTGGTCGAAAGCAGTCCGATGCATCAACCAGCGCGCGGCACGATGGTCGAAAGCGCGCCGCAACCGACCCCGTATACCGCGCCGAGTCAACCCGCATCAAAACCGAAATCGCGCTCGCTCGCGCCGATACTCGCCGGCGTGGTCGTCCTGTTTGTCTGTCTTGCGATCGGCGGTTTTTTCCTCTTCAATCAACTCCTCGGCAGAGGCAATGCGACGGAGCCGCCGGTCATCCCGACGAACACACAAGCGCTCGCCACCGAAGCCCCGCTGATCGTCGTCGAGTCGCCAACCTTGAGCGTGACCGATACTCCTGCGGCAACGCCGACAGAAGCGATCCCGCCGGGACCGTACGTGCGGATCAATTCGATCACGATTGACGCCAACAACCGCTACGTTGTGGAATATGAAACGTTCGAGTTCACCGAATCGTTGCCCGGCATGCATATTCACTTTTTCTTCAACACGGTCTCACTACAAAACGCCGGTTCACCGGGCTCGGGGCCGTGGATCCTATACGGCGGACCACGACCGTTCACCGGATATAGCGTTTCACAACGCCCTGCGGACGCAACGAAAATGTGCGCCCGTGTGGCAAACAGCAATCATTCGCTGAACGGTCTCGAGAGCGGCAACTGTGTGGACCTGCCGCCAAGCCCGTAAACAGCGTTAAAGATAAACGGCGATCATCAGATCGCCGTTTTTATTTAATCGCCCGCTTCGTGATCGAGTCGAATAGAAAATCGACCAGATAGTGATTCACCTCATCCGCCGCATCGTGGTGTACCCAATGTGTGGATTCGGGGAAGAGGATCAAATTCCTGTCGTCGCAATAATCCATGCTCGGGCGCGCGAGGCGATGACTGAGCGCGAAGTCCTTCATCCCCCACATCATCAACGTGCGGACTTTGACCTGCATATCCGCAGGCATCTTCGGCGGGAATTGAAACACGGCGCGATACCAATTCAGCATGGACGTCAACGCGTTGGGTTGCGACCATGCCGCTTTGTATTGCTCAATATCTTCGTTGGTGAATGTATTTTTCGTGGATGAGTTGCGCAGACCGCGAATCATCTCGCGAAAATCGTTCGCGGACAATATTTTTTCCGCAAGCCGCGGTAGTTGGAAGAAAAGCCAGTACCACGAGCGCCGTATTTGGTCGGGGTCGCGCCGCGCGAACCTGCGATACACAGCCGGGTGCGGCGCATTGAGCACGGCGAGCTTGTGTAATTTTTCCGGGTGGTTCATGGCAAACATCCACGCGACGCCTCCGCCCCAATCGTGACCCACAAGGTTGACTTTTTCATAGTCCAAGGCTTTGATCAAGCCGAGGACATCCTCCACGAGTGTGAATACGCCGTAATCTTTTTTATCCTTTGGCTTGTCGCTCAGGTTATAGCCGCGCTGGTCAGGGACGACGACGCGGCATCCCGCGTTCACCAGCGCGGGGATCTGTTTCCTCCACCCATACCAAAATTCAGGAAAGCCGTGCAAGAGAACGACCGGGGTTCCGCTTTTCGGTCCTGCCTGGACGACATGCAGGCGGATTCCGTTGGTGTTGATATAAGTATGTTCAAGTTCCATTACAGGTAACGCCTCCAAACAAAGCGCGGCGGGATTGTACCAAAGAATGGATGGCGGACTTAAATTCTTGGTGAGTGTTTGGGTTGTGAC
>JAJTXU010000156.1 GCA_021462845.1 Anaerolineales bacterium
GAACACCACCCAGATCATGCTCGGTCATTACAACCGGCTGACATCCAACACGAAACCCGTCAAGCCGAGCATCGAGGAGAGACTGCGCTCCGTGCTGAAAGAATTCCTCGGATGAATCACAATCAACGAGTCGGCAAATGGGGCGAAGAGACTGCCGCCGAATATCTCACCGGGCGCGGATGCGAAATCGTTGCCCGCAACGCTCGCACGCCCTACGGTGAAATAGACATCATCGCAAAACAAGGCGAGGTCGTCATCTTCGTTGAAGTCAAAACCCGCACATCGGACAAAATGGGCTTACCCGAAGAATCCATCACCGCGCGGAAACGCCAGCACATGATCTCCGCCGCCGAGCATTATGCGGCTGAACATAAAATTGACCGCTGGCAGATTGACGTGATTTCAATCGAAGGAAAGCCCGGGTCAACGCCGAAGGTCACTTACTTTGAAAATGCGATCTCCTGATGAAACAGACCTCACAGGTCTTAAGAGACCTGTGAGGTCTAAACATCCCCTCATCCTCATCGTCGGACCGACAGCCGTCGGCAAAACCGAAATTGCGATTCAACTCGCGGAACGACTCAACGGCGAGATCGTCTCAGCCGATTCGCGTCTCTTCTATCGCGGCATGGACATTGGCACGGCAAAGCCATCGCGCGAAGAGCAAGCGCGCGCGCCGCATCATTTGATTGATATTGCGAATCCAGATGAAACGCTAAGCCTTGCCGTCTTTCAACAAAAAGCGACCGAGGCAATCGCGGATATTCACGCTCGAAACAAACTGCCGTTCCTCGTCGGCGGCACTGGGCAATACATCCGCGCGGTGACGCAGGGATGGAGTCCGCCGGAGGTGAAGCCGAACGAGCAGTTGAGGGATGAGTTGGAAAGAGAGAAAGAGCAAAACGGCATCTATTGGCTACACGACAAACTTAGAGGGCTTGACCCAGCCGCCGCCGAGAAGATTGACCCGCGAAATTTTCGCCGCACGATCCGCGCGTTGGAAGTGATCATGACAACGGGAAAGAAATTTTCAGAGCAACGCGGACAAGGCGAATCGCCATATCATCTTATTACGATTGGACTCACCCGTCCGCGCGAGGAGTTGTATCGGCGAGTGGACGAGCGGATCGAATCAATGTATGCGAACGGTTTGATGGATGAAGTGAAAAGTTTAATTGCGCGCGGCTACCCCTCCTCCCTGCCGACGATGTCTGCGATCGGGTATCGCGAATGCGCGCAAGCGCTCGAAGGGCTAATCACGGTCGAGGAGGCGAAACAGCTCGCCCGTCGCGCGACGCGGGTTTATGTCCGCAGGCAGGCGAATTGGTTCAAAGAGTCCGATCCGAATATTTTGTGGTTCCGAGTCGAAGATGGAGTCGCGGATGAGATCGAGAAAAACATCCGACGGTTGGTTGACTTTTAGATTTTCGTTGATATACTCAAGGCATCACAGTAAAGGAGAAGCATCATGACCGATAAACCGTGGCTTGCTCATTACGACAAAGGGGTTCCGCAAACAATTGACATCCCTCAAGCGCCGTTGTTCCATTTTTTGGATGAATCGGCGCGTAAATATCCAGACCGCGCCTGCACGATCTTTAAGGGCGCGGTTATTACTTATAAAGAGATGAACGAACTCTCCGATCGTATCGCCGCCGCGTTGGTTGAGATGGGCGTGAAGAAAGGCGACCGCGTGGGAATCTTTATGCCGAACACGCCGCAATTTGTGATGGCATATTTCGGGATTCTCAAAGCGGGCGGCGTGGTGGTTGCGACGAATCCGTTGTATACGCCGCACGAGATCGAACACCAGGCAAACGACGCGGGCATCGAAGTGATGTTCGTGATGACGAACTTCTACAACACGATCAAGAAGGCGCAGCCGAACACGAAGATCAAAAAAGTGATCGTGACGAATCTCAAAGAGACTCTGCCGCCCGTACTGCGAGTTTTGTTCACGTTACTGCGCGAAAAGAAAGGCGGATTCCACATTGACAAGAATCTGCCGGCTGGCGACGTTTGGATGAAGGACTTGCTCGCCAAATATGGCGCTGCGGCTCGACCCACCGTGCAAGTTGGTCCAGACGATACGGCGTTGTTCCAATATTCGGGCGGAACGACCGGCGTCTCAAAGGGCGCGGTGGCGCTGCATCGCAACATTGTCGCCAACACTCTGCAGATCGGTTCGTGGATGACCGGGCTTGAAGCGGGGAAAGAGATCGTGTTGATGGGCATTCCGCTCTTCCACGTCTACGGCATGGTGGCGGGAATGAACTTCGCCATGTCTACCGGCGCGACGATGGTAATGGTTCCCAATCCGCGCGATCTCAAAGACGTGCTGGATAACATCCAAAAATATAAAGCGACTATCTTCCCCGGCGTGCCGGCGTTGTACAACGGCATCAACAATCATCCCGATGTGAAGGCGGGCAAATACGATCTTTCGTCCATCAAGGCGTGCGTCTCGGGTTCTGCCGCCTTGTTGCGCGAGACCAAAGACCAATTCGAAAAACTGACCGGCGGAAAAGTATTCGAGGGCTACGGACTCTCCGAAGCGCCGACGGCATCGCACTGCAACCCTCTGCTCGGCGAAAACAAGACCGGTTCCATCGGCATGCCTTTGCCCAACATGGAATGCCGCGTGGTTAGTCTCGACGATGGCGAGACGGATCTTCCGCAAGGCGAGATCGGCGAACTGCTCTTACACGGACCTCAGGTGATGAAGGGCTATCACAACATGCCGACCGAAACCGCCAACTCTCTGCGCGCCGACAAGACCGGGAAGATTTGGTTGTACACCGGCGATATCGTCCGCATGGATGAGGACGGATACTTTTTTATCGTTGACCGCAAGAAAGAGCTCATCAAGCCGGGCGGTTTCCAGGTGTGGCCCCGCGAGGTGGAGGAAGCCATTCAGTCGAATCCAAAAGTGCTGGAGGTTGGCGTGGCGGGCATCCCCGACCCGAACCGCGGCGAGACGGTCAAGGCGTGGGTGGTGTTGAAACCCGGCGAGACAATGACCGAGGAGGAACTCCGCGCGTATTGCAAGGTCAGTCTTGCGCCGTATAAAGTTCCAACCCACGTTGAATTCCGAGATGAATTACCGAAAACGACCGTTGGGAAGATCTTGAGGCGCGAGTTGGTGAGGCAACATAAAGAGGGAGCGAAGTAAACAGGTAGACAAGTACACATGTAGACACCTACACAAGGAAAATCGAAAGAGTCTCGCGTAATGCGAGACTCTTTTCTTCTTTTCCGTGTCGACCTGTTTACGTGTGTACTTGTTTCCCTGCGTACTTGCTACGCGATCTGCGGCGTTCCGCTCTTCTTCGGGAACGGCGGCGGGAAGATCTTTTCGAATTCGTCGCGCGTCAGCGATTCCGCTTCGAGAAGTTTGTTCGCAACAGCGTCCAATTCCTTGCGATATTTGACGAGCAGTTTCTTCGCCAGTTTATACGAATCGTCCACAAGTTTGCGAACTTCCTGATCGATCTTTTCAGCGACCGCTTCCGAATAATCGCGCTGTTCTGAAATTTCACGCCCAAGGAAGATCAATTCTTCTTTCTGTCCGTACATGATCGGGCCCATTTCACTGCTCATGCCAAGCCGGGTGACCATGGTGCGAGCCATGCGCGTGACCTGCTCGATATCACCGGATGCGCCGGAGGTGATATCGTCGAAGATCAACTCTTCGGCAACCCGCCCGCCCAAGCCGTATGCCAGATTTGCAAGCAACTTTTTACGCGAATGAAGGATGCGATCTTCATCCGGTCTGAACCAGGTGACTCCGCCAGCCTGTCCGCGCCCGACGATGGTCACTTTTTGGACCGGGTCCGCTTCGGCGATGGCGTTGCCGACGACGGCGTGACCAGCCTCATGGTAGGCGATGATGCGCTTCTCCTCATCAGAGATCAAACGCGATTTGCGTTCGGGTCCCATCACTACGCGCTCGATTGCCTCTTCCAACTCCGGTTGCCCAATGGATTTTTTGTTGCGGCGGGCGGCAAGGATGGCGCCTTCGTTGACGAGGTTTTCGATATCCGCGCCAACAAAGCCGGGGGTGCCGCGCGCGATGGAAGCAAGGTCAACATTCGGCTCCAGCGGCTTGCCCTTGACGTGAACTTTGAGGATCGCCTCGCGTCCCTTCATGTCGGGACGGTCGAGCGTGACACGGCGATCAAAGCGACCGGGGCGCAGAAGCGCCGGGTCGAGAATATCGGGACGATTGGTCGCGGCAATGATAATGACGTTGGTGTCCGTGTCGAAGCCATCCATTTCGACGAGCATCTGGTTGAGCGTTTGCTCGCGCTCATCGTGCGAACCGCCCAGCCCCGCCCCGCGCTGACGACCGACGGCGTCAATTTCATCCACAAAGACGATGCAGGGTGAATGTCGTTTCGCCTGGTCAAACAGGTCGCGCACGCGGCTCGCGCCAACGCCGACAAACATTTCAACAAATTCAGAACCGGAGATCGAGAAGAACGGAACGCCCGCCTCGCCAGACACTGCCTTCGCCAGAAGAGTCTTGCCGGTTCCGGGAGGACCAACGAGCAGAACGCCCTTCGGAATCCGCGCGCCCAACTGGATGAACTTCTGCGGTTCTTTCAGGAATTCGACAACTTCCGCCAACTCCTGCTTGGACTCTTCCGCGCCGGCTACATCTTGAAACGTGACCGTGGGATGCTCGCCGCTAAACATGCGCGCGCGGGACTTGCCGAACGACATGGCGGCGTTATTCGACCCCTGCGCCTGCCGGAAGATAAACCACAGCACGCCAGCCATGAAAATTACCGGCAAAATGTAGAGCGCGCCGCTCAACAGCCCCGCCCACTGCGATGGCGGCTTGACTTCGATTGTCACGTTGTTCGACGCGAGTTGTTCCTGCGATACCCCAAGGGCTAATAGTTGCGTCACCAGGGGAGAATCAGATTCTTTGTACGATTCAACCCCGTTTTCATCACCGTTTCGGTAAATAACCCGCAAACGATCATCGGTGTCGATCACAACGCGGGAAATCTTCCCCGCTTTAATATCATCCGCCAGTTGGTTGATGGTCAGCGCGGTATCAGACGGGGTCTCCCGCTGAATCATCATAAACACCATCGCCACCACGGCGGCAATTACGATAAAGGTGACTACAAAAGATTGACTTCTTTGATTCACTGTGCCTCCAAATAATACCGAGCGGAATTATACCAACGAGGACAGACTGGGAACAGCCTCGCTGGAATTTTTATATGGAACTCTAATATTACAACGCAAGGTTGATTGTTACGCCGGCAAACCGTCCACGAATCAAAGCTACGAATTCTCGAATGGATGGCGCAAATTCGTTTCTTCGCGAAAAACTTGTCCTGAGCCCGTCGAAGGATTCGCGGATGGTTGGAGTGTAAGATAGCATCATTCCTGACTTTGCGCTGTAATCCTAATAAAATCCCGTCAATTCAAAACCAGTTCGATCGGGCAATGGTCAGAGCCAAGAATCCCATCATGAATTACGGCATCTTTGACTCGAGAAAGCAGCGATTTGGAAACGAGGAAATAATCGATTCGCCAGCCCACGCCACGCTGACGGGCATTGAGTATATTCGTCCACCATGTGTATTGGACGCGCTCGGGATATAAGTGACGGTAAATATCGACAAAGCCGTGATCGAGAAATTTCTGTATCCATGCCCGTTCCTCCGGCAAGAAACCCGAGGCTTTCTGGTTCGATTTCGAGTTCTTCAAATCCAATGACGTATGCGCTGTGTTGAAATCTCCGGTGAGGATCAGCGCCTCTCCATTGTTATGCAGACGGTTGCATAGTTTCAGAAGGTGCGAGTAAAAATCCAGTTTGAAATCCACGCGCTCCCTGCCGCGAGTCCCGCTGGGGGCGTAGAGATTCAAAAGTCGGAAACCAGGATGAAGGGTGGAAATGACCCGTCCTTCCACATCGAAGCGCCGCCAACCTATTCCCAATGTTGATTCAAGGACGGGAGATTTCACCAAAGTAGCCACCCCGCTATAACCAGCCTTTTCCGCAGGGTTCCAAACCGCGTGGTAACCGGCAAAATCCCGTTGCTCCGGCGTCAATTGATCGGGCCGCGCCTTGATCTCCTGCATACAGATCGCGTCGGGCTTTTGATTCCATACCCAATCCAACGCGCCTTTTCGAAGGACTGCCCGCAAACCATTGACATTCCATGAGAGTATCTTCATAACCTTTGCTTTATGGTAAACTCTTTCAGAGATTTGGCGATGAACACAAAAGCAAAATCAATACTGTGTATTGAAGATGAAGCGGAAATGATCGATCTGATTCGGCTGATCTTGGGCCGCAGGGGATATGATGTCAAAGGCGCTATCAGCGGCATCGAGGGTTTGAAGATGATCCGGGAGCACTCCCCAGACCTGATCTTGCTCGACTTGATGATGCCCGAAATGGACGGTTGGGAAGTATATCAGCAAATCAAAGCAGATGAAAAAATGAAGAAAACACCGGTCATCGTGGTCACGGCAAAAGCGCAAAGCATCGACCGCGTGCTGGGGCTTCACATCGCCAAAGTGGACGATTACATCGCCAAACCATTCAGCCCGCAAGAATTGCTTACCAGTGTGGAAAAAGTTCTCAACAAACCCAAACAGTAAGCAAGCATATTAGAACAACCCGTTCAATTGTTTCATGCCCCGCCAAATTTACGTTCTCAACAAAACCAAGCCGGTGGATTCTCACCCGAGCGTCTCATACTGCGATACTTTTCTCACCCAACTACGCGGATTCACCTTTCGCCCTCGCCTCTCTCCCGACGCGGGGCTGATTCTCGTTGGCAACCGGAATTCCCGCCTCGACTCGTCCATCCACATGCTGTTCGTCTCCTTCGACCTGACCGTTGTCTGGATCGACTCAAACATGCGGGTTGTGGATAAAGTCCTTGCGCGCTCATGGCGCCCCGCCTATTTTTCCAAACAACCGGCACAGTATGTGCTTGAAATCCATCCAAATCGCTGGGACGACTTCGCCATTGGAGATGTGGTGGAATTTAAAGATGCCTAAACGCCTGATACGTTTTTTTCTCGCCGCTCTTTTTGTTTTTATCTCTGCGGTTCGCCCTGTTGCCGCTCAAACAGAGGGACCCGTTTACATCGTGCAACCTGGCGACACGTTATTTGCCATTGCGGGCAGGTTCAATCTCTCGGTGAACGATCTCATTGAGGCAAACCCATCCGTTGACCCGAGCAGTCTCGCGGTTGGGCAGGAACTCGTCATTCCGGGGCTGGAGGGTTTAACCGGCAAACTTGAAACCGAAGTGGTGACATTTGGCGATTCGCTTCGGAGTCTCCTCCGCAGAACACAAGTTTCGAGCGATAATCTGAGAAGGCTAAACCGCCTCATCAGCCCAAGCGAACTCTACGTGGGAATCAATTTGATCCTCCCGGTTCAGGAGGACCAAACATCCTTTTCTTCGAGGTTTACGCCTGCTCCATCCGAATCTCTTTTTGAAACCGCAATCAAACAGGGAAGCGATTCGTGGAGCCTGTCCTCCATCAACAAGTTGGATGGAACGTGGGCGGCTTTGCCCGGTGATGTGCTGTATTCACCGAACGGAAACGGACAACCATCATCCAACGCCAGCGGACTTCCATCGGGGTTTTTGAGCGCGAGCATTTCCCCCCTCCCCATCCAACAAGGATCAACCGAGGTGGTGCGTGTGCGCACCGCGGGCGATACCCCTGTTTCCGCAATATTTGTGGATAAGCCCTTGGAGTTTTTCAACGAAAACGGCGATCAGATCGCATTGCAGGGCGTCCATGCTCTGCTGGAACCGGGCTTGTATCCCCTGAGCATTCAAACCATCCTGCCGGATGGCAATGTACAGTCGTTCGAACAAATGGTGGTTGTAACTTCAGGAAATTACTTTGAAGAAGAACTTGTCGTTGACCCAGCGACGATTGACCCTTTGGTAACAGAGCCGGAAAATATCACCATTCTTTCCCTGGTGTCTCCATCCACTCCCGTCAGAAATTGGAACGGACAATTCACAGCGCCTGCCGTATATTCGAATCAATTTACTTCTTTTTATGGCACTCGGCGTATCTATCACGGATCGGGAACAGACCAGACGATTCAGGGATTTCACAGCGGACTCGATTTCTCGGGTGGCGAAGGACTCCAGATATTCGCGCCGGCCCCAGGCCGCGTGGTATTCGCCGCGCCGTTAACCGTCCGCGGCAACGCGACGATCATCGACCACGGCTGGGGGGTATACAGCGGTTTTTGGCATCAATCCGAAATTTTGGTTAGCGTGGGTGATTTTGTCGAACAGGGGCAGGTGATCGGCTTGGTCGGCGGGACCGGGCGCGTCACGGGCGCGCATTTGCATTGGGAGGTGTGGGTAAACGGTGTGCAGGTGAATCCGTTGGAGTGGCTGAATCAAACCTACCCGTAGAAAGATGCGTTGCACTCCCCTCCTGTTTATGCTACACTACCTCGCAGAGTATATAATGAGGCGCAAATGTCCAACCCGACGATTGTCACGTTTTTGAAGCAAAGCGATATCTTCTTTCAACTCACGCCTACTCAATTAGAACTGGTTGCAAATCTCTGCCAGGAAGCGACATTCCAAAAGAACGATCTGGTTTTCAAAGAGAATTCGACCAGCAAGGAATTATATGTAATTGCCCAGGGCGAGGTGGATATTTTTGTTGACCCGGCGTTAGTCTCTGCAGAGGATGAAAGCCGCGACAATCACGTGATCGCCACACTGCGACGCGGACAATCCTTCGGCGAAGTAGCGCTGGTGGACGAGGGACTGCGATCTGCCTCCGCATGCGCTACGCAAAACGATACGCGTCTCTTGATTATTCCTCGCGACAAGCTCATCATGCTGTGCGAGACCTATCCGCAACTTGGGTATCGCTTGATGTACAACCTGTCTGCCGATCTGGCAATGAAGATTCGCAATACCGACTTGCGAATCCGCGAACAGTTATTGTATAAACCGCAAGACAAAAACTAACAGCCGGCGCATATGGTTTTTCCAAAGTCGCTTGACAAAAGATAAAAAGTAGATCCTTCTCGGTAGAATTGCGAGTGCTGAGCAAGCAAAACCACCGAGGAGGATCTA
>JAJTXU010000157.1 GCA_021462845.1 Anaerolineales bacterium
TCCGTGTACCAAAGAGCCTGAATCCCAGACTTTGAGAAAGCCATGCCCTCGCCGCCTGATAACCTTTGCGCGCGCACAGGATACCGCGCCATGTCCTTTTTGATTGAAACCGTAGAAGTGTGACGTCTTATTTTGGAATATAGTATTTGACGACCAACTGAGGGCGATTGGACAGCGCGCTGTCATTGCCGCTGTAGAAAGTGATGTAATCATCGCTTAGGTCGTCGTTATCGTCCAGTTGGAAGGCGAGGCGCAATTGCGTCATTCCTGTCAGGTTGACAAACGGATTAGCCGCGCTGTTCAATGTAGATACATACCAACCGCTCACCGGGTTGTTCGAGATCAAGCCTGCCGAATTCAGGCTGGCGGGGTTTTGAAAATCGGATCCCTGCAGGGCTTTGATTCCGAATGGTCCCAGGTTGCCGAACACGCCTTTGCGAATGTCAATGGATATGCCCAGATGCGTGGTAAATGGATCACTCCCAGCAACGCTTTGACCTCGGATCAATAGGGTTATCTCTGTCACAACGGCATTGTCCGGCAGATAATAAGTGGGGAAGTGCAGAATGGCTCTATATTGGCGATCCTGCGAATCGTCGCCAAGCCTGAAGACGCTATCGTTGGCGTTCTTTGCGCCTCCTTGATTACTATCTTCGCTTGTTTCGAGTATCCAACCGTCGTTCGCGCCATTGGAACTGAATATTTGGGCAAGGATCACGGTGGGAGTCTTGTTGATGGAATATTCCTCGCCAACTGTGAAGTTTCCGTTGCCTGCGCCGAGTCCGCCCAACGGGAGGTTGGACGCGTTCGTAATGGAGTCGTTGTCCGCGAGGTCGAGGCGGATCGTTCCGCTGCCTACGCCTGTTCCAATCGTCACCGTGTATAGATTGCCGAATCCGCTTACTTCTTTGATGGATGTGCCGGTAATAGTTCCCGTTGTGAAGAGGGTGAAGTCGCTATTATCTACGCCGCTAACCGTCTCAGAGAACGCAACTGTGAATCGAATATTCTCGGTAGTGGATGGATTCGCGTCGGCGCGTACGATCGACGTCACAACTGGAGCCGCGCGATTGAGGTTGTATTCTTCGCCCGAGGTGAAGTTCCCGTTGTCCGCTCCGCTTCCGCCAAGCGGGGTATTGAAATTATCCATGATGCTGTCGTTATCGAGCAAGTCGAGGCGGAGAGTTCCATCGCCTGCGCCTGTGTTCACGGTGACGGTATAGGAAGCGCCAGATCCGATGACTTCGATTAGATTTGCGCCGGTGATACTGCCTGTGGTCGCCACAGCGAAATCGCTCGCATCCACGCTAAAGACAGGTTCTGAAAAGTTGACGGTAAAGCGAACTTGGCTTGCCGATGTGGGATTTGCGTCGGCGCGGAGGATGCTCGTGACCGCTGGCAGGGTTTGTCCGATCGTGTACGATTCGCCCGTTGTGAAATTGCCGTTACCTGCGCCTGCTCCGCCTAGCGGATTGTCTCTCCAGTCATGGATGCTGTCATCGTCAATCAGGTCGAGCCGCACGGTACCTTCACCGGAGCCGGTGTTGACCGTGACCGTGTACGTTGGCGCAGTGTTGAATTCATCCACCCTCGGTGAAATCTCTGTAATGCTGGCGCCCGATATGCTGCCCGTAATGGACAGCGTAAAAACACTTAAATTGACAGGCCAGACTCCTTCTGAAAAAGTCACAGTGAAGCGCGCGGTCCCGACCGGGGCTGGATTGGGATCGGCGCGCATAATGGATGTGACCATGGGGTTGTTCTTGTCAACCCAATACAGACTGCCTGTGGCAAAATCTCCGTTTCCCGCGCCGGCGCCGCCCAGCGGGTTGAGGCTGGAATCCTGAATGCTGTCATTATCAACGAGTTTCAACCGCAGTTTGCCCTCGCCAGCGCCGGTGTCAACGGTGACGAAATACTCACTGCCGGATCCGCTTACTCCTGTGATAGATGCGCCGGTGATGCCGTCGAGCGCCTCCAGGGAAAAATCATCCGCGCTAACGCCTGAGACTTGCTCCGAGAAGATCACAATGAACGAAACGCTGGATGCGGTTGGATAGGGGCATTGAGAGTTAATCTGCCCACACTGAGGAGTGATCGAAACCACTGTTGGATTGCGTTCGGGTCCATAAGCGACCTCGCCGACGAAGATATCGGAAGCTCCATTGGTATCTCCGCTGATGAGATTCGAGGCGCCGGACCAGAAGGCAACGATTCCTCCATTGGCAGAGAACGATGGACCGAAGGATGAGTCGTTGCCGTTACTCACTCGAACGGTTTCGCCTTTCTGGAGATCGCGCACCCAAATGTTCATGATCCCATTGTTCTCGGCTTTATCGTAAAAGGAGAAAGCTACGTATCGCCCGTTGCTGGAAATGGTTGGCTGGTCTAGCAAACCCACGGTCATGACGCTTCCATCGGAAAACACGGATGCGAGCGTGGTCTGGCTGATCTGGCGATCGTGTACGTAGACAAGTTTCTTGCCAACGATCTCGACTCCCGGCGCCAGATTATTTGCATCGGACAAGAATACGACGAATCTGCCATCTCCTGAAATCGCCGGGCTGTCTCCGCCTTTGTCTGCCTGCTCGCCGCTCGAATTGATCGAGACGCGCGTCGTCGCGCCAGTCGCCCGGTCGCGCGCGAATACATCCGCCTTGTTGTTAGTGTCTCCGCTGATCAGGTTATTTGCGTTGGACGTGAATGTTACAAATTGTCCGTTAGCAGAAATGGATGGGTAGTACGAAGAACTATTGGCTTGCGTCCCATCGCTGGCAATGGAGACGCGTTCGGTCGCGCCGGTTTGATTGTCATGCACGAACACATCCGTTGCGCTGTTCGTGTCGTTGGCGACCAAGTTGGTTGCATCCGAGTTGAACGCGACAAAGCGCCCATCGCTGGAGACCGCCAAGGGAAAATCCGAAAGATCGTTCGCTTGTTCGCCGCTGGAACTGACCGAGATGCGGATCGTCGTTCCCAGTTGGCGGTCGCGCAGGAACACGTCGGTTGTGGCGTTCGTGTCGTTGGCGACGAGATTGCTCGCGTCTGAGACGAACGCGACATATCTGCCGTCATTGGAAATTGCCGCTCCGCCGGAGCCTTCGTTCGCTTGCGCGCCGCTCGAATCCACGGAGACGCGCGTAACTTCTCCGGTCTGGCGGTCTTTCACGAAAATATCCGTGCTGGCATTCGTATCGTTGGGGATCAGGTTGCTCGCATCGGATTCAAATGCGATGAAGCGTCCATCGCCGGAGATCGACGGTTTCTTGGATGCGTTGTTTGCCTGTGTGCCGACCAAATCCACCGAGACCCGCGTTGTATCTCCCGGCGCCGCCCAGACTGATCTTGGCGACGCTAACACTGAACTGGAAAGCAAAACCGTTATCGTCAGAAGCGAAACTGCTTTGGATGCGATTTTCAAGGTTCCGTAATACATTTTCTCTCTTTTCTAGGGCGGCTCCTCTTGTGCTCGCTCGGTAACTTGAGCGCAAACCGCGCAATCTCAGTATAGGTCGTCTGACGAATGAAATCCGTAATTAAATCAATGCAGATTTACAACTTGGAGGGGGAAGTCGCGAGATAAGTAGTTATCGAAAAGAATCTTAAAAGGCTTATTGGGAATCGCCGTGATACCCGCCATATATAGGGGCGGTTTTTCAGGAAACCGTGAAAAATACCGCCATATGTAGCCACGACCACGGAAGTTCCTAGAGAGCCAGACTTAAGAAACACTCTCTTAGCGGGTGCCGCATGGCGCCGTGGCGACACTTTGCGGTTTAATAAAGTGAGCCGATGATCGACTCCATCTGCCCCTGCACATTCATTTCCAATTCACCGCTACCTTCAACTTGCTTCCCATTTTCGAATAGTAGTTCACAAACCCGTTCTCACGCCCAAATTCATAGATGCGGCGCGTGATGTCCACATCCGCTTTGCAGTATTCAGCGACCTTGTCCAACTCGCCGTCTCGAAACCATTTCACAGATTGCAACCCATCGGCAGTTTTTGTCGCACCGAGAGTCGCTTTTGCCAGCGAATCCAAACTCAAACGAAAACCGAGCGTGCGGTAAATATCCTGCAACATATCCGTCGAGCGGATGGAACGCAGATTCTCGTTCGGCGCGTATGGCTTGATCACCTCATAATCGAAATTGAGGATGTTGAATCCGATCACGCGGTCAGCGGACTTCAACTCCGCGACTAACGCCGCCGCATCCTTTTCCCAGTAGACGACAAAATCATTCCGCGCCGTAGACCACGTCACGCCGCAGGCGAGAAGCAATTGCGATGGGTTGCGTCCGCCGACTTCTTCAAATAATTTTTGTGTTTCGAGATCGAAAAATACGATGTTCATTTCAAATTCCTGACCCCGAAGGGGTCAAATGATTTTAGACCGCAGAGCATTGTTGATTCAACCCCGAAGGGGTGTCATGGGAGGATAATTTATGTCATCCATTCGGGATTTGAATTTGTTGTTTTCAATTCTACAATCGTGCCATCCCTTCGGGATTGAGGGGATTCAAAGTTCGCCGCCATCCTCCAACAATTTCCTTGCTAAGGCCAACGCTTCTTCCCGCGTGGAGACTTCGCCAACCGCCTGACCTTCACGAATCGCCTCGAGCAATTGACCGATGATACGTCCCGCGTCTAAATTGAGTTCTTTCATCAACTCATTGCCATCCAACAAACGCGGAGGGGACACGGTCTCTTCGCGTTTCTCCCAGTAATTTTCGAGGAAGATTCCAGCGATGTCCAACGCGGCTTGCCAGTTTTCCATCGTTTGCGTGTGGTCGCGTGTGCCGCGCAGGTCGGCGAGACCGAGCAGGACCAAGTCCACGCCTGCTTCGCCTGCGTCGCGGAAGAATCGGTAAATGGATTTGCGCGTCGGCTTCTTTTTCTTTTCCTCCAATTGCATCGTGAAAAAATGAAACCGCATATGATTGAAGATGATTCTTTTGACTCGCTGAATCTCGTCGTTGCTGAGATTGAACTTGTGTCCGCGCATGGATGCGACCTTCGCGCCTAGCACATCGTGATCGAAGAAGCGGATGCGTCCCGTGTATTCCACGGTCTTGGTGGCTGGCTTCTCCACATCATGATACAACGCGGCGAAGAACAACGCAGCGCGGACGGAGCGATCCGTGTTGAGCGATTCGGTGAAGTGTGAAGCAAATCGCTCGCGATATTTTCCAAGCGCGGAGACGAGCGCATTCAAAAACGGATCGTCGCCGCCTGCGCTTGATTCAAGCGCGGCAAGGATTGCTTCGAGATGACCGAGAACTTTCAGCGTGTGTTCCCAAACATCGTACACGTGCGGCGGCGATTGTTCGCATCCCTTCATGGCGGAGAGTTCGGGCATCATGTGTGGAAATACGCCGAGCATTTCCAGCGCGCGCATGGATGAATCGGGCTTCGGTCCTTCGAGTATCTTGAATAATTCGTCGCGTTGGCGTTCGGGCGAGACGTTTGGCAGAAGAGGCGCGGCGTCTTTCATCAAACTGCGCGTGGCGAGGTCAATTTTGAAATCGAACGCGGCGGCGAGACGAACCCCTCGCAAAATGCGGATGGGGTCGTCGGTCAATGAGGTGGGCGAGCTGGCGCGGATGATTCTTGCGCGGATATCGTCTGCGCCGTTGAGAGGGTCAATGAGGGAGTTGGTTCGCAAGTCATACGCGATCGCGTTGATCGTGAAGTCGCGGGCGCGTAGGTCGTTTTCTAGGGCTTGTCCTGAGCCTGTCGAAGGATCGCCTCCGCGATAAGTGGCGAAATCTAAATACGTGCGTGAGTCGTCTTCATCAATGACGATAACGCGCCCCGTGTCGCGCTCTTCGTCGAGGATCATGAAGTTGGCGTCGAGGGCGCGGGCAACGCGTCGGGCTAGAGAAATGCCGCCCGAAGGCACGGCAAAATCAAAGTCGCGCGAGAGGCGGTTGAGGATCATGTCACGCACGGCGCCGCCGACGAGGGTTATATCCTGATCGGGCAACGCGTCGCGGACTTTATCCAACAAAGGCGGGTGCGGAAATTGAATCGGCATGTAAATGATTTCGAGTTTTTCTTTGTGGCGGGTATTTTGCGCGGCGTGCAATGCCTGCTCAGGCGTTCCACCCTGAGCGATGATCTTTCCGCGAATGCGTGCAACCCAACGACCTGCATAACTTGAATCTTCTTGCATGTCTTTCCCCAATCGTAAATCGTCAATCGTAAATCGTCAATCAAAAATCGTAAATCGCTAATCGGCTGGTTTGTATTTTTCCAGATCCACCACGCCGACGAATGGAAGGTTGCGATAGTATTCGTCGAGGTCGAGACCGTAGCCGAAGACGAATTTGTTCGGGATTTCAAATCCGCGATAGTGAATGGGGACGGGCGTTTCGCGTCGTTCGGGTTTGTCGAGCAAGGCGCAGACTTTGAGCGAGCGCGGCTGGCGGACTTGCAGAAGTTCAAGCACTGATGCAATGGTGTTGCCGCTATCCACGATGTCTTCAACAAGCACCACGTCTTTGTCGTGGATGTCCATTTGCAGATCCATCGCAACGCGCACCGCGCCGCTCGATTCGCGCTTGCCTGCACCGTAGGATGACACTGCCATGAAGTCCATCATGTGCGGGGATGTGATGTTGCGGCTGAGGTCAACGAGGAACGGCACGCCGCCGCGCAAAATGCAGACGAGGAGCAGGTTGCCGTCGGGATAGTCCGCGCTGATCTCCGCGCCAAGTTCGGCGATGCGGCTTTGAAGTTTATCGGCGTCAATTAGTATTTCGGCGAGAATGTCTTTGTAATCCTGCATTTGCTCTCCGTGTTTACGTGTCTACCTGTTTCCCTGATTACTGATTACTGATTACTTTTTATCTCGGCACTTCGCACCCCTAGCGGGGTACTTCATGATGCTCACGACACCGCGCCTCATACATCTCCGACGCGCCGACAATGACAACGGGATCATCGAACTTTGCAGGCATGCCATTGACCAATCTCTGCGTGCGCGAGGCTTCTCCGCCGCAGACCATGCAGATCGCGTGGAGTTTATCCACTTCCTCGGCAATGGACATGAGGATCGGCATCGGACCGAACGGCTCACCGCGGAAGTCGGTGTCAAGTCCCGCCGCGATGACGCGGATTCCGCGCGAAGCCAACTCGCGCGAAACGGGGACAACCTCAGGGTCGAAGAACTGCGCCTCGTCAATGCCGATGACGGTTGTGTCCGAATCTATTTTGTTGAGGATCTCGGTCGCCTTTTCGATTGGAACTGCATCGAAGTCCGAGCCAGCATGTGACGTGACTTTTTCCACCGCGTAGCGAATGTCAATGGCGGGTTTGAATACTTGCACTTTTTGCTTGGCTATCGTCGCGCGGACGAGACGACGGATCAACTCATCCGTCTTGCCGCTGAACATCGAACCGCAGACAACTTCGATCGAACCGTGTGTGTGCCTCATAACATCGTGTGACCTTGAAGAAAATTTTGGCTCCTTTGGGACGTGCCTAAAACCTCAGCCACGGATTGCACGGATTCTCACCGATTGGTTTTTAAAAATTCGTGAAATCCGTGTAAATCTGTGGCTAAAGATTCATCTGTGGAGCATACTCGATCTAAAGGGGTAAAACCAAAATTCTTTCTTCCCTTCGACATGCTCAGGGCGGCGCTTTCCTCTTTCTTCTTCGCGGTCTTCGCTCCTTCGCGGTGAGAATTTCTATAACAAAACAGGCATGGCGCGCATCGCGCCATGCCTGTAAGTTTACCTGAGAATATTCAATTCGCAAGTATTACGCCGCCGCTTCGGGGAGTTCGTATCCCAGCGAGCGGAGTTTCTTCTTCGCCGCCGTCAGCGACGCCTGACCGAAGCCAGCGATAGCCAGCACCGCGTCGTTGCCGCCGTTCAACTTCTCGAGGAACTGACCGACGTTCGTAATTCCAGCCGCCTTCAACGCTTCGTTCGCGCGAGCCGCGAGACCCAAATCTTCAACGGGGCGTTCGGGTGAGCCTTTCAACTCTTCTTTCACTTTTTGCTGTTCGACATAATTCTGGCGGACAGACAACTTCTTATAGAAGCGGTCCACCTGACCTTCGATGTCGAGGAGGCGCGAAGCCTCGCCTGTGAAGAACGGATGACACTCGGCGCAGATGTCCACGCGGAATTCTTTTTTCGTCGAGCCGGTCGTCCATGTGCGGCCGCACGAAGCGCAAGTCACTTTCGCATCGGGGAAATACGTAGGATGAATATCGGGCTTCATGTTACGCCTCCGCTTGAGCGACGATGTTGACGCGCTTCTGTCCGCGGATCACATCGTACATCACCACGCCGTCGGCTGTCGCAAACAACGTGTCGTCTTTGCCAACCTTCACGTTCAAGCCCGGCTTGATCTTCGTGCCGCGTTGGCGCACCAAGATATTGCCCGAAAGCACGAACTGACCCGCGTAGCGTTTCACGCCGAGTCGTTGCGAATTTGAATCTCGTCCGTTGCGGGTAGACCCGCCGCCTGTTTTATGTGCCATGGTTACCTCTTACTTCTTCTTTGAGTCCGTCTTTTTGGATGCCGACTTTTTCGCCGGAGCCTTTTTAGCGGATGGCTTCGCCGATTCTTTCGACGGTTTAGCCTGTTTCTCCGACTTCGGCTTTGTCTCAGCCTCGACCACTTCGACTTCCGCCTCAGCCTGCTTCTCGACCTTCGGCTCTTCCACCTTTCGTGTTTCGCCGGGCTTGCCGATGAAGTCCACCATCAACAGCGTGTAGTGTTGGCGGTGTCCTCCGCGCACGCGGATGCGTTTCTTCGGGCGGTACTTGAAGCGGTCAATCTTCGGTCCGCGGATGTGATCCATGACCGTGACCTTGACGTTGATGTCGCTCAGTGTGGGGGTTCCGACAACGACCTCGTCGCCGTCTGCCATGAGCAAGACGCGG
>JAJTXU010000158.1 GCA_021462845.1 Anaerolineales bacterium
GAACTGGATTCGCATCCCCTCCGCGCCGAATTTGTGGATACCATCCGCTTCCTCTTTCGGACGTATGCCGACTCGCTCGACCCCGTGCGGACTCTCATCCTCGACCGCTTCCCGCGCCGCGAGAACGAAAAAGATGAGGCGTGGGACCGCCGCATCCGTTCGAAGTACGTGGACGTATGTCGCTTTCTCCTTCCTGCCGCCGCGCTGGCAAACGTCGGCATGACCGCGAACGCGCGCGTCATCGAAAATACGATTCGAAAAATGCTCTCGCATGAACTCGCTGAGGTTCGCGAAATAGGTGAAAGGGTAAAGGAAGTATCGAAAGCAGAAACACCTACTTTGGTAAAGTATGCCGATACGGTTCCGTACCTCACAGAAACCATCACCGAACTTTCAAATCGTAAATCGTCAACACCTGCACTTGCGCCAGGTGCAAGTGTCGAAAATCGTAAATCGGATGATTGGTGTGTGTTGATTGATTATGACAAAGATGGGGAGAAGAAAATTTTGGCGGCAGTGTTGTATCGCTTGGGTGAAATGCCTTACGAAGATGCTTTATCGCATGTTGGATCGTTGAACGAAGAATCAAAATCCAAACTCGCCGAATCGTTGCTTGGACGATTAGGCAGGCACGATGTCCCTCTCCGAGAACTGGAATATTCCACCTACACCTTTGATCTCGTCATGGATCAGGGCGCGTATGCCGAGTTCAAACGTCACCGCATGATGACGCAGACGCCGCAGAGGTTGACGACGCGGCTGGGGTACGCGACTCCGCTGTTGATAAGCGAGGCAGGCTTCACGTCCGCGTATGAGGCGGCGATGGAGTCCTCTGGCGAGATGTATGAGAAGTTGCACGCGTTCAATCCCGCCGTTGCGCAATACGTTGTTCCCAACGGATTCAACCGCCGCGTGCTGGCGCAGTTCAACTTGCGCGAGGCGTTCGCATTTTGTCAGTTACGTTCCGCCGCGAACGCGCATTTCTCGATTCGGCGCGTGGCGCAAAAAATTTACGAAGAGATGGCGCGAGTCCATCCGCTGTTGACGAAATACATGAAATTGCATGAAGAGACATGGCAGGGGGTCGAGGATGGTCATTTCGCGGGCGTGTAATTTTGTAAACAAGAACTCCGAGTTTTTGAATAACTCGGAGTTCTGTATTATCCACGAATTAACACGATCTCTTTCTGCGGATCGCCGATGTATTCCGCGCCCGCAGTGGTCATTACAACATCCTCCTCCAACCCCACACACCCATACCCAGCGACGATGACATGCGGCTCGATGGTGTAGACCTGATTGAGTTCCAGTGATTGATTCGGCGAATCGCCGTATTTCTCCCACAACGGACCCAGCAACGTGCCGCCGTCGTGCGCGACGCGCCCGAGTTGATGCCCCAGCGCGTGCATGAATTCGGGATAGCCCGAATCCTCGACGATCTCGCGCGAGATCACGTCAATTGAATTTCCAGTCGTTCCAGCCTTCATCGCCTCGCGTGATTTTTCGATGGCTGTGCGAATCGTGATGAAGCCGAGTTGGACTTCGACTGGCGCTTCGGTCTCGCCTTCGCGCAACACATAGCACACGCGTTGAATGTCGGAACAGTAGCCTTCGTATTTCACCCCAAAATCGAAGTGGACGATATGTCCGCGTTCGATTCGTATGTCGGTGGGCCCGTTATGCCCGACCACTTTGTTTGGACCCGAATTAACTGCGGGGCAATTCTCCTGGGGCCAAGCCGGTCCAACGCCAAATTCTTTCGCAAGTTTGAGCATGTATTCGCCGACTTCGATCTCGGTCATGCCGACTTTGATGAACGCGAATGTCTTCTCATAGATTTCATTCGTGATCTCAACTGCCTTGCGGATGCGTTCGAGTTCGGTCGGGGTTTTTCGTCCGCGCAGGGCGTTGATGATCGGCTCCGCGCTGACGAGGCGGTTCGCGTACGGCGTGCCAGCCAGATACTCTTTGAGGAATTCGTACATGGCGTGAGTCAACCCGTCCGCGTGGACGTTGTTGCGGGAAGTGTTGACCGCTATCCCGTCGGGGTTGAGGCGCGCGATCGTGTTGTGTAAGAGTCCGCTGATGGCGGAGTCGTATCCGAGAATTTCATCGAAGACGTTGAGTTGTCGAACCGCTTCCGCTTCGAGGTTGCCGACGATCGCGATCTTCCCGCCCTTGCGCGTGAGGATCAACGCGGAGAGCCACGTGAGGTCGTTGTCGCCGATGAGAAAATCGAGCGCGGGGTCGCGCACGCCGCTTGTTTCGCGCACGAACGTGAGCCACATATCGGTTTTTTGTTGTTTGAGAATGTCAATCGCTTGCGAAACTTTTTCTTGAATGAGGGTCATGGTTGTCTCCTGTAGCGCCGACTTACCCTAAAGGGTGCTTTGCGAAGTCGGCATTACGTTTTATGCGGATCTTTCACGACAAAAATCAAAATGCCTGTGGTGATGATACCAGCGAGCGCCGCCAACCCAAACGTTGATTCAAAACCGAAACGATCAATCAACCATCCGCCGAGGATCGGCGCGGCAACCGTCGCTGGTGTGACGAGCGTGTTTGATAACCCGATGTACGTGGGGCGCTCCACGTCTGTGCCGAAGCCCACTGTGAACGCGATGCCGATCGTCCAGAGCGCAACGTTGCCGATGCCCGAAAGAATGAACGCGGGATACAACCACGCGATGGTCGGTGCGCGCCATGCAATGATCGAACTCAACACTGCGGCAACCGCGCCCGCCATGAGCATCGCGCGATGACCGATCTTATCTCCGAGCCAGCCCATGCCCGCGTTCGCAAATGTTTGCGCGAGCGTCAGCGCGGCGGTGAGATAGCCCGCCGTGATCGAATCCATGTCGAAGCGGCGCAAGCCGAGCAGGATAAAAAACCCGAATCCCATCGTGGCGAACATCATGAGGAAGCGCGTGACGAGGAACCAGTTAAAGTTTTTATCCATTTTTAGGACGCGCTTCGCGTCTTCCCAAAAGGGAGCCTGATTCTCCGTAACGATCTTTTCCTCATCCCTCGGCTCGCGTGTCTTCGCTAGCGCGACGTACGACGCGCCGAACAAGAGGCTCGCAACGAGAAAACTGATTCCAAAATTCTTCGGGAACGCGACGGTCTCCAGCAAATACCCCGCGCCGACGGCGGCAAGGCTGATCGTCAGATTCGCCAGCGCGCCCTGGATGCCGAGGAATGTGCCGCGCGATTCGGGCGGGATGATCTTCGAGATGAAGTTCGCCCACGGGTTGGCAGTGAAGCCGCCGCCGAGTCCCTGCCAGGCAAGCGCGAGAAATGTGACGACGAGCGCGGTTTTGATCCCGATCACGGGAACGAGGAATGCGGTGACACCCAACACAAGAAACGGAATCCGTTCATGCTTTGTGTTTTGCAGGACGATGGGCTTGTACTCTCTCGCCCGCGCGACTTGACCCGCGTTGAAGAGTTGCGGCAACTGCCAGCCGATGGCGTGGAAGGCGGGCGCGAGTCCGATCAGGATCGCGGAGTCGGTCAGTTGGGTGACGAAGAGCGGGATGATCGTGGCGAAAGAGCCGAAGCCGAGCGCCAAGCCGAAGAACGCGCCATCCAACAGATTCATGGTGACGTTGTAGCGCAAATGCGAGCGGATGTATTTTTCCACGTTGGAGAGGGGGAGCATGGGGCAATTCTACCTTGAGCTGTTTGTGTTTTGTAAAAAAGAACAAACCCGGCATCGCTACCGGGTTTGTTGATTCAATGCGGTCTCTTTTACTTGGTCTTTTTTGCGGGTGTCTCTGTTGTAGATGTGGTTTTTTCAACTGCTGAAGAGGCGCTCTGCCCTTTTACCTTACCAAGATATTCGGGTAATTCCACGCCCGCCATTTCAGAGATCTCTTGAAGCGGAGGCAAGCTCTTGAACAGGTTCGAAATAAAGTTCGATGTGGATGAACCTCCGCCATTCGTGCCGCCTGAATCCCAAACTGTGATGCGGTCGATCTTGAGATTACTGATGGCTTCCACCTGGCGGGCAACAAGTTCCTCCATCTTTTCGATCATTAACAACGTGGATGCCGCTTGCGTGTCGCCGCCCACGCTCTCTACCAACTTGCGATAGCCGTCCGCTTTTGATTCAAGCAATTTCAATGTGCCTTCCGCTTCCGCCATATATTTTGCAAGGATGCCGTCTGCTTCACCCTTTGCATTACGGCGGATGCGCTCTGCTTCGGCTTCTGCGGCGATCTCGATCTTATTCTTCTCGATCTCCTGCTTGACGACTTCTTCCGCGCGTAAACGTTCCTGCTCCGCTTTGTACAGCGCCTGTTGGATGGCGACCTGCGCTTCGTATCGCGCGACTTCAGCCTGCCTCAACGCCGCCGCGCGTTTGACCTCCAATTCAGCGTTGTACTCCGCAATACTCGCCTTCGATGCGTTCTCGCCTTTCACTGCCTGCGCCTCTTGCTCCTGCACGAAGATGCGCTGGCTTGCTTCCGCGGTCTTCTTTCCTTTTTCAGAATCGGCATTTGCTTTGGCACGCTGGATTTCAAGGTCTGCGTTGTATTGGGCAATGTTGGCGTTGGCAGTGTTTTCGCCCTGCACAGCGGATGCTTCTTGTTCCTGCACGCGCTTGCGTTGGTTCGCATCTGCCGTTTTACGACCGATCTCTGCCTCTGCCATGGCTTCGGCAACTTTGATCTCCTGCTCGCGAATCGCAATAGATTCGCCGATGGCGCCCAATTTCGTTTGCTCTGCCACATCCACCTTCGCCTGGTTGATGGCTTCTGCGGCGGCTTTCTTGCCGATGCTGGCAATGTAATCAGATGCATCGGTGATGTCGGTGATGTTCACGTTGATCAACTGCAGACCGATCTTGTTCAACTCAGGCTCTACATTGTGGCGGATGGAGTCGAGGAAACTTTCGCGGTCCTGGTTGATCTGCTCGATCGTCAATGAAGCGACCGTGAGACGCAGTTGACCGAAAATAATCTCCTTCGCCATCTCTTCGATTATGTTTTGCGGCAAGCGCAGGATCCTTTCCGCAGCGTTGCTCATGATCTCAGGGACGGTGCTTACGCCTACTGTAAATGTGCTTGGCACGTTGATGCGGATATTCTGCAATGACAACGCGTTTTCCAATGGGATGCTAATGGTGATGGGGGTGAGGCTCAGATAGGCATAGTCTTGGATGAGGGGCCATACAAATGCACCGCCGCCATGCATGGTCTTGCTGGAACGTCCCTTCTCCACGCGCCCGTAAATGACCAGTACTGTGTCTGATGGACAGCGTTTATACCGACTCGCCATAAAAGCGATTGTGAAGAAGATCAAAACGACAAAGGCTACCAGAGCCAGAACGCCAAATGTTGCGGAACTCATTTTATTCTCCTCGGTTATTTAATTTTTTCAACGGTTAAAACATTGCCGCCAGTGACACCGGTCACGCGGACCTTATCTCCAACGGCGATCGAGTCTTTGTTTTTTGCGCTCGCATCGAAGATCTTGAGCGCGCCTTGAGCGATGAGCTGGACTTGACCCGTGCCATTTTTCGGAATGGTCAAATAAACGGTTCCTTCTACCCCAACCGTATTTTGAATGTTGATCGTTCCGTCGGTTTGTAACCGCTTCATCTGGGAAAAGACCAAGCTGGTAATTGCAACGGTGACAAACCCCGCGACCAAACCACCTGCCACCGTCAATAGAACCGGAAGATTTGCTCGAAGCATTGCCAGCCCTACAAGCCCAAACATCATAAAAAATGAGGTCAAACCTTGTATGGAGAGCAACTTGAAACTGATGTCTGCGTCGTGCCCGCCACTTCCTGCATCCTCCAGCGCGGTATCCAGAGCATGGTCACTGACGCCGCCGCCGATTAACATCATGCCCAGGCGGAGAAGAAATAACGTCCCTCCGACAATGGCAGATACCCAATAAATGATCTCGATCCAAGTCAGCCCGAACATGGTTATCCCTTTCTGTGTGGTTGTTCAGTCAATTATACACTGCTGAGATATACGAAAGACACGCCATGTGGTTTCAGAATTGATCTTGCACTCCTTGACAAATGTGGGTAAATCCATAAAATATAAAACCGAACAATCGTTCATTTTTCATCTTGCTTGGTGGTCGAGTAGTCCCGCGTGATCGTCGCGGGACGTATCAAGACCACTGAGCCCTAAGCAAACTCTTGTTTAAATAATAATCTTGTCACCTGTTGGTCTCGATATGCCTTCGGCTATCGCCTCAGGCTACTCGACCAACGATATACACATGCCAAATATCAAACTCAAAAAAGGCGAAGCCACACGCCACGCCATCGAAGACGCCGCGATGAACCTGTTCCTCACGCAGGGATACGCCGCCACGTCCATGCGCCAAATCGCGGATGAGGTCGGGCTGGCGTTGGGCGGAATCTACAATCACTTCTCCAGCAAAGACGAGATATTCGAAGGCATCATTGTTGACAAGCACCCATACAAGCAGATCCTTCCCGCCGTCCTTGCGGCGGAGGGGGAGACCGCCGAGGATTTTTACAAGAACGCGGCACACATCGTTATTTCTGAGATGGGGAAACGTCCCGAGTTCGTGAACCTGATGTTCATCGAGATGGTCGAATTCAAAGGCAAGCACGGCGCGGCGCTGTTGAAAGAGATCGCGCCGAAGATATTGCCTGTTTTTGAGCGAGTGGTCAAAGCAAGAAAAAACCTGCGCGTGACCAACCCAGCCTTGCTCATGCGCTCATTTATCGGTTTGGTTGTTTCGTATCTGATGACAGAAATGATCATCTCAAATTCCATTGTGAGCAAACTCATGCCGAAAAATACAGAAGATGCCTATATTGATATTTTCCTGCATGGCATTCTGAAGGCGTCGGAGTAGACAAAGTACACAGGTACACACGTAGACACGCAATACGCAGTACGTAACTCGTATCTCGTAACTCGTATCGCCTACTGCTCACTACTCACTGATAACTGATAACTTTTTCCTCTGGAGTCCCCATGAACACCCGCCTCCTCTCCATCATCCGCAAGGAATTCATTCAGATCCTCCGCGACCCGCGCACGCTGGTAATGATCGTCGTTATTCCCATCATGCAATTGTTCCTGCTCGGGTATTCCGCTACCAACGACGTGCGCAATGTCCCGCTCGCCGTGTTGGACCGAAGTCAAAGTGTGGAATCGCGCGCCCTGCTCGATTCGTATCGCGCGGCGGATTATTTCCAAGTGGCGTATGCGGTTGATTCGGAAGCGGAGATCGAAGACCTCATCCTTGCGGGCAAAGCCCGCGCGGCGGTCATCATCCCGCCCGATTACGCCCAGCGCCTCGCCGAAGGAGACGCGCAGATCGCGTTCATCCTCGACGGCTCCGACCCGACCAGCGCATCCACCGCGCTTGCCGCCTCGCAATTGATCGGACAGGCTCACGCTTCGAAAATTCTTCTGCAAAAATTTGAACTCAGCGGCATGAACCTGCGCGTGCAACCGCCTGTCGAAGTCCGCACGACCGTGTGGTTCAACCCCGACCTGATCAGCGCGCACTTCATGATCCCCGGCGTGATCGGCATGATCCTCTACGCGATCGCCGCGATTCTCACCGCCACGTCTGTTGTGCGCGAGCGTGAACGCGGCACCATCGAACAACTGATCGTCACCCCAATCCGCCCGTGGGAATTGATCGTCGGCAAACTCACGCCGTACGTCGTGCTGGGATTTTTCAACACCATCGAAGTCCTCGCGGTGGGGCATTGGTGGTTTGGAGTTCCGATCCGCGGCGACCTTGGCCTGATCATTTTGCTTTCAGGCGTGTTTTTAGTTACGGGGCTGGGAATCGGCTTGCTTGCATCCACGATCGCCAATACGCAACAGGAAGCCATGCTCACAGTGTGGATGACTCTCCTGCCGAGCATTTTTCTTTCGGGCTTTTTCTTTCCGCTCGAAGCCATGCCAAAAGTTTTGCAATGGCTGTCGTACCTGATGCCGTTGCGTTATTACCTCGTCATCATCCGTTCGCTGTTGCTCAAAGGCGTGGGACTCGACAAGATCCAGTTCGACGTGATCGCCATGACCCTCTTCGCGATCGGCATCATGACCCTCGCCGCCCTGCGATTTAGAAAACGACTCGATTAGATTCTTTCCTCTTTCATCTTTCATCTTTCGTTGTATCACAAGGAGTTCACCATGCACAAACCACCTCTCGCCATTCGCATCATCGTCGCACTGATCGTTCTTTCCACCATTGGATATTACGCGTTCCGTTCGCTCGCGCCTGCTGAAAACAGTCAACTCAAAGCCTCAGGCACGATCGAATCGGTGATCGTCAACATCTCGCCGGAGATGGCTGGCAAAGTGAAGGAAGTTCTTGTAGATGAGGGACAGCCCGTTAAGACGGGCGATCCGCTTCTTTCTCTCGACGGGAGCCTGCTTGCCGCCCAACGAGCCGTCGCGTCCGCCCAGCTTGACTCTGCCAACGCCGCCCTCAACACTGCCTCCGCCGCGTACGCAACCGCGCAACAACAATACGATGTGACTCTCAATAACGCGCTCGCGCAAGAACAACTCACGCGGACAAACGATTGGCGCGCAACAAACCCGACCGAGTTCAACCAGCCTGCTTGGTACTTCTCAAAAGCGGAACGTCTCGCCGCCGCGCAAGCCGATGTGGATTCGAGTCTCGCCGCATTGAAAGACGCGCAAGAAAACCTGAATGATATTCAGAAAAGCGCCAGCAGTTCGCAT
>JAJTXU010000159.1 GCA_021462845.1 Anaerolineales bacterium
TGCGCGAATTTTTCTTGTGGATTAGCGAAAATTCGTGAGGATTAGTGGATAACAGGTTCGGCTTTGATGTCGGAACTTTCTAATGCGATGACCCTAACTGCAAAGTTCACTTTGCGCCTTGCGTGTTGAAATGCAACGTGAACGTTGCCGTACTTAACTGTCTTCCCCAAATGCAACGACAACGATGTGTTGGTTCAATAACTGCGGCGCTGGCAACTTCCCTGGGATGATCTGCCCAAGCGAGTATCCACCGGCGATCGGCAGGTCTGACCCGAATATTTCACGCAAGGCGGCAACCTCGGCGCCCGGATGAGATTTCAGCAACATTTCCCAGGCAAGATCAACCATCACAAAAGCGAAGACCGGCTTCGCGCCATCCAGCGATTTCAAGGCTTGTTGGGCGGCGGCGTGAGCGGCGTTCTCACATGAGACACGATTACCGACCAGCAGATAGGCGTCTGTTCCATCGCGCACGGGCGCGTTCATGCGGAAACTGCCGTCCGCTTCCACGCGGATGGGGGAGCGGATCGTCATTTGGTCGCCTTGTTCCACGCCCAGCGGGTACAGCCTCGCCAGGTGGCTTAGCGGTGGGAACGCCCAATCGCGCGCTGGGTAGCCGAACAGGCGCGCATAGGTTTCAGAGGCGGGCTTGCCATCCAGAGTGCGCAACCAAAAGCCGCGCGAACGTGTCACGCGGAATTGCGCGCCGACCGGATTCCACCCGTGCGCCGCGCCGATACCCACGCGGAAGTCGCCTCGCAGGAATGCGGCAGTGAGCGCGCCGCCTCCGGTTTGTGGACCAGCCATCTGGTAGGAATGACCCGTGTGCATATCCCCGGAGGAGAGCGCCCCCGCCAGCGGAAAGGTCACATTGGGAATTGCGTTGCACAATTGATCGGCATCGCCGTTGAAACCATCGGCGAAAAAGAGCAAGGCGCGGTAATCCTTGTGATCGATGACGGTTTTCATCAGTTTCGCGCCAGCCTCGCGCGCCGACTGGGCAAAGCCGGGGATCCAGTGCGTTTCGGCTTGCACATCGCCCGCCATGAGCGCGATCACTACCGAGTTTGGATGCGCGCCCTCGTTTGTGATGCCAACGGGACTGCTCATGCCGATGATGGGCGTATCGCCAAGCAAGCCGGAGATGCCGCTCACTACATCGCGCGCCTGATATTGATGCGATGCAAAAACCATGCCAAACGTGGGAGTGACAGGACCAAGCCGGTTCAACGCCTGATGGGTTGCCTGCAAACTGGCTTCACGACCATTCAACGCGTGCGCCTGCCCAACCGCAAAGTGTAACGTCATGTCTGTGAGATTCCTTCCGCGATCGGAACCGTGAAGTGGAATGTGGTTCCCTTCCTGTATTCGCTTTCGAACCAGATGCGCCCGCCCTGCATTTCAACCAAACTCTTAGTAATGTTCAACCCCAGCCCGGTGCCGGGCGCTTCTCGCGCTTTCATATCGTCAGAACGGAAGAATCTCTGGAAAATCTTTACCTGATCTTCGGCGCTGATGCCGATACCGTTATCGCGCACCCACAGATGCGCCACGCGCTTCGCGCCGGACTCGTCCCATTGATTGGCGGTTTCTTCCGCGCCAACCATGATCGTTCCGCCGTCGGTGGTGTATTTGTTCGCGTTACTGATCAGGTTGGTCATCACCTGTCCCACGCGGATGCGGTCTGCCCAAACTTGCGGTAATTGAGGCGGGATGCTTACTTCTACTTCCTGATGTTTCTCCTCCACCTGGCGGCGTGTGGAACGCAATACATCTTCCACCACCGCGGCAAGGTTGACCGGCGTGAAGTCGAGTTTCAAGCGCCCGGCTTCGATCTTGGCGTTGTCGTTCAGGTCCGATACCAGCACCGACATGCGCTCCACATTCGAGCGGATCGTGCCGAGGAAGTTGGTTTGCATTTCGTTGATCTGCCCCACCGTGCCTGAGGCGAGAAGTTCGGAATATCCTTTGATGGAGGTCATCGGGTTTTTGAGTTCGTGTGCCACGAGCGAAACAAACTCGCTTTTGGCTGTGTTCGCTTGCTGCACCTCGCCGTACAGTTGCGCGTTGTAAATGGCGATGGCGGCGTTGTCGCTCAGGCGGTTGAGAAAGTCGAGGTTGCCCTGCGAGTCGCTGGCGCTTTCGAGCAGGATCAAACCGATGACACCGGCTTCGCGGCGGATGGGGACGATGATCTGGGTATGCGCGCCGGGGAAGATGCCGCGATGCCCGCTTCCTACCAGGGACACCTGATTCGGCTGGCCTTTGTCGATTGCCTCCTTGACAGCGGGCAGTTCGAGTGTGGTGTAGGCAACGTTAGCGTCGCTTAGCAAATCTTCGTACCCTTCTTGCGCGATGATGCGCAATTCGTTCCCTTCCAACATGCCAATTAATCCCGCTTCGGCGTTCGAGCGTCGCATGCCCCAGTCGAGAGTAATGTTCATGGCGCGATCCACATCCAGGCTGGCATTTAACTCGCGCACGATGCGACCCATGATCGAGAGTTCTTCCACGCGGGCAGAAAGTTCCTGGTCTGTGAGCGCGAGCAGGCGGGCGTTTTCAATGGCAACCGCCGCCTGGCCGGCAAATGCGGTGAGCAGGTTTTGGTCGTCTGCCACGAACGGAAGTCCGTCATTGCGGTTGATGACTTCGATCACGCCGAGCACGCGGTCTTTGATGAGCATGGGCACCGCGAGCAGGGAGCGCGAGAGGTAGCCGGTCTGTTTGTCGGCGGCATCGAAACGCATGTTGGAGCGTTGACCGTCGTTCTCGATGACCGGCACGCGGGTTTGCACGGCGCGGCCGACGATCCCTGCCCCGGCGGGAATGCGTTGACCGAGCAGGTTGCCAGCCGCAGGTCCCACTGTGACGCGGAAGACCAGGTCGCCGGTCTGGTCGTCCATGAGGAAGAGCGAACCCGATTCGCAGTTCAGAATGCTGACGGCGTTATCGAGGATATTTTGAAGCAACGGTTCCTGTTCGAGCGTGGAGGTGAGTTGCCGCGTAATTTCGTTCAAGGTGGAAAGCTGGCGGGCGCGTTCCTGTGTCTCTTCGAGCAACCGCGCTTTGACGATGGCGCCTACGGTCTGGTCGGCGATGGCTTGCAGGAGTTCGAGTTGGGCGCGTGTGTAGGTGACGGTGGCGTCGCGGCTGGCTACGCTCAACGCGCCAATAGTCTCTGCGCCGGCGTTCAACGGCACGCCCATCCATGCGTAGACGCCGGGCGAGGCGGCGGTGATGTTGCGCGCCTGGCATTCGCGCGAGTAATCTTGCGTGAGGATGGTTGCGCCGCGGCGGATGATCTCTTGCCCTAAACCGAAACTGGGCGGCAAGGGTTTGTTTTCGCGATGGGGCGCGCGTTCGCGGTCATCCACACAGAAACCGTAATAAAAATAATTGGCGGCTTTGTTGTACAGCGTGATGTGAAAGTGCGTGGAGGGGATGATCTGCGTCGCCTGCGCAAAGATCAACTCGAGCACGTCGTCGAAGGTGAGGGTGATGTTCACGCCTTGCGAAACGCGAGTGAGGGCGTTCATCTCTTGCACGCGCCGCTCCAGATCGAGAACGGTTTGCACGCGCGAAATGGCTAACGAAGCCTGGTCGGCAAGATTTTCGAGAAAGTCGAGATCACGCGGCGTGTAGGCATTACCAGAGAGCGGATTGCCAAGCGCCAGCCAGCCCACCGGTCTATCTTCGCCGGGCAGCACCACGAAAAGCCGCGCCCTCAAAATGGAGAGACGGGCATCTTCGCTTTTCAAATCGGCGGGTTCGTGGATCGAATCCAGATATAGCGGAATTCTTTCGGTTTGAAGGTGTCGCGCCAGAGGGCTGATGGATGTAAAACGGATGTCGCTGGTGGGGCGGCTGTCGATACCGGGTAGGGCGGCATATTGATCGTTCAACGAATCATAAATGTAGATGTGCAGGTGATCGGGAACAAGGCTGCTGGCAATTTGTTCGCGCAGAACGCGCCCAATGGAATACAGATCCACTGCGCTGGTGAGTTCGTGACTGAAAGTTCGCAAGCGCTCTTCGTAGGCGCGTTGTCCGCGGAAGAAGGCGCTGTCTACTAGAGTTTGCAGGCGGGTGCGCGCCGGGTCGAGGAAGACGGCTACAAAAAAGACCAGCGAGCCGATCAGAAATGGGTTATCCGAGGGCATTTGGTCGGTAAAGATCAACCCAATGCCGCTGACCAGCAAGCCGTATGCCGCGATGACAAGACCGGTCAAGATGCTATATACGATCCCTTGGCGGATCCAATAATCAGTGCGTACGAGCCGGTAGCGCAGGATGACGAATCCGTTCACGAGCGGGAACGCGACCATGAACAGCAACAGGTAGGGGTTGAACGGCGTATCGTTGAACGAAGATAATAACAACCAGGAAACAATGGGAAGGAATGCGACTAAGGAACCGATCAGGATGGTTCGCGCCTGACTCTTGACCACCGGCGAGATTATCCAGAAGCCGCGGTAAGTGAGGTTGCCGAAGTAAAATAACCCGGAGAAACCGGTGAAAAGATAGATCTTTTGCCATGCGCCCACATACGCCATGGCGTTTACCGTATCGAACAGCGTCATGAATGCCAGCAGAGATAGAACCACGGCGACGATGTACCCAATGCTTCGCAAGTAAGCGCGCCCGATCACCAAACGCGCTTCCTGTGGGAAGACCAGGCTGAGGTCGATCAACGACGCGCCGGCGAAGGCAACAGAGAGGGTCCACAGGTGAGAAAATTCGTGCGTGGTATAGAGGTTGAATAGGGTGCCGATGGCAATTCCGAGGGAAGATGCAAAAATGGAAAAGGCGCGCCCGGCAGGTTCGTTGCGACGGAAGCCGAAGATCCACAAACCGACAAAGAGAAATACGCCGCTGATCAACGCCGGTATAATGAAGTAAGCGAAGCGGTCAGCGGAGGGAAATGCCTGAAGGACGATATCGGCGGTCTTTGTTTCCCCTGCGGATGTTTTTATCAGGAGGGCGACCGAATCCCCCGTCTGAAATGAAGCGAGCGCGTTGCGGATGTCTGCGGAGGATCTGACCGGCTTGCCATCCACCGCGATCAGTTGGTCGCCGAAGCCGAATCCTTGTTTGTAGAGCGCCCAGGGTTGTTGATGGGTGTTGTTTTTTCCCGTTCCGTTGAGAATCAGCGTGCTTTCGAAGAAGCCGCCAAGGAAGGGTTGGTTCATCCAGCGTACCGCGAAAATTACGGAGAGAATGAACGCTACAACTGCCACGCCTTGGTAGAACAGGACGATGGCTTGCAGGATGCGATTGAAGACCTGGTTAGGGCTTTGAGTCTGGTTCATACACGGACCGTTGTCAAAATTTTACTCCACCTCCCCCGGCTATCACTATGGTACTTTCATGACAAAGAGGAAAGGTGGCACCCTCATCGAATGAAAGAAAACGTCCCACGGGTTGAGCGCCTGTGGGACGTTTGTTGTCGCTAAATATCCAGGTTTCGCACCGCTTTGGCGTGCGTTTGGATGAACTTGCGGCGGGGGTCTACCGCGTCGCCCATCAGCATATCAAAGGTGCGGTCGGCTTCGGCGGCATCCTCCACTGTCACGAGAAGCAGGGTGCGGTTTTCGGGGTTCATGGTGGTTTCCCAAAGTTGCGATGGGTTCATTTCACCGAGACCTTTGTAGCGTTGCAGGTTTGCCTTGTCGCCGATCTCTTTCAAGGCTTTGTCTTTTTCCTTGTCGCTGTACACATATCTGACATTGTTTTTGTACGCGATGCGATATAGCGGGGGCTGGGCAATGTACAGGTGCCCGTCATCGATTAGTTGCGGCATGTAGCGGAAGAAGAAGGTGAGTAGAAGCGTGCGGATGTGCGAACCGTCCACATCGGCATCGGTCATGATGATCACGCGCCCATAGCGCAGACCCTCGAGATCGAAGTTGTCGCCGATGCCGGTGCCGAGCGCGGAGATGAGCGCCTTGATCTCATTGCTCGATAGGATTTTGTCGAGCCGGGCGCGCTCGGTGTTCATGATCTTTCCGCGCAGGGGCAGAATGGCTTGGAAGTGACGATCACGCCCCTGTTTGGCTGATCCGCCTGCGGAATCGCCTTCCACGATGTAGAGTTCGGTCTTCGATGAATCGCGTTCTGAGCAGTCTGCCAGTTTGCCGGGCAAGGTGAGCGACTCAAGCGCGGACTTGCGGATGACGAGATCGCGCGCCTTACGCGCCGCATCGCGCGCCCGCGCCGAGGTGAGACATTTCGCAACGATGGCTTTCGCGGCTTGCGGATTTTCCTCGAGGAATGTGCCGAACGCATCGCCTACCACCTGGGTGACGTACGTCTGCACTTCAGGGTTCATCAATTTCACTTTGGTCTGCGACTCGAACTGCGGACCCGGGTGCTTGACCGACACGATGGCGGTGAGTCCCTCGCGCGTGTCGTCGCCGGAGAAGTTCGGGTCGGCGTCTTTGAGCAAGCCGTTCTTGCGGGCATAATCGTTGATGACGCGCGTCAACGAGGAGCGCAAGCCGGTCAGGTGCGTTCCGCCGTCGATGGTGTTGATCGTGTTCGCAAACGAATAGACCGATTCGGTGTACGCGTCTGTGTATTGGATGGCGGCTTCCACGCCGATGTTCTCGATCTCTTTTTCCACATACACAACGGAGTGCAGGTTTTCGCGGTTGCGGTTGAGGTAGCGCACGAAGGAGGTGATGCCGCCCTCGAAGTAGAACGTCATCTCGCGGTCGTTGCGTTCGTCCACAAAGCGGATGGTCACGCCGCGCGTGACGAACGCCATTTCGCGGAAGCGTTGCACGAGCGTGTCGAAACGATAATCGATATCCTCGGTAAAGATCTGCTTATCGAATTTATAGGTTTGCTTGGTTCCGCTTTCTTCCTTCGATACTTTGCCGATCTGCTTGATGGCGCCTTGCGGCACGCCGCGTTTGTATTGTTGTTGCCAAAGCTTGCCATCGCGTTTGATCTCGGTGGTCATCCACTCTGAGAGCGCGTTGACCGCGCTTACGCCCACGCCATGCAAACCGCCGGAGACCTTGTACCCGCCGCCGCCGAATTTGCCGCCCGCGCCGATGACGGTCATCACCACATCGACCGTTTCCATCGCCTTGCCCTTGGCGTCTTTTTTCGATGGGTGCGGACCCACCGGGATACCGCGCCCGTTATCTTCCACGGTCACACTGCTATCGGCATGGATGGTGATGTTGATGGCGGTGCAGAAGCCCGCCAGCGCTTCATCGATGGCGTTATCCACCACTTCATAGACGAGGTGGTGCAAGGCTTTGATATCGGTGCCGCCCACGTACATGCCGGGGCGCTTGCGCACATGCTCGATTCCCTCGAGCGCCTGGATCGATCCTACATCGTAGCCGGTGTCTTGTTTCTTTGCCACAAATACCTCCGAAAAGTTACCGTTCCCTGGGGAGCGGTGTCAAGATACTCGTAGATCACGAAAAATCCCGCGTAGGTTGCGCTCTCTAGCGCAAACCTGGCGGTAGAGAGACCCGCAAATACGCGCTTTCGTGACGTACTGATACTCTTATAAAGAAGTCATGCCTGTTGCGTAGGCATGTTTTGTTTTTGCTGAAGTTGTTCCAGAACCACCCGCAGCCACTCGTTGATATTGCGATAGTATGCAAAACTGGCTGAGAGAAGCATGGTGCTGATGAACGCATGACCGAAGATGCCGACCAGTTTCATCCAGGTATCGCTGGTGGGAACTCTCCACAAGAAGTTCAACCCGCTAGCCACCACGAATACGGTCAACACAAACAAGGCGCTGGTCGGAAAAGTGAAGCGCGAAACCCGCAGGCTGGAATACATCGAAAGGAACGCATTTTGCCGGCTGGTAAAGATCCCATGCGGGGTGAAGAACACCGGCACGATCAGCCAGTAGGAAAGAAGCGCGAGGATAAACATAATGGCTGTACTCAATACCGGGCTTAATAGTCCAACCGCTCCAACGATCATCGAAACGGGCAGGAAGACGATGAAAAAAACGATGTTCAACACGATCGACAGCAAGACCGTTTGGACAAGCGCCCGCCCCACGCTGATCCCCGCTTCTTCCTTGCCAAGGGTGGTTATCGATACAAGACGGAAGTATAGGCTTCCGCCCACCCAGCCGACGAGGATGAGGAGGCACGTCCAGATGAACAGGCTGAAGATCGATCCCAATTGGATGACCGTCTGTGTCCCCAATGGGGTCACCACGGTTAGATTCTCTGGGATGATAAATGAATCCAAACTGGAAATCCCGATTGGTAATGTTCGCAACCAGCTAAACCAGTTGATACGATTTATCGCTTCCACAAAATCGCTCAGCGCCTTGGTCTCGGCTTCGGGCAAGGGGCGGTCTTTGAACACCGCGAGCATGTTCGCCAACAGCGACGAATACACCTGTCCCGCGCTCAAGCGCGGACCCAGCCAGAGAAACACATCAAAGACGATCGGCAGGAAGATCAGCCATACGTGCGATGAGACTACATCAAAGCCGAGCCTTAAAGATTGAAACACGCCGGGCACTGGGGGAAGTTTTTCCGCATTTTCCACGTTCATAAGCAATTGATTCTACCATACCGATTCACGCGCTGGCACGCTAGGGCACTCGCATTTGGATTTTTTATCCGCTAATCTGCGCCAATCTGCGCGAATTTTTCTTGTGGATTAGCGAAAATTCGTGAGGATTAGTGGATAAC
>JAJTXU010000016.1 GCA_021462845.1 Anaerolineales bacterium
ACTCACCGAAAAATCAACTACATTATTCTTGAGATCGAACAACTGCGACTCGAATTTCAACAGCACATCATCGCGCTGGATTTCGAGCGGCTTTGCCACATCGGCATGGGCATTCGTCGCGCCGACGACCGCGCGGGAGATGCCGAGTTTGTCGCCGCGGGCGAGCAGAAAGTCGAGGACGGAGCCGCTGAAGGTGGAGGGCAAATCGGACGGCTTGAGAATCGACTCGGGCAAGATGTCCACCAAATACGCGGCGGGACGTCGGTCGGCGCGAATGACGCGGCGGATGCGTGTGAGGCGCGTCTTTTCGGCGACGCCGAGTCCCTTTGCCGAGTCGGCATCCGCGTCGAATTGCTCGATGTTCAAATCGCTGACCGTGATCTCCAAGTTCATGCGCCGCGCCATGGTCTCGATGCTTTCGAGTTTTTCGAGTCCCGCGTCAATGACGGGAACTTTGCCGACGACGTACGTGCCAGAACCTTGACGCCGCCGAATCACGCCTTGCGTTTCGAACGTGCGCATCGCCTCGCGCAACGTGGCGCGCGAAACGCCCATTTGTTTTGCAAGTTCAGGCTCTGAAATTAATCGCTGACCTGCGGGCGTCTTTGCGATCAGTTTTGCAAGATCGGCTTGTAACCGTTGAAAGGGAAAATTTGCCATCACGACTCCAATACGGGAATAAATTCAAACTTCGTCACATCCACCAAACCTTTATCCGAGATTCGCAATTCGGGGATGACCACCAGCGCGAGCAAACTCAATTGCATGTTCGGGTTGTTTAACTCGCATCCGCACATTTTGAATCCTTCCAAAATGGATTCGGCTTTGCGCGCGACGATGTCCGCTTTTTCGGTGGACATCAACCCCGCGATTCGCAACTCGACCTGACCGATCACTTCGCCATTGCGGACGACGACCTGACCGCCTCCGCTTCGCGCCAAGGTGTTGCCTGCCACCGCCATGGACGCATCATCCGTCCCGACGACGATCATGTGATGCGAGTCGTGCGCGACGGTGGACGCGATGGCGCACTTCGCGGTGAACCCGAATCCACTGACGAGTCCCAGCGTGATTCCGCCCGTCCCTTTGTGGCGTTCGACGATGGCAATCTTGGCAAGGTCGCGCGTGATGTCGGCTTTGATCTCGCCGTTGACGGGTTGCACGTCGAAGGTCAAATGTTTTGTACCTGCGTGATTCTCAATTACGCCGATCACGTTCGCCTTGACCTTCGACTTTCCACTTTCAACTTTCAACTTGAAATCTTCCGCTTTCAACTTCCTCTTCAACTTAACCGAATTCTTCACCCACGCGGGATAAGACGACTTTGGCAAGTTCACTTTCCACTTTCCACTTTCTACAATCACTTTTCCTTTTGCAACGACCACATCTGCTCTAAAGTTTTTCAAATCGTTCACCAACACCACATCCGCCCAGCGACCGGGGGCGATCATGCCCATCTCTTTGCTCACGCCGAAATGCTCGGCGGTGTTGATCGTCATCATTTGAATCGCGGTGACGGGGTCGAGTCCCTGCTCGATGGCGTGACGCAAGACGCGATCCATGTGACCTTCGCCGGTCAATGTTCCCGCGTGTGAATCGTCGGTGACGAGGATGAAGTGGCGCGAGTCCAATTTCTTTTCGGTGATCGCTCCCACTTGCGCCTCCACGTCGAACCATGCCGAGCCGTAACGAAGCATGGCTTTCATTCCCTGCCGAACGCGGGCAACCGCATCTTCGAGGCGCGTGCCTTCGTGGTCGTCCTCCGCGCCGCCAGCGACGTATCCGTGAAATGGAATTCCGAGATCGGGCGAGGCGTAATGTCCGCCGATGACTTTGTTGTTTGCGTGCGTGATCGCCATTTCATCGAGCATCTTTGTATCGCCCATGAACACGCCGGGGAAGTTCATCATCTCGCCCAAGCCGATGATGCCCTTCCATTTCATCGCGGTCGCCACTTCCTTCGGTCCGATGGATGCGCCGGGCGTTTCAAACCCGGGCGCGGACGGAACGCACGATGGCATCTGCACCCACACATGGATCGGTTGCTTCTGCGCTTCGTCCACCATCAACTTGACGCCGCGCAGACCGAACACGTTGGCGATCTCGTGCGGATCAATGAACGTGCCCGTCGTGCCACGGACCGCCACCGCGCGGACGAACTCCGTCACTGTGACCATGCCCGACTCCACGTGCATGTGACCATCGAGCAAGCCAGGGACGAGGTAACGTCCGTTCGCTTCGATCACTTTTGTCTTTTTGCCGATGGCGTGACTCGCGTCATTTCCGACGTAGGCGACTCGCCCATCTTTGACGGCGATATCTGTCTTGGGAACGATCTCGCCCGATTGCACGCTCACCCATTGACCGTTACGAATCACAAGGTCGGCGGGGACACGTCCCATGGCGGTATCAACGAGCGCGCGGGTTAGTTTGGTGGAGGAGGGCATGTGTACTCCGTAGTTCGTATTGCGTATGCGGATGGTTGAGCGATTTGTTCTCTAATTCGTTCTCTCGCAGTTGAACTGCGAGAGTAACGGAACTGCGAGAATGCTAGGCAAGCAATCTCTTCGCCGCTTTATTGTGCTTCTCGATCAATTTGCGTTCATCCACAGTGACGAGTTGACCTTCTTTGACGATGAACTTTCCGCCGACCACGTTGTAATCCACGCGGACGGGTTGACCGAAGACAATTGCCGAAACGGGATCGTGCATCCCTGCGAATTCGATGCGGTTGAGGTTCACGGCGAAGAAGTCGGCGCACTTGCCAACTTCGAGCGAGCCGATGTCTTTTCGTCCAAGAACCGCCGCCCCGCCGCGAGTTCCCAAATACAAGGCTTCTCTGGCAGTCAATAATTTTCTGTTGGGATCATTTGAAAGCGAATATCCCGTGATCCCCTCTTTCACGCGCGAGAGCAACATCGCGTTGCGGACTTCGGCGAGCAGATGCGAACCATCGTTGGATGCGGAGCCGTCCACGCCCAAGCCGACATTCACGCCCGCTTTGCGATATTCTTTGATCGGCGCGATGCCTGAGGCGAGTCGCATGTTCGAGGTGGGACAGTGCGCCACTCCGCAGTTATGTTTGGCGAAAACTTTTATCTCTTCGTCGTTCACCCACACGGCATGAGCAAACCAAACATCGTTGCCGACCCATTCCACTTCTTGCATGTATCCCACAGGACGATGACCAAATTTCTCCAAACAAAATTGCTCTTCGTCTTCAGTCTCCGCAAGATGCGTGTGCAGATGCACGCCATATTCACGCGCGAGTTTTGCGGATTGTCTCATCAGGTCAGAGGTCACGCTGAACGGCGAACACGGCGCGAGGACGATCTGCACCATCGAGCCTGGCTTCGCGTCGTGATATTTTTGGATGAGCCGTTGCGAATCTTTGAGGATGGACTCTTCATCGTCCACCACGCTGTCAGGCGGGAGTCCGCCATCCGCTTCACCCAGGGACATCGAGCCGCGCGAGGCGTGGAGGCGGAGTCCCACTTCCGCGGCCGCGGCAATCTCATCGTCGAGTTTTGAGCCGTTGGGGAAGAGGTAGAGATGGTCCGACGCGGTGGTGCATCCTGAAAGGGCGAGTTCGGCTAGCGCGGTGGAAGTCGAAATAAAAATGTCTTCGGGGTTGATGCGCGCCCAGATCGGGTAGAGCGTTTTGAGCCAGTTAAAGAGGTTGGCGTCTTGCGCGGCAGGGACGGCGCGGGTGAGGGTTTGGTAGAAGTGATGATGCGTGTTGACGAGGCCGGGGAGGAGGATGTAGCCTTTGAGGTCGAGGATTTCGTCGGCTTTGGTAGACAAACTGGAAGTTTGTCCTACTTGTTCAATAAATCCATCACGGATAAAAAGACCACCGTCCGAGATTTCGGTGTGGTGGTCGTCCATGGTGAGGAGGTGGGCGTTTTTGATGAGGAGGGTGGGCATATTGAGTAATTGGTAATTAGTAATTGGGGGAGGGGAGAATTGGAGGATTGGAGAATAGAGATTAGAGACTGGAGATTGGAGACTGTGAAAATACGACTAGACGAAAGTTGTCTGACAAATTGAAGTGTAGCGGAAAGTGAGGAGGATGTCAACGAGGGAGAGGTGGATTCGACTGAAAATCAAATCCCGTATCTGCGCCGCTCATTGTGTGTTTGTTTATATCGAAGGGAAACGATATGGACAAATCAATTACATTTCTTATAGTGATCGCAATAGTTGTAAGCGGGTGCGGAGGTCAATCTGCATTGGATCAGGCAGGCACAATGGTGGCACAGACGGTCGCCGCCGCGCCTCCTACCGGAACGTCATTGCCTACATCGACTCCTTTACCTATTAACACTCCCACTCAAAAACCAACTCCCACAGCAAACATCGCATTGACTGCCACCGTTGAGGCTTTCCAGGTTTTATCCGAACTAGATGTGCATGTGGGATCAAATTCGAGCGTTCCGTATGGAGAGGGCCATCTCGCCTGGAAACAGAACGAGCCGATAACCATCAATATGACGGGACCTCAAAAGGACGCGGGAGTTGTCCAAGGCATCGGTGAAGATCTCAACGCGGCTGACTTCATTTTCAAGTCAGATGTGACTTGGAATGCCTCCGGGATGTTGATCTGCGGGGTGATATTTCGCGCGGAAACAAACCTTGAAAAAGGGGAACAATACCAATTCTATTTTTATAGGCTTTCAGGTTTGCCAGCTTATCTCATCGATTTTTATGAGTTCGGGCGTCACAAATACACAATAACTAATACAAAATTTTCGGACTCATTGAATGTCGAAAACAATGGAAGCAATCAATTTGTGCTGGTAGCACAAGACAATGAGTTCAATATTATCATCAATGGAAAGTATCAGGGACATTTTGTTGATGAAAGCCAGCAACGACGATCCGAAGGGTTGCTCGGCTTTCTAGGCTGGCAGGAGTCAGGGCAAGGCAGTTGCATATTCAAGAATAGCTGGGTTTGGTCTCTCGATTAATCGCTCACATCGTTGACAGCGTATAAAATCGCATCATTGTTTCTGCAGGCGATTTCAGCGACTCGCCCTATTTCAAAACTGTCAAAAGCCAGGCTGTTAAGTCAGCAATATCAGGCTCAGGACCGTAATAAAACGGATTTTTTATGTGGTCACGTAGGGAGCCGGGATCAATCATGGGAGGCTCAACTGCCTCAATAATCGTTGTTGTTACCTCATTTCCAGTATTAATATCCCTCAAGGATACGTTCCAAATGTACTTAACGCGGGAGAAAAACAGATTAAGTGTTACGGGCGGCAAGTTGGCATACACGATAACGTCAGGGATATGATGCAATTCTCTACTTACAATCCTCGTATCTTTTGAGATACATGCGACATAATGCATTTCACCAGGCGAATTTGCGATAACAGGCTCAGGCGACACCTGATCTGTTCCATAAACTCCAGCATGAATTGCACTTGAATTCAAGCCAAAAATTGCCAGGCGGGGGTTGATGTGATGTTGACAAACAATCGCGACCGCATCCTTCATGGCTTTCTGTGCCTGCTCGCCATCCGACTTTGAGAACGCAAGATATGTTTCCGTTCTTGCCTCATCCACCGACGTCTTCACCGAATCCGTAGCGGCATTTTCAAGCGCAAAATCGAGCAATACCAGCGCACCGATAAAATCTTCCTCGGCGCTTAATCCACCTGCCCATTGAATATACCCATTCGCAAGTACATCCTTTGCGGCGAGCGGATCACGTTGCTCCGCCAACTTTGCGGCTAGTTCGTACTGCTCCATTGCCAGCGCAAAATCTCCTTGTTCGATGAGGAAGTTACCCCACTCGGTATAGAACTTTTCCTCGTTGGCTTGGACTTTCTCGGCAAGAGTTGGATTGGCTGATCTAGCGGATTCAAACTTGCTTTCGGCTTCCTGAAATTTCTTTTGGGATTGAAGTTGCAATCCCCAATCGAGGTATGTTTGGGCAATTTCCGCTTGTGCAAGTTTGGAATGCTCTGCTGCTTGTTCCTTTTCCGCCCAACTCTTATAGTCGCCGTAAACGCCAAGCGCTTCTTCAAATCTTCCGGCAGATCGCAAGTCTTGGCCCCAAGCCGTGTACAGTTGGGGAAAGAAGTCAAAAGCAATTTGAGCAGACTCTGTATCGTCATAGCTGGCAGAAACCAGATTCAGGTTTGTAAGAGCATCCGGGAATTTCTTTGCAGAGATCTGTTCTTTAATCAAATTTGTTAGCGACAACGCCGCCTGTTGATGAACATCATTTGCCAGCACGCCATGTGGGTACCTGCTTTCATATACTTTATAAGCATTGTATGAACCAGCCCAAGATTCTTCCCCATGCTCGATATTCGCCAGTGTATATAATGCACATTCCATAACAGGGTCAGAAAGAGTCTGGTCCTCAAGGAAGGCAGGATACAGCGTTGTATAGATTCCATGCTGAGCGAGCACGGATTCACAATTCCTACTTTGATAATTGGATAGAATTGAAAGAGGCAGAGCGATAAGACCGCCTCCGTATGCAAAGAGAGAGATTATTGTAACGACAATGACGATCAGGGCGAATTTTCGCCGGCTTTGAGGCTGACGGGACTCGGAAATTCCTGACATAGTTCCTCCTCGAATCCATGAACTCGATCTTCATGGAACAAAGTTTCATAACCTGAAACCCCCGAATACCGGGTAGGGTACGATTTCGCTTTATGATATCTTGGTGGGGTGTGTCCAAATGAGAGGATAAACCTGTTATTGTGTCATTCCGAGCCGCGCTCTTGCTCTTGGAGGCGAAGAATCTCTTCGATTACATCAGAGACCCTTCGCTAACGCCTCGTTTAGAAAGAAGACGAGGTTTATAATGACCCTATGACCACAATCACCCGCTCTGTTCAAATCCTCGTAAACACAGATCTCAAAACCGCGTTCGATTACGTCTCTGACCTGACCAAGCACCCTGAATGGAGCGGCGGGGAATTGAGAATCCAAGCCATTTCCTCCGAGCCGATCCAAGTTGGGAAGGAATATATCTCCAAAGGCGAGTTCGCAATACAAAAGGATAGACCGAATCAACTGAAGGTCACTGAATTCGAGCCTCCGCACAAATTTGGTTTTGTGGCGAACGACCCAACGATCGGGGATGTGTTCCATACATTTACATTTGTTGAAAAGGAAAACAAGGTCTTGATCACTCGCACAATGAGGTTGGACCTCAATCCGTTCATGGCGTTCGGGTTTGCCCTCTTTGTTTACCCGCTCACCGGCAATCCATCCATGAAAAAAGCGCTTCAAAATCTCAAAACAAAATTAGAAAACAAGTGATTACCTTACACAATGCTTTTTGGATGCAGAAAAATGCTGATTCCGCTGATCCACAAGAAAGAAAATCTGCGTTTTCAGCGTGAATCAGCGTCCCGATTTTAAAAGTGTAAGGTAATCAGAGAAAACAAGTGATGCAGTCCTATTCTCTACAATCCCGAAACAGAGCGGGCTTCTAGAACATTTGACAACCTCACATGGCGCGGCAGTGATTCTATGGCACAGCACCGGGTCGGATATGATCAAAAAGGAGCGCGCTCGTGTGAGCTCAAAAGATTTCAAGGGATTGCTGTTCCGTGCGCCGTTATCTACGAACCATCAGGTCACCCCAGATCGCCCAGGGCGTTTCCCGCGATCCAGCCTGTCGTCCACGAGGCTTGAAAGTTAAACCCGCCGGTGACGCCGTCGATATCCAGGATTTCGCCTGCAAAGAACAAACCCTTTATGACGCGGCTTTCCATTGTTTTGAAATCCACTTCTTTCAACGTTACTCCGCCGCAGGTGACGAACTCTTCTTTGAAGATGCCCTTGCCATGAATTGTAAATTTGCCCGTAGTTAATTCTTTGGCGAGTTTTCGCAATTCATCTTTGGATACATCCGCCCAGTTTTTATCGCCGATGAATTCAACTAGTTGTTTCCACAGCCGCAGGGGAATTTGCGAGAACGCGGCGTGTGAGGAAAGTTTTTTGCGGGCATTATCTTTCCACGCTTTGTTTCGTTGCAACACATCGAGAGCCTTCTCGAATGAATATTCATCCAACCAGTTAATGGTCATTTCGAAACGGTAATTCTTTTCATACAATTCGCGCGCGCCCCATGCTGAAAGCCGTAAGACGGCTGGCCCGCTCAACCCCCAGTGCGTGATCAGCAAGGCGCCGCGGGCGGTAAGCGAATCCATTTTCAATGAGACTGACGCCACGGATACGCCTTCCAAGCCTTTGATGCGCTCATCCCGGACGTTGAAGGTGAATAGGGAAGGCACGGGATCGATGACGGTGTGTCCAAGCGACTTCGCTATATCGAGAGTCGCGCGGTCACTGCCGGTGGCGAGCAATAGTTTGCCGGCATGCAGGCGCGTGAAAACATCTCGAAGCGTTTGTACAGTAAGTTGAAAACTCCCATCCCGATTTCGATCCACTTTACCGAGGCGGGCGTGTTCCCAGACCTCTACGCCGGCGGATGTTGCCGCGCTACGCAGGCAATCTGCGATTGTGTTCGAATCGTCGGTGACGGGGAAGATGCGCCCATCGGCTTCGGTCTTCAACTTCACCCCGCGCGACTCGAACCACGCCACAGCGTCTTGCGGCTGGAAGCGTGTGAATGCCCCGCGCAGTTCATTGGCTCCGCGTGGATAGAACGTAACCAATCGCGCCGGGTCAAAACAGGCATGGGTCACGTTACACCGACCGCCGCCGGAGACGATCACCTTGCTCAAGGTCTGCTTTGCCTTTTCGAGAATCAAAACTTTGAGGTTCGGGTTCAATTCGGCGCATCGTATCGCGGCGAAGAACCCCGCGGGTCCGCCGCCGGTAACGATGATATCCCAGTCGGTTTTCATGGCGTTGTATTGCCTTGCTTGTAGATCAAATACAACAACCTCAAGATCTTCAACTCGTCATAATTCAGAGCGCCGTTTAGTGCATCGAACACAGGCTTGAGGTACATCGTCCCCGACTCGTCAAAGACCGCGAAGGTGATTTGTTGCTGTTCAGGCGTAGCGGATGTTGCCGTTTGTAAATTGTCCCCGTTGCGGAGTTTATTGCCCGCCATCGCATATTTCGTCAGGTGATCGAGGATCGTTCCCTTCGTCACGCCTTGTCGTTCCAGCAAGTCTTGGATCGTCGCGCCATCGTTGAATGATTCGCCAACAATGCGCGTCCGTTCGCCAAGTTCGCTCTTGCCCTCCACTGCTTTTTTCCTTGTGAGTTGTTCTGTCAATTCATGTTTTTTAGAAAACGACTTGATCACATCCAAAAACGCATCGCCATACTGACTCAACTTCACCTGCCCCACACCTGCGATCTTCAACAAGCTCTCGCGCGACTGCGGATAATACGCCGCCATCTCCGTCAGCGTTCGATCGGAGAAGATCACGTACGGCGGGACGCCATCTGCATCTGCCATCTCTTTTCTCTTTTGACGGAGCAACGCGAACAACGCATGATTGTATTCGACGCCCGCTTTCTGCTTTCCATCTTTCTTCGCCCTCTCCGCTTCTTGCACGACGCCGAAGACTGGTTCTCTTTTCTTCAGCGACTCCAACGCCCGCGCCGTGAGACTCAACGTGTGATACTCGCCCTCCTGTTTGAGGTAGCCCATGCTCAACAGTTGACGCGCGATGTGCATCCATTGTTTCTTCGTCAATTCCGCGCCGATGCCGTACGTGGAGAGTTTGTCGTGCCCCCAGCGGATCACCTTCTCGTTCTTCGAGCCGTGCAAAATATCCACGATATGACCCGCGCCGAATTTCTCGTCCGCGCGTTTGACGCAGGAGAGGAATTTCTGCGCGTACACGGTGATGTCGGCAAGCGGAGTCGGGGCGGAGGTGCAGTTGTCGCAGTTGGAGCAGTTGTCGGCTTCGTACGATTCGCCGAAGTAGTTGAGGAGCGGCTTGCGTCGGCATGTCCGTTCGTCCTCCGCAAAACTCACAATCGCATTCAAGTGTTGAATCGCGACGCGCTTTTCATCGCCTTCTTTTTGGTCAATGAAATAGTTGATCTTGGCGACGTCCGAATAACTGTACAACAATGTGCAAAACGCGGGCAAGCCGTCGCGCCCCGCGCGCCCGATCTCTTGATAATAACTTTCGACGCTCTTGGGCAGGTCGAAGTGGATGACGAAGCGCACGTTGGGTTTGTTGATGCCCATGCCGAACGCGATAGTGGCGACGATAATTTGCACATCATCACGGATGAATAATTCTTGATTCGTTTTCCGTTCGGCATCCTCCAGCCCCGCATGATACGGGCGCGCGGAATATTTTTTAGAAGCGAGATACGCCGCGAGTTCGTCTACCTGCCTGCGCGAAAAACAATAGATGATGCCCGATTGATCTTTGTAGCGGTCGAGCAGTTCGATCACCTGACCGACAGGCTCGCGCTTGCGGACGACTTCGATGTAAAGATTCTCGCGGTTGAAACTGGCCACGAATTCATTCGTGGTCGAAAACTTGAGCGTGTTGCGAATGTCTTGCCGAACTCTTGAAGTCGCCGTTGCCGTTAATGCCAAGCACACCGCCTTCGGAAATCTTTTTCTCACCTCAACGAGTTGACGATATTCAGGGCGGAAGTCGTGACCCCATTCCGAGATGCAGTGCGCTTCGTCAATGGTGAGGCAATCCACTTGAACCGAGTCGAGAAGCGAGAGGATTCGTTGCGTGAGAAGCGTCTCAGGCGCGACGTAAAGCAACTTCACTTCGCCATTGCGCACATGATCCATGCTCTCTTGATATGCCTGCGGCGAAAGCGTGCTGTTGATGAACAACGACGGCACGCCGACCGCGCGCAATTGCTCCACCTGATCTTTCATCAACGAGATCAGCGGCGAAACGACAACCGTAAGTCCGTCAAAGATCAACGATGGGATTTGATAACAAAGCGATTTTCCACCGCCCGTCGGCATGACGGCAAGCGTATCTTTGCGCGCCAGCACATTTTGAATCACTTCTTGTTGAAGCGGACGGAAGATATCGTAGCCGAAGGTTTGTTTGAGGATGTCCGCTGGGGAGGTCATGAGCGAAGTATACCCGTGATGGGTGTTCTCTAAAACAAAAACAGTCAAGGTTTTCTGGCGCGTCCAAGTTAACTCCTCGCCTTACGCGAAACGTCCCGAAGGTTCTCGTAAGATAAGTCTGCTCATCGTCCAAACCTTCGGGACGGTGCGTAACATCAGTTAACGATTTTGAAGGGCGGCGCATGCGCTTTTTTACATCCAGTTAATAAACGGATTACACTGGTCACGGAAAATAGAGGGAAAGCATGACTTGGGATACTCACTCCCGTCGCTCGCCATCCGTACAATCAGTTCAAAAGGAGAAAAATCTCATGAATACCCTCAAACGAACCTCCCTTGTCTTTGCCGTTCTCGCGTTTGCACTCGTGGCCTGCGGGTTACCTGCCGCGCCAACGACTCAGCCCTCGGTAACAGTGGTCGAACCTGTCGAGACTCAGCCCGCCGAAGCCGCGACCAGCCAGCCCGTCGAAAACGAAGCGGGCGAAGCCGTCCTGCTCTTCGATATCGGGATGCACATCGAGCCGATGGGCGAAACCGCGCAAGGATTTCAAAGCGGCAAGAACGATTATCACAACCCGCAATTCTTCGAGAGACAGGTGGAGGATATTCGCTTTCTGACTCAAATGATCGAAGCGCACGGCGGACGGATGACGATTCAGGCGCAAAGCCCGTTTACGACGGTGGCGCTTGAATCGGGCAATACCATCCTCGCCGACCTCGCCGCGCGCGGACATGAACTTGCCCTGCACTTTCACGAAGACGCGCATCTTGGAAAAAACCCCGAACCGCTTTCCGTTCAGCAATGGTGCGACGTGATGAAGGAAGAACTCGGTTACATCATGCAGGCAGGCGGCGTGAGCGATGTCCGTTATTGGAGCGGCGGCAATTTATATGTCAACTTGTACGAAGCCGCCGAATGCGCGGGCTTGGATGTGAACAGCGATTGGAAGAGTCCCGCTACGCAGTCCACCGATATGTCGCTGATCGGCGTGAACCCCTGGCGTCCCGCGGGCGGAACGGACGGAAGCGATTTCACGCTCTTTACGCAACACGATCCCAACGGCGCAATCGTCTTCCTGCCCGAAGGTCAATACGATAAAGAAAATTTCGCGTCCATGCGCCGAAGCGACGACGCGGGCGGGGATGAAGCCTATTTTGAATATCTCAAAGAGAGTCTCTATGCCTCGCTCTCAGCCGCGCAGTCGGGCAAGGTCAACGTCTTTCATTTCACCGTTCACCCTGGCGAATTTCGCGGTGACCCGCAAGACCCCTTTGGCGTGATCCAACGCTTCCTCACCGAAGTCGTTGATCCCCTCGTCGCCAGCGGACAACTCCAATGGGCGACCTATTCCGAGATGGCAGATGCGTATGCCGCGACAGAGCCGTAACACAAAATTCATTTTGCGCCTTGCAATGGCAAAATGAAATTTGCCGTACGAAAAATAATGTGCCGCAAAGTTTATTTTGCGATTTATCAGCGGCGGGATATTTTTCAGATCAACATGCAGGCAAAGTGAACTTTGCCGTACAGGAGTGTTCGATGAAACGATTAACTTTTTTTCTCACGATATTGATAGTTGCTTCGCTGGCTTGTAATGCGAGTCAGCCCACAGTGGAGATTCAGCCGACGGAAACGGCGACCAGCTCTCCCGTCGAGAATAAAACGGCTCTTCCATCCAATGAATTTGATTCATCCAAACTTGGAACGGTCGAGAACGACGTCAAGTATTGCACGATGGACGGCGTCGAGTTAAAAATGGATGTGTATTATCCCTCCGAAAACAGCGGACGATTTGCCGTGACGATGTATGTGCATGGCGGCGGTTGGAGTTCGGGCGATAAATCCAAAGGAGCAGGTGGGTTGGAAATTCCTGAATTGCAAAAGGCTGGTTTTTTGGTCGTGTCGGTTAATTATCGTCTCGCGCCGGAGTATCAATTCCCCGCAATGATCGAGGATGTGAAATGCGCCGTGCGTTATTTGCGCGCTCATGCGAACGAATACAACCTCGATCCGAATCGGATTGGCGTGTTTGGCGGAAGCGCGGGCGGACATCTGGTTTCGATGCTCGGCACAACGGACGAAAGCGCGGGCTTCGATGTGGGCGAGTACCTCGATCGATCGAGCCGCGTGCAGGCGGTGGTGGATATGTTCGGGCCTGCCGATTTGACCGTTGATTTTGAAGGCGGCGGTGAGACTGTCCGCCGCGCGTTTGGCGATTTTGATTTCGCCCTTGCCAGCCCCGTGACGTATGTAACTGCCGACGATCCGCCGTTTTTGATTTTGCATGGGGAGGAAGACTCGCTTGTGCCTATCGAACAATCGGAAGAGTTGCTCGCCAAGTTGCAAGCGGCGGGCGTGCCTGCCGAACTTGTGCCTGTTGCCAACGCGGGGCACGGCTTCAAGCCAGTTGGCGGAGAGATCAGCCCTTCGCGCGAGGAGATTTCTCAGATGATTGTGAGTTTTTTTGAAGAACGGTTGAGGTGAGGCGTTTTAGTGATGACCTTATACTTGATCTCTTGCAAAAGTCATTTTTGCCACACCGTTCGTGTCGCGAGTGGCGCCCTGCGCCACGAGACGGCAGAGGTCACAGAGAAAAAGAGAATTTTTCAAAGGTCTCTGTGGACTCTCCCGAAGGGCATCGGGACGATGTGTGGCTGAGCAAGAGACACTTATGCAAGAGGTCTACTTTCAAAACGGGGACGCTGACCGCGAAGCGCGCTGAAAACGCAGATTGTCTTTCTTTTGAATCGGCGAAATCATCGTGTGTCTGCATCTACAAAGCAATATGTAAGGTAATCACTAGCCACCTGACAGTTTGGTTTTTGGAGGCAGAAAAACGCAGAGGGTCGCAGATTTTTCAAAACAACAAGCGAAAAACAAGGTTCTTATCAGCGTCCTATTTTAAAACTGTCAGGTAGGTAGGGTAATCAAAGCGTTTTATATTTTTTCGCCGCTTCCAAGTTAAAACGGAGGATAGCCTCATTAAGCAGAATGTTATAATCGAGTCGTCCTATGCTAAAACGTCCGCATGTTCAATTGGTTATCCTGTTAGTTGCGCTTGTTCTGCTCGTGCTCGCCTCTGTCGGTATCGCAGCCTGGGAAGCGATGACTGCCGCCTCGCAACAAGGATTGGATGACGCGACGCAAACGGTAAATTATCTTCGCGTCGTTCAAATCATCTTATTGCTTTGCGCATTGATGTTGCTGGCAAGAGTCGCATGGGTTGCGCGCCGTTCGTTGTGGAAGCCGCTTCAAGCATTAGGCGCGGCGGCAAAAAGAATCGGGGAGAATCAACTGGACGAGCCGATTCAGGTCGAAGGTCCGGAAGAGATGCGGACGTTGTCGCAAACGTTTGATGAAATGCGAATCCGTCTTCAATCTGCGCAAGCAGAACTCATCCAATTGAATGACACCGTGGAAGAACGAATTGCGCAACGCACGCGCGAACTCGAAACGTTGAATGAGGTCAGCCGTGAAATTTCTTCGCGGCTCGATGTGCAACAGGTGCTGAACTCTGTCACCGAAAAAGCGCGCACACTGCTCGGCGGCGAAGTCGCGTCGCTTTGTCTTGTGGATGAATCACAGCATTGGTTGAAACTTCAAACATTGAGCGGACCCAAACGCGCGGTGGTCGGCAACACGATGCGCGCCGACAATGGATTTGCCGACGCGGTATTGACGGGCGAAAACACGATGCTCTGCGGAGTGGATTCGTGCCGCGGCGGATGCCGCATGTTGTCGGATGAATTTCGCGTCAGTCATTTGGCGGCGCCGCTTCGCATTGGCAACCGCGTCATCGGCGCGTTGTGTGTCGGAAGCCCCGCGCAGAATCAATTCGTGGCAGAGTCGGCGAACATGTTGACCAAGTTGGCGAACGTCGCCGCGATCGCGTTGGAGAACGCGCGTTTGTTCGCGCAAGCCGAACGCGCGGCAACCATGGAGGAACGCCGCCGCGTCGCCGCAGAAATGCACGATGGCTTGGGGCAAACGTTGAGTTATCTCGGGTTGATGACCGATCAGGTTGTTGAATTTCTTTCAGATGGGCAGGAAGGCGCGGCGCTGGATCGCTTAAGCAAAACGCGCGAGACCATCGGCAAAGCCACAAGCGATGTGCGCCGCGCCATCAATGCGTTGATGGACGACTCACCCGCAAAAAAGGATCTCTGGACTCGTCTGCATGATTCGGCGGACGAGATCGCTTCACAACACGACCTCAAACTGGTCTGGCTTTCGGACGCCGACTCTACGCCTGAGCCTTCTCCGCAAACGGCGGAACAGATCTATAACATCACGCGCGAAGCGTTTGTCAACGCGGCGCGTCATGCAAACGCAAAACAGATCAATGTGCATGCGGGGCGCAGCGATGAAAACTATTTCGTGACCATCGCGGACGATGGCAAGGGATTCGACACATCCCAACCCGCGCCAGACGGACACTTTGGCTTGCAGATCATGCAAGCCCGCGCCGATCACATCGGCGGACGGATCGAATTCCAGTCCGAGTTGGGGCGGGGCGCGCGCGTCACCTTGATATGGTCCCCTGAGGAGAAAGAGTCAATGAGATGAAACAAGTCCGCGTATTACTGGCTGACGATCACGCCCTCTTCCGCGAGGGGCTGGCTGGAATCATCAACTCACAACCAGACCTGAAAGTGGTAGGCGAAGCAAATGACGGTCTCGAAGCCCTTGTCAAGGCGCGGGAACTCAAGCCCGACCTTATCCTCATGGATGTGCAGATGCCCGGCATGGATGGTGTTGAGGCGGCGCGACAAATAAAACAAACCCTGCCTGAAACGATCATCGTGATGCTCACGGTTCGCGGCGAGGACGAGATCCTCTTTGAAGCCCTCAAACACGGCGCGCAGGGTTATTTGTTGAAAGAAATCCGTTCGCAGGATTTACTGGAAATGTTGCGCGGCGCGAAGCGAGGCGAGGCGGCTCTTTCTCCGACGTTGGCTGGGCATGTGTTGGCGGAATTTCGGCGGATGAGTAAGTATGGCGCGGTGTATGCAAGCGACGATGGTCTAACTGAGCGCGAACTTCAGGTATTGATAAAAGTATCGCAGGGCGCGACCGACAAGGAAATTGCCGATGCCTTGACGATCAGTCTTAATACGGTCAAGACCCATATTCGAAATATCTTATCGAAGTTACATGTGTCTACGCGGCGCGAGGCGGCAAGGGTGGCGAAGACCAAAGGGCTGATGTAGGCTTACACGGTACGGGGTTTGTTTACCTTGCCCAATCTTTTGGATGCGGAATAACGCCGACTCCGCTAATTGACGGGTCAGGGAGTTGCCGTAGCGCTGGGGACGCGCGTCTCACATAACCCCGGCTCGTTGCCTGTTGGTATGAAACCAACCGCCATGCGGCAAGTGTTATCCAGCTCAAATACTGCCTGAATCGGATAGAAGACTGGGAACTCGGGATCAGCCGCGCCCGCTTGTTCGTGGGTGTAATGATCGCTAAAATCGAATAGGGCTGGGTTGAGGCAACTTCGTCCCGTCCACATGTTGACCAAATACTCCGGCGTATTTTCCATCAGGGAGCGCTTCATGGCTAATTCGACAATATTCGCATCCAGCGGCGATACGCGGACCCACGCTGAATCCGGGTCGTTCCCAATTCCCTGATCAAAGACCAGCGCCTCGAACCCGTTTCCGTCTGCCGCATTTGCATCGGTCATCACCGGGGTCATATTGCCCACATCGCCATTGGTGTCGAAGTACACCTGAACGCCTTCGGTAGTCCAGCTTGTGGAGGCGGGGTTGTCAGCGATTACCAGCCAATCGCCTTTGCCGTCCAACGTAATATCCAATTGCATGGCGAAGCGGAAAGGCGATCCGTTTGACGCAGAGCGATTCACCACCTGAATGGTGCCGTACACCCAGGTGTCGTCTTGATAGACGAAGGTGTCGATGATATCCAGCTCGGGAAAATAGGCATCCATTGTCATGCCGTTGAACGGGCGTTCAAACCGCTCGAAGGTGAAGCGATCCCCGCCGTTAGCCATTTTCTGACTTGCCGTGGCAGAAGAATTTTGATCTCCCGCGTGACTACTGCGATCTGAAGGCAGGGAGACGGGAATAGTTTGATGCTGGATTGGGGTTTCAGTCGGCGGGGGAGCAGGCGCCGTATCAATGGCCACAGTTAATTCTGTTGCAGGCGGTTGTGTTGGGGGTGGCGGAGTCGTTTGTGGTGTCCCTAGATTGCACGCGAGCATGGCTGCAATGAGGAACGTCAAAGCCAATACTTTATGCGTTTTTAGTTCGTGCATAAACAACTTCTCCCAGGTGGCGAAACGCGCAAGGTTCTACACTGTATTTGCACAACACATGAATATGATTATCGTTACTGAGCCTGCCGGAGCGGAAATTTCATAGAACGATCAAGAATTAGCGAGCATGAAAAAGTCGGTGGTTGTGATACCGTTCTTTTTTTCATTCCTCCATTTTGCTGTTCTTGTTTCGCGGGGATTTGGCGGGTTGATGAAGACATGGAGCGAAGAACTAATCCTTTTAAAAAAAAGAGTGATTCTTAATCACTCTTTTTTCATTCCAAAGGCAGGGTAGGGGAGGATAGGATTACTTCGCAAATTCAAGTACGCTTAAGGCAAGTTTTGTTCCATTGACCTTGCATAATCATGCCAAAACCACGCGTCTTATTGCTCTGTTCCCAGTATCTCTTCGGCGAAAGCATGGAGGCGATCTTGCGTTCTGAGGAAGAAGTGGAACTAATCGGTCCATGGAATTTGGGCGATCAGGATATTGTCGAGCGGCTGGTTGAAGCGCGCCCGTCTGTTGTCGTCATTGCTGATGAGCGCCTACAGAACGAGAAAGCCGCTGAATTGACAACCACCATCATCGAAAAGCATCCGGAAATATCCATGATTCGTACTGCGTTGAGCGAGAATGTTATTCGAATTGTTTCCACACACACCCTGCCTGCCCGCGGCGATAACCTGCTTGAAACGATCCACAGTTGTATCGCCCAAGCCCGGGCGGCAGACAAGTCTGATGATTCAGAAATATAGTAAGGAGTTTGCGAAACCCATGAATACTAGAAGCGGTACGTTTGCAAAACGAAGACCCCTCGCGGTCATTTCAACTCTTGTGTTCTTACTTTTCGGATGCGCGCCCATAGCTCAGCAGGAGCCCCCGCAACCGGCTTCTGTTCAAGCCATTGCGGAAGGGAATATTGAAAACGGACGGAAGTTGTTCATGGGCTATGCTCATTTTGAAAATGAGGGACCGCCTTGTATGGGGTGTCATAACCTGGGCGAAAATGGGATCCTTGGAGGCGGGGCTTTAGGACCCGACCTGACCAATGTATCAAGCGAACGGAACGATATCGAACTTGCTTCGGTACTCTCTAATAATAGGTGGACCAAATCGCCTGTCATGGAGCCTATTTACACCCAACACCCCCTCACGGAGAAGGAGCAGGCTGATCTAATCGCCTTCATGAAATCGTCTGCTGGGGAACCGCAGGAAGATAAGGAGTTGTTGGTGCTGGGTATTAGCATCCTTGCTACGATTGGCGCCGCCATTGTGCTTGGGTTTATCTATCGGAATCGTCTGCGGAGAATCCGCGCGACGATGGTTGAGGAAGCGGAAAAGGAGTTGTTATGAACTGGATCAAAGAGATCTCGAACCCGCAAGCGCGGCAGTGGGAGGAGTTTTATCGCAACCGCTGGCAGCATGACCGTGTGGTACGAAGCACACATGGAGTCAACTGCACGGGCAGTTGCTCGTGGATGATCTATGTGAAAGACGGCATCGTCACCTGGGAGATGCAGGCGTTGGACTATCCCATCTTGAAAGCGGACATACCGCCGTACGAGCCGCGCGGATGCCAACGCGGGATTTCGTTCTCGTGGTATCAGTACAGCCCGATCCGACTCAAGTATCCGTACATGCGCGGCGTGTTATTGGATTTGTGGGAAAAAGCTAAAAGGGAGCACAAAGACCCCGTCGAAGCGTGGACAGCCGTCGTTGAGAATGAAGCGGCTCGTAAATCCTTTCATCAAGCGCGCGGCAAAGGTGGATTCCGCCGCGTGAAATGGGAAGAAGCGTTGGAAGTCATCGCCGCTTCAACAATTTACACCATCAAGAAATACGGACCCGACCGCATCATCGGTTTCTCGCCGATCCCCGCCATGTCCATGTTGAGTTATGCGGGCGGAAGCCGCTTCATGCAAATGCTGGGCGGCGTGAGCATGAGTTTCTACGATTGGTACAGCGACCTGCCGCCCGCCAGCCCCGAAGTGTGGGGCGAGCAAACGGATGTCGCCGAAAGCGCGGACTGGTACAACTCGAAGTTCATCGCCTCGGTGGGATCGAACATGAGCATGACGCGCACGCCCGATGTGCATTTCGCCGCCGAGGCGCGTCACAATGGCACGAAGCTGGTTGTGTTCGCGCCTGACTTCAGTCAGGTGGCGAAGTATGCCGATTGGTGGGTGCCTGTTCATGCGGGGCAGGACGGCGCGTTTTGGATGGCGGTCAATCACGTCATCATGAACGAGTTCCACTATAAAAACCCGACTCCCTACTTTTTAAATTACCTGCGTCAATATTCCGACGCGCCGTTCCTGGTTGAACTCAACGAAGTGGATGGCAAGTATGTGCCTGGGCAAATGATCCGCGCCGCGCATGTGGAACGAACCAAAGATGTGGAAAACGGCGAATGGAAATTTTTGGTGTGGGATGAGATCAGCAATGCGCCGCGCATGCCGCAAGGCAGTTTGGGATTCCGTTGGCAACAGCAAAAGGGACAATGGAATCTGGAACCGAAAGACGGTTTGGATGGAAGCGAGATTCGTCCGCAGTTAACATTCTTCGGCTCGTCCGATCAACTCTCTGTATCGTTTGCGGAGTTTGGCGAAGGCAAAACTTTTCAACGCAACATGCCCGTGCGTTACATCGAAACTGCAAGCGGCAAAAAGGCTGTCGTCACAATTTACGATCTGTTGATGGCGCAATACGGCGTGGGTCGCGGACTCGCAGGCGATTATCCCGCCGATTACAACGATGAAAATTTATCGTACACGCCCGCGTGGCAGGAACGCTACACAGGCATCGACCGCCAGACCGTCATTCAATTTGCGCGCGAGTGGGCGACCACCGCTGAAAAGACCGAAGGCAAATGCACGGTCATTATTGGCGCGGGCGTCAATCATTGGTATCACAACAATTTAATTTATCGCGCCTGCATCGGCGCGTTGATGCTCACGGGTTGCGTGGGGCGCAACGGTGGCGGATTGAATCATTATGTCGGTCAGGAAAAACTTGCTCCGATGGCGCCGTGGGCTTCGATCGCTTTTGCATTGGATTGGCAGAAGCCGCCTCGCCAGATGAACTCGCCTTCGTTCCATTATGTGAACAGCGATCAATGGCGATACGAACGCCTCTTTACCGACCCTCAGCCTGTTTCTCGACCCTCAGCCGAATCTCACCGCGACATGACTCAAGAGCACACGCTCGACGCGCAAGTCCGCGCGGTTCGTATGGGATGGCTCCCATCGTATCCACAGTTCAACGTCAGCTCGCTGGAAATTGTCAGAAAGGCGGAGCAGGCTGGGGCGAAGTCGGATGCGGAGATCAAGCAGTGGGTGGTTGAGCAATTGAAGTTGGGCAAACTGAAGTTTGCCGTACAGGACCCAGATGCTCCTGAAAACTGGCCCCGCTTGTGGTTCATCTGGCGCGGCAATGCGTTGAACGCCAGCGCAAAGGGACAGGAATATTTCTTCAAGCATTATCTCGGCACGCACAACCAACTCATTTCGGAGGAAGTGGATAAAAGCACGTTCAAAGAAGTGACCTATCGTGAGGATGCGCCCGAAGGCAAGTTCGATCTGGTGGTGGACATCAACTTCCGCATGGACACCTCGGCGTTGTATTCGGACATTGTTCTGCCGACCGCGAGTTGGTATGAAAAAGATGACTTGAACACAACCGACATGCACTCGTTCATTCATCCGTTGTCTGCCGCGGTGCCGCCCTCATGGGAATCGAAAACGGATTGGGACATTTTCAAAATTCTGGCGGGCAAGGTCAGCGAACTCGCGCAGACTCATTTACCCGAACCCGTGCGCGATCTGGTTGCGATGCCGCTTCAACACGACACGCCCGCCGAGATGGCGCAGCCGCACATCCGTGACTGGGGCAAGGGCGAATGTGAACCCATCCCTGGCGTGACCATGCCGAACTTCGTCGTGACCGAGCGCGATTATGTCAATCTGGGCAAACGTTTTATCTCACTGGGACCCAAAGCGCAAAAGGAAGGTTTTGCCATTCACGGCATTCATTGGAACGCAGACGATCTGTATCAAGAACTACTGGATAACAAGCCAACCACGTCATGGAACGGTCAGAAGTATCCATCGTTGGAAATGGCGCGCGATGCGGCGAATGTCATTTTGCATCTCGCGCCTGAGACCAACGGCGAAGTGGCGTACCGCGCTTTCAAAGCCGAAGAAGAACGCATGGGACTCAAACTCACCGATCTCGCCGAACCGACGCGTGCCTCGCGTGTGTCGTTCAACGACTTGACGCAACAACCGCGACGATTGCTCAACAGTCCCATCTGGTCGGGAATCATGACCGATGGACGCCCATACTCGGCGTACACCCTCAACGTGGACAGACTCGTCCCATGGAGAACTTTAACTGGTCGCCAGCATTTCTATCTCGACCACGAAGGGTATCTGGCGCACGGCGAACATTTGCCAACGTATAAGCCTCGCCCTGATCACATCGCTTTCGGCGATCTGGATAAGAGTCACAAAGAAGGCAAGACCGTGCAGTTGAATTACCTCACGCCTCATGCCAAGTGGCACATCCACTCGAACTATTTCGATAACGACCGCATGTTGACCCTCTCGCGCGGACTCGAACCGTTGTGGATCAGCGAAAAAGATGCAAAAGAGATCGGCATCGTGGATAACGACTGGGTGGAGGCATACAACGATCACGGCACGACCGTCACACGCGCCATCGTCAGTGCGCGCATCCCATCGGGAATCTGCATCATCTACCACGCGCCCGAACGAACCGTGAGCGTGCCCAAGTCGCCGATGCGCGGCAACAAACGCGCGGGCGGACACAACAGCCCCACGCGCATCCGCCTCAAGTCCATGCTGATGGTCGGCGGCTATGGTCAATTCACCTACGGATTCAATTACTGGGGTCCGACGGGTGTCAATCGTGACACGTTCATCTTGGTGCGCAAACTGCCTGGCGAGCCAGAGTTCTAATAGATATAAACCTGACAGGTTTTATCAGGAGTCTGCCCTACGCGATAGATTGCGTTGGCAAGATACACAATAAACGAAATCATCACGGAAACCTGTCAGGTTTTTTAGAAAAGGATGTGAAATTATGAAAGTTAAATCACAAGTTTCAATGGTATTCCATCTCGATAAATGTATCGGTTGTCACACGTGCAGTATCGCCTGCAAAAATATTTGGACCGACCGCCCAGGCGCGGAATACATGTGGTGGAACAACGTCGAAACGAAACCTGGCGTTGGTTTCCCCACGCAATGGGAAGATCAGGAAAAATATCACGGCGGCTGGGAACTGGAAGACAAGCCGAAGAATCCGCAGTTGAAATTAAAACTGCAAAACCGCTTGCAGACGTTTGCCAATCTTTTTTCCAACCCCGCCATGCCCACCATGGACGATTACTACGAGCCGTGGACGTATAACTACAACGATCTGTTCAACTCGCCGCTGGGTCCCGACCAGCCGACTGCGCGTCCCATCTCGCGTGTGGATGGCAACCCGATAGACATCAAAGCAGGTCCCAACTGGGATGACGATCTCGGCGGCTCGAACATCTATGCGGTGAAAGATCCGTTATTGGCTGATATGAATCCCGAAGATCGTCAGCGTCTCTTTTCCATCGAGCAACTTTTTTACTTCTACATGCCGCGCATCTGCAATCACTGTTTGAATGCGGCGTGCGTGGGCGCGTGTCCATCGGGCGCCATCTACAAACGCGCCGAAGACGGCGTGGTGCTGATCAACCAGGATAAATGCCGCGGCTGGCGCATGTGCGTCTCGGCTTGCCCGTATAAGAAGACGTACTACAACTGGTCTACTGGCAAATCTGAAAAATGTATTCTCTGCTACCCGCGCCTCGAAACGGGTCAAGCCCCTGCCTGCTTCCATTCATGTGTGGGACGCATCCGTTATTTGGGCGTGCTTCTGTATGATGCGGATCAAATCCCCGACGCGCTCAAAGTGCCAGATGAGCAACTCGTCGAGCGTCAGCGGGAGATGATCCTCGATCCGTTCGACCCGAAAGTTGTCGCGGCGGCGAAAGAAAGCGGCGTCCCTGACGGCGTGATCGCGGCGGCGCAGAATTCCCCCGTGTATCGCTACGTTAAAGAATGGGAGTTGGCTCTGCCCCTGCATCCCGAATACCGCACACTACCGATGTTGTTCTACGTCCCGCCACTGTTGCCCGTCCTCAATGCGACTCAGGAAAACGGCACACAACGCGTCGAAACGGATTTGTTCTCCTCCTTGGAAAAAGCTCGCGTGCCAGTCCGTTACATGTCGCGCACGCTTTCCGCTGGCAACGATGAACTCGTCATCAAAGCCTACCGCAAGATGATCGCTGTCCGCATTTACAAGCGGCATGAAACCGTCGGCGATGTGACCGCAGAGGAGGCAAAAGCCGCGCTGGAAAAAGCAGGCATGGGCGCGGAAGAAGCGGAGGCGATCTATCGCCTGACGTCCATCCCCACGTATCAAGAACGCTTCGTCATCCCGCCCTACAGCCGCGAAGGCGACATCGAAGAAGTGTACGATCCGCAACAACGCAAAGCAGAGACGGGCTTCGGCAGGCGGCAGGCTCCGCAGAGAGGTTTGTGATCATGTACAAAGATTCGACCGCCTCGCTGTTCGACTCGTTCGCCGCGCTGTTGGAATATCCCTCTTCGGATTTCGGAGAAGAGACTCAACGATGTTTGGAATTGATGAGGTCTATAAACCCCGAAGCCGCAGAGCTGTGTGAGAAATTCGCCAACGCCATCGAAGGATATTCCCCGCAACGGATGCAGGAGTTGTTCACCACCACGTTTGACATGCAACCCGTGTGCTATCCGTATGTTGGGTTTCATCTGTACGGTGAAAGTTACAAACGCGGCGCATTCATGGCGCAATTGAATGAAGCCTATCATGCCGCTGGATATTCTGCTGAACAGGAATTGCCAGATAATCTTGCAGTGATCCTGCGTTTCATCGGATTCGATTCGGAGAACCGTTACAGCGAATTCTCTCAAGCATTGCTCAGTGACGGCGTACTGCCCGCATTGGAAAAAATGCTCAAGGTCTTTGGAGAGGGATCGGAGAATCCATATTTCGCAATTCTCTCCGCGTTGAATTTGTTTGCCCTCAACACGCTTGAAAAGGAATTGAGCCATGACTGATATTCTGCTCTTCGTCGTCTTCCCGTATGTGGCGCTCGCCATCGGGATCGTCGGGACGATCTATCGTTACCTGACCAATCAATATTCGTTCACGAGTTTATCGTCGCAATTCCTCGAAAACGACTTGCAGTTTTGGGGCTCCACGCTCTGGCATTACGGAATCCTGCCGACCACGCTCATTCACATCGCGGGGTTTACTATCCCTAAAGTTATGGCGGCGGCGCATGGCACGCCTGAATTGCTGTATCTCTCCGAGTTGGCTGGGAAAATTCTAGGCATCATGGCGTTGGTCGGCGCGGGCATCTTGCTCTATCGGCGGCTGACTTCTTCTAAAATTCGCGCGATCACCACGCCTGTAGACTGGATCATATTAAGTTTGTTATTTGCTCAGGTCTTCTTCGGGCTGATCCTTGCCTTCGCCTATCGCTGGGGCGCCGCCTGGTTTATTTTTACCGCCACACCCTGGATGGACTCGCTGGCTTTATTTCAGCCTGCGCCGCAATTCGTCACTGCCCTGCCTTTGGCGCACAAAGTTCACTTCCTCACCGGCTTCCTGTTGTTTGCCCTCATGCCGTTCAGCCGCTTGGTGCATATCGTAACGTTCCCGCTCTCGTATGCATGGCGGAGTTTCCAACTCGTTATTTGGACGCGGAGAAAGGTCGTCTAGGAACGCGCAAATTCATGATTCTCTGATAACCGTATTGGATTCAATGGAGGCGCGGTCTTCATTGATAATTCGGCTGGATCAGATTGCATCTTGTTATCTCATGAAGATGTCCCGTCTTTCATGAATCGCTCAAAGCTCTTCTTGGTTAGCGCGGCGAGCTCTTTGAACAGAATCGGCTCGACCTGCTTGAAGTTGAAACACGATTTTCCCTGCATGTGTTTTTTCAACGCGGGACTGATCTCTTTCACCAGATCGGGATACATGTAGACTGGCATAAGATAGAAGGAAACATAATTCTTCTTGATGTGTGCGGATGCGAAGTACAGTTCCTTCTTCCATTTCTGGCTGTACGGTCCGTCGAGATAGAACACGTTCTGGTTATCCATTTTTATGGTGAGTTTGGGCGCGTAGGGTTTGAGTATCTTTTTTAGGTGTTCAAAGACGGTAGGGAAGTCGGTTCGCGGGGGCATACGTTCTCTCCCGTTCTTCCCGCAGTTGAACTGAGAGAAGAACATAATGGCATTTAGATGATGCGTCGGCGGTTTGATCGCTGACGCGTCACTTTTTCTCACGGCGCAACAACATTCACACGGATATAGATCGGGTCGCCAAAAGCGAGCCCGTTAGGGTCGAACGCCTGCCATGCGGATTCGTACTCGCCGTCGGTGAATGGCGCGGTGAATAGGATTTGGATGGTGGCGTTAGCGCCGGCGCGGGCGGGGAAGAGTGAAACTTCTGCCCGTGCGCCCAGGTCTGCGCCGCCGATATGGATGAAGCGGTAATTTGCGTTCCAGTCACAGGTGCCGCTGTTTTGCACGAGCCATTGCTTGTCTATGGTTGCGCCGTAGGTGACGAAAGAGTTGTCGGGGATGGTCAGGTCTTCCAGATAATTGAGGTCGTTGACGCAGGTTTCCTCCTCCGCGGTTGGCGCGATGGTTGGCAACGGTGTGGACTGTGCCGTTACGATGTTTTGTGTGGGGTTGATGATGAACGTGGGTTCAATGAGCAGGGATTGCGAAGTCGGCGGGATGAACGGGGTGGGTGTTTCCGCAGGCGAGCAGGCTGAGGCGAGGAAAATGCCGGGGAGGAGAATCAGGCTGATGGTGCGAATGAGGCGAGGGTATCCGAGTGTCATATCTTTTTTAACCACTAAGACACGGAGACACAGAGAAAATCCAAACTCCGTGCTTCCGTGTCTCTGTGGTTAAGGTCTTTATTTATTCTTCGTCTGAATTACCGCCGCCGCTATCGTCGCCACCGCCAATTTCGAGAGGCATGGCGATCTCGCCGCTGAGGGCTTTCTGGCGGATGATGCCGTCGATCTCAGCCATGAGCGCGGGGTTGGCGCGGAGGAAGTCCTTCGCGTTTTCGCGTCCCTGCCCAAGGCGTTGATCGCCATAGGAAAAGAACGCGCCGCGCTTCTGGACGATCTCGAATTTGGTCGCGAGGTCGAGGATGTCGCCGGCGCGCGAGATGCCTTCATTGAACATGATGTCGAATTCGGCGGTGCGGAACGGGGGCGCGACCTTGTTCTTGACCACTTTGACGCGCGTGCGGTTGCCGATCACTTCTTCGCCGACCTTGATGGCTTGGATGCGGCGCACATCGAGGCGCACGGAGGCGTAGAACTTGAGGGCGTTGCCGCCTGTGGTGGTTTCAGGGTTGCCGAACATCACCCCGATCTTCGAGCGGAGTTGGTTCGTGAAGACAACGGCGGTTTTGGTTTGGTTGATGGCGCCGGAGAGTTTACGAAGCGCCTGCGACATGAGCCTGGCTTGCACGCCCATGGTGGCATCGCCCATATCGCCTTCGATCTCGGAACGGGGCACGAGCGCGGCGACCGAGTCCACGACGACGATGTCTACGCCGCCGGAGCGGACGAGTGTTTCAGTGATCTCGAGCGCTTGCTCGCCGGTATCAGGTTGCGAAACGAGCAGGTTATCTATATCCACACCCACACGGGCGGCGTAGACCGGGTCGAGGGCGTGTTCCATGTCGATGAAGGCGGCGGTGCCGCCCAGTTTTTGCACTTCGGCGATGATGTGCTGGCAGATGGTGGTTTTACCGGACGATTCAGGTCCGTAGATTTCGATCACGCGTCCACGCGGGATGCCGCCCACGCCGAGAGCAATGTCAAGTGAGAGCGAGCCGGTGGGGAAGGTCTCGGTCTGCATATGTTGCGCTTCGCCGAGGCGGATGATGGAGCCGTCGCCGTAGCGTTTGAGGATGTCTCCGAGCGCCTTGTCGAGTACGGCGCGTTTGGCGCCATCCACGTTGCGGGAGGGTTGTTCCTGTTCTTCAACAACGGCTTTTGATTTTCGTGGGGACATGGGGTTTCTCCGATACAAGTGTAAGTGTCTGAACTGTGTGTAGCCGAGAGTATAGCACAGATGTTCTGACCGTCAAGGGGTGGGCATGGCGGTGGCAGTCTGATTCAAGACAGCTTCTTGATGAATTCGTTGGGTGAGAGAACTGCGACCTCTACCGGCGCGTTCTTGAAGTGTTTAAGGTTACCTGTAACCAGCGCGTCTGCCTTTCCGGACAACGCAACTTCCATAAAGGGAACATCGTCTGGATCCGGTGATAAATCACTGGGCAATGGCATGGCTGTTACTCGTTCGCCGCTTAAGCGGAAGAACCCTAAAACGCTGGCAGAAAGTTCCTTTTCTATTTTCAACTGCGGGCGAGCCAAAACATCCTCGTATTCTGCCAGAATTCGATCATCGTACAGCAAAGTTATACTGCCTCCCAGAATTAAGTCAATAATTCGACCGGGGAAGCCGCTTGGGTTTAAGAGCCCCCTAACCAAGACATTCGTATCAAGCACGATACGCATTATTTTGAGCGCTTTGCGCGGCGCTGGGCGCGAGATTCTTGAACGACAGCGTTGATCTCCTCATCCGTCATTTGGTCTGTTCCATTTTGCCGCGCGTTCTGGCGGATCCTTGCCACAGACAATTGCGCTTTCACTTGCGAAACGAGCATCACCAAGTCTTCGAGGCTTCCCTTTGGAACTTGAAGCATGATCGCTAAAGGTTCGCCGTCCACTGTGACAACGAGTTCGCCTTGTTTTTCAAGTTTTTTTCGCAATTCTTTGGGTTGGTTTCTCATCAGGCGATAGGGAACGAATTCCATAGTTGCTCCTTGTGTTTAATCTTGCTACACTTATTCTACGCCACAGATTGTCCCTTGTCAATTATTTCTCATGGCGTAGCAGTCGCCGTCCCCGGCAGAAAATTCAGCGTGGGCACGGGCGGCGGGGTCAGTTGAAACCCATCCTTGTCTGTAAACGTGAAGTACGTTACCTGCCCTGGGAAAATTTCCACAAAGAACTGCGCATCTTTATCCTTGTACTTCATCAACACTTTGTAGATTCCCGCTGGCAAGTCGCTTAGCGCCAAATTCTCTTGATAATACGGGTCGGCATTGACCGAACCTTCGGCATAAGTGAGAACCTTGCGCAACGGAACTTCGGCGGGTAATGGTCGCACCTCAATGGAATATTGATTCAATAACTTGCCTTTTTCATCCGTGATGCGACCCACCAACACTCCCCAGCCTTGAGGCGGAGCCATCCACAGCTCCGGGTTGAACGTGTTGTAAAAAGAATTTTTCCCCAGGCGCACCTCAAAATGCAAATGCGGACCGGTCGTCGCGCCGGTATCGCCGACCAAACCGATCACATCGCCGGTTTCCACATGTTGACCCTCCACCGCTGTGATCGCGCTCATGTGCGCGTAAATGGTGAATAACGATTGACCCTTGTAGCCAAAATCGTGGCGTATCACCACTGCCAGCCCATACGGGTCAGATTCGTTGCCGGGCACTTCCGTGTACAAACCCCAACCGGCAGAAATAACCGTGCCGCCTCCCGCCGCAAGGATAGGCGCGCCTTTCGCCGCGTCGATATCTACCCCCGTATGCACAATGTTCGGCGCAAAGAACACTCCGCCATAGCGATATTCCGCCAGCGGCCAGTTGACGTTATCTGCCGCGATGGGGCGGGCGAAGTAAAAATGATCGTACGGCGAGACAGACCAAGGGATCGGGTAGAGAGGCGGACGCCAGCCCGAGACCGGTTCCGCGCCCGGTGTGGGGAGGATGAATCGAAACGGCTCGATCGTTGGACGCGGCGTCGCCTCCGACTCGCTAGGCAGTTGACTCGCCTCCCCGGCGACCACCGCCGTGGGGGTTTGGCTCGCGTTACCCGGCATGGCGGGAGCACAAGAGGCGAGCAAACTTAGCAACGCCAAACCGGACATCAAGCCCATGCTCCTGCTCATGGAGAAACGGAAGCGGAACAAGCGCAACCGTGCCAACCCTACATTCAAATACATTCTCATGGAATGATCGTCGGCGGCGTGACCGTTGGCGCTACCGTGTTCGTTGGAATCGGCGTGGTCGTTGGCACGGGAGTGCGGGTAATCGTCGGCGTCAACGAGGCGGTCAGCGTGATGCGTGGCGTGCGCGTCAACGTGATGGTCGGCGTGAATGTGGATGTGACGGTCGGCGTGAACGTGGGCGGGAGCAAACGCGTGGGCGTGAGCAACACATCCGGCGGATACAGTTGAAGCAAGGCGGAATAAAAATCAAGACCATCGGTGAGCGCGAACTCGGTGAAACGCGCGCCTCGATAAAACGTCCGCCAGTTGGGGAGCGCCGGGACGCGTTCCCAGCCATACTGGAGCGCGAGCGAGGTCACATCCACCCAATACCCTGCGGGCACGGCGCTGTACCTGCCGCCTTGTTCGTACACTTTTGGATCGAGGTTATACCGCGCCGAGAGATCCCACGGGTTTGATCGGAGCGGTTCGCCGAGTGAACCGTCTTGCGCCTGCGCGCGGATGTACAACCGCCAATATGTTTGCGCGCCGTAATCTTCGCGCACAGCCACCATCCAGCCGGCATTGGTCATCAACGAATTGATGGCAAAGGCGCGCCCGGTATACAGCCATGATTCCTCGAAACCTGGGTCGAGCGATGTGGTGATCGGAACGTACGCATTCTCAAGGCTGGCGAGCGCGTCCCAGCCTGATTCGAGAATCATGCGGGCGCGTAGCGCGTTGAACGCCTCATCCACCCGGTCGCTCAGTTGAGGATATGGCGCCTGCACTTTATCCAAACTCACCAGCGAATCGCGCCCCGCGCCCTCCGACGATGCGACGATGTTCGACACCCAAAGCGGGGAGGGGGTAATTGCGGCATTTTGTTGAACGACCGCCGGCAAAGGCTCTGCCAGGCTCAGGCTTGCCCAGTCGAATCCCTGCAACCGGCCGGGGAAGGGTACCAGCGGCTCGAGCAGGTTTCCATCCAATGAATAGTTTGCCAGGTACGATTCGTTCGGCGTATTGAACGTAGTGATGAAATGATCGTTTGACGGAGCCCACGCGGGATACTCTCCATCGGCAACCCAAACGGCGGGCGCGTTGCGTGTTGAATCCCAGATGTAAATACCGCTTCGTCCCACATTCTGGCTGGATGCCGCCCACATCAGCCGAGTCCCATCCTGCGACCAGACCGGGTGCGATTCTGCCGCGTCGGTTGTGTTGCTCAAGTTGGCGTAACGCGTATCGTCGGTTTTATCCAGATCGGCAAGGATGATCTCTCCATCCGACACAAAAACGATCTGCCGCCCGCCCGGCGACCATGCCGGGGAATGGTCTGCGGTTGCGGAGGAGGTCAACAAAATGGCACCCTCTCGCGGATTCTCTGCGGGCCCGATCACAACCTCAAGGCTGTCTTCAAGGTAGGCTTCGAAGGCAAGAAATGAACCGTCCGGCGACCAGGTTGGCGCGCCTTCGTATTCGGGGGTATCGGTGAGGCGGGTCACTTCCCCGCTGGAAGCGTCGAAGAGATAGAGATCCCAGTAGCCACTGCGGTTAGACGCGAACGCGATCCGCTGTCCATCCGGGCTGATTGCGGGCGTGATGTCATCCCACGTATCGCCGGTCAACCGCGTGAGCGGCATCTGGTTCGGAATGAAGGCGAAGAGATGAGCGTAGCCATCCTCCTCGATCGAAAAAACGATCACCTCCCGCGCCCCGGCTGAAAGCACCGGCGCGGAATCTGCTGTGGAGGTGAATTGCGGAAACGCCTGCGGAGTGGATGTATCCTCGATGGGTTGCAAGCACGATGAAAGAAGCAAGAGGAGGGAGAAAAGGAAAATTGATCTGGAAGAATGTTTGCGCATTGGTAATATCGGTTAACCAGAATCGGGCTGGGGCGGCTTGACATCGAAGGAACACGTTACCGTCTCCTGCGCGGGCCCGTCGGGATAATGCAGCTTCGCCTCCAACGCGTACGGATTCTTCAACTCCTCAGCGCGGATGTGCATGGTGAATTCGAGTTTCCATCCCAACGGCTCGACGATGCTCGCGGAGGCAACCTCATCGCCGTCCGCGTCTTTCAACACAACTTCGATGTGCGGTCTCTTTTGAAAGGGCGTAATCTCGATGTTGACTCGCAAACGATACCCATCCGGGTACGGCTCCGCCCTAAGCGACGTGATCCGCGTTTCCTCGGGCGTCATGCGTTTCAAATGATCTTCGGCAAAAAAGAAATCCATGGTTTAGTTTGGTAGTCGGTTAGTTTTATAGTTCGGCAGTTGAATAGTTGGTTAGTCAGGGAGAGCCGTCAAAGTTTATCAACCAAAAACTCAAAGCTCTCTGTGGCTGAAAATCAAAAATCGTAAATCAAAAATCGTAAATCAAAAATCGTAAATCGTAAATCGTAAATCGTAAATCGTAAATCGTAAATCGCCTCACTCATCAAACAAAAACGTCGCCTCGGCATACAGGCGCACGCCTTTTTTCTTCACGCGCTCATCCACCCAATGCTGGAGATACTCGCGCTTGTATTCGACAGGTTTTCCGCTCGACAGTTCATGCAACGGATAATTCAAATGCAAGGCGCGCGGCGAAACGGTGAAGCGCGTGATGCCTGTGGGCAGAACGATCTTTCGCCCCGCGAGTTTAAGTAACGTGCGGATCTTGAATCGCGGAAAGATAATCAGCGCGGTCAGGTCCGCGTGAACTTCTCGGAACGGTTCGATCAGCGTTTGGCTGGTGCGGTCGAGCGCCGCGGAGGTCTTGTAGGCATTCACGATCTTGTGAAGCGTGTCAATATGATTCGCAAGATCGGTGGGTTCTTCGATCAGCAAATACAACTTTCCATTGGGCAGTCGCGCGTTGACAGGCATATATTTCGGCGCGTCCACCGATTTGCGCGTATCGACTTGTTCGACAGACACGCCTTTTATCTTGCGAAATTCGCTCATTAACGATTTCGAACTCATTCCCCAGACAACATGATTCCATGTTTGTAAATTCACGTTCTGGTCGTCTGCTTCCACAACCTGCGCCACCAGGTGCGGAAATTCCAACTCGCGCAGCGACGTGACGCGGTTCGCGCCGTCCAGCACCATATATCGTTCTGTGCCGTCTGTTAACGGCATCACAATGGGCGGGTTGCGCAGAACGCCGGCGCCGCGCAATTTCTCGATCAGCGGAGCGCTTCTCTGCGTATCGTGATCTTCATGCAGGATCAAACTTTCGATTGGCAAGATATCGAGGCGGGGCGGTCCCGTCTTGAGTAAAGTTGAGGGGTTTGGAATCATCTGGCGAAGGATACCACAGGAAACACGGCGCGTTCAACTTACAAAAGTTTCAACGCGGTGTCAAAATCCTGCGGGTATTCCGCTGTGAATGTGAGTCTTTCATTAGTAAACGGATGAGTGAACGTCAACGACAACGCATGCAACGCGGGACGCGCAATAATTTTCGACTCCGCCGCGCCATACAGGACATCTCCCACCAGCGGATGCCCCAACGCCTTCGAATGGACTCGCACCTGATGCGTTCGTCCCGTCTTCGGCATCGCCTCGATCAACGCCGCGGCTTGATATAGTTCCCTCAGCCTGAATCGCGTCTCCGATGGCTTCCCGTTCCTGTCGTCCACGGCTGTCCGATGTTTATGCCCCACATTGACCCGCAGTGGGTGTCTCGCAATCTTCTCTTGCCATTTCGGATTCCCCTCCACAATCGCATGATAGATTTTCTCCACCTCGTGATTCTCGAACTGCATATTCAACGCGCGGTGACTCTCCGCATCCCGCGCGAAGACCATCACCCCGCTGGTGATTTTGTCCAAGCGATGGACAACGAAGATTTTGCCGAACTCTTCCTCTAGCATCTTCACCAAATACGGCGCGTCTTTATCCCACCCGTCAGGCAGGACGGGAATCCCTGCGGGTTTGTTGAGGACGAGGATATGTTCGTCCGCATGTATAATTTGCATTGGCTTATTGTACTGGCATCTCGGTCAAACAGATTTTCAAGTTTCATTCGTGCTAAAATCGGTGATGTCGTCTTTACAAAAGGAGTTAACCATGGACTGGAAGCAAAGAATCGTCGTTGACCCGAAAATCCTTGTTGGCAAGCCAGTTATCAAAGGAACTCGACTCGCGGTCGAATTTATCGTCGAACTGCTTGGTCAAGGCTGGGCTGAAAGCGAAATCCTGCGAAATTACCCGGGCATTACCCATGAGGATATAGCCGCCTGTCTGATGTATGCATCCAACATTCTCAAAGCCGAGAAAGTCTATCCGCTCGAACTCTCGCAGGCATAATCATGCGCCTGTTGGCAAATGAAAACTTTCCATTGGATGCCGTCGAGGCCCTGCGCGAAGCAGGGCATGATGTTGCATGGATAAGGGAAGATTCGCGCGGCATGTCAGACGACAAGATTCTAGTCCGCGCGCAAGACGAAAACCGCGTCCTCGTAACGTTCGACAAGGATTTCGGTGAGTTGGCGTTTCGCTCAAAACTCCCGTCACAAAGCGGGGTTATCTTATTCCGAATCACTCCAATATCTTCGCAGTATATTGCTCAAGTTGCTGTGGAAGCGCTTGCCAGCCGTGATAATTGGGCGGGGCATTTTTCTGTCATCGAAGATAACAGAATCCGAATGACATCGTTGTAGAGCCTAAATCAAACATGGACCAACCCTCCGCCAATAACCCCTTCCTCGTTGATTCGCTCAACCATCCCCTCGCGGGACCCATCCGCAAACTGCTCACGCGCGAGGGACGCCGCGAACTTGACAGGATCATCATTGACGATGAGGAAAATATCCTGCAAGCCCTCGAAGCGGGGATCGAGATCGAATCCGTTTATTTTTCAGGCGATGACAAAGTCTCCGATATGTTGAGGGAAAAACTCACCGCAGGCGCGACCATCCACGAAGTAGCAAAGCGGACAACGAAGAAGCTGTTCGAGAACGACAAACTCTCGCGCATCTTTGCCATTGCCGAGACACCCAAACCCATCGGGTTGGAAAAACTGAACACCATAACAAAAGACGTGGTTGTGTTGGAAGACGTGAGCATTTCAGGCAACATCGGCAACATCATCCGCACCTCGCTGGCGTTGGGCGTGGGCGGGATGATCCTGTTGAATATGGATCCGCTCGACATTTATGACCGCAGATTAATCCGCGCGAGCAGGGGCTATCTGTTCTCGTTACCAGTGATGACCGCGACAACGAGTCAATTGATCGAGTATTGCAAGCAAAACGATCAAACCTTGCTCGTCACCTCCGCGGATGCGGAAAAAACAGTGGATACAATCGCGTCAATCAATGAACGGTTGTTGATCGTCTTTGGCAGTGAAAAGGAGGGATGCTCGCCTGAGATCGAAAACGCCGCGAGTTTGAAGGCGCGAATTCCCATCAACGAAAAAGTGGAGTCGTTGAACGTCTCTGCCGCGGCGGGGATCACGCTGTTTGCGCGGAGGAATTTCAACCATTTTGGTCGATAGACCATGGCCGATGGATACCGTCATGGTCTATGGTCTATCGTCCATCGTCTGCCATCCATCGGGAACTTTATGGATGGAGATTCGTCTATTCAGTAACAATACTTTAGGAGAATTAAGATGAAGAAGATTTTTGTGTTACTTTCTGTGATGGCGATCGCTCTTGCCGCATGTTCCCCCGCTAAACCCGCTTCGATCACTGGCGAGTGGACTCTCGAATCGTACGGCGACCCAGCCAACCCGACGCCCTCCGCGCCCGATGTGGAAACGTCCATCATCTTCGGCGAAGATGGTCAGGTCAACGGCACGGTGGGATGCAACGGCTTCGGCGGCGATTACAAAGTAGGCGATGGCACGATCACATTCGGCGCTCTGTTTTCAACGTTGATGTTCTGCGAAGGCGCGGCAGGCGAACAAGAGCAAATTGTCCTCGGGACGCTTGTTGAAACCACATCCTATACCTTGAACGGCAATACGTTGACCGTCACTTCGGCGGATGGAAGTTCGGTGGTTGTGCTTGTGAAAAAATAAAGGTGGTGGGTTCTGTAAATAAAGTAGGACAAGATGGCATCTTGTCCTACTTTTTTAACTGCTTGCGCCGCTGTACTGCTTCAATCCCCTCTTCCAAACTTGTGATGCTACGATAAAACTGGCGATCCCGATCGCAAAGAACATGATGATCCGCCATCCCTCCAGATCGCCGCGCAAGGCTTGGAGGGGAACCGTTGTCGCCACTGCGATGGGGATGAGGAAGGTGACGATGATCTGCAGCCAGACGGGATACACAGTGGATGGATAGCGTCCCGCGTCGAGCAGGGCGTGGAGGATCGTCACGTTATTGTCGAACTTGGTGAACCAAAACGTGAGGGCGATGAGGACGATCCATAAACTGTAGATGATGATCACGCCTGAGACGGCGAGCAGGATGAAGTGCGCGATGCTGAGCGGGGTGACGAGGTCTCCTGAAATGTTGATGCCGACGGTAATCAGCACGATGGCGAGAATTAAATCCCAGAACCGCCAAATGGTAATGCGCGAAAACGTGACGAGGAACATGCTGTTGACGGGTTGCAGGATGGTGTAATCCATCGAGCCGTCGCGGATGGATTGGTTGAATTTTTCGGTGTTGGGCCAGATCAGCGCGACCATCATCGTGTTGACGAGACGGAACACGCCGAGCAGGGCGAGCAATTCGCCGAACCCCCAGCCGCCGATGGTTTGGGTGTTGCTGAAGATGATGCTGAGGGTGAGCAGTTCCCAGCCGAGCCACATCAAGTTGAGCAAAATGTTGACGACGGTATCGGCGCGGTACGCCGCCGCCATTTGAACGTTGATCTTGATGAAGGTGGAAATTAATTTGAATGAGTGCATAGGTTATCCATGATTTGTCATTCTCCCGAAGGACATCGGGATGATGTGAGTAGCGATTTTGCAGATTAATAATTAAACCGATAAACCGAACAATCCTTCCTCTTCATTTTGAACCACGGAGACACTGAGTCACGGAGTTTTTTAACTGCTTTATTTCGACAGGCTCAATACAAGTCCTCTGTGTCTCCGTGACTCAGGCTTTGTCCAAAAATAAGTTGAACACTTTGGCATAAAAATGCTCTGAAAGTAGGCTAATTTTCGCCGTTGAACGCATTAACTGTTCAAGTTATTTTTGGACAGTTCCTCAGTGGTTTGGTTTTTTGCTCGATTAGTTTTGAAAAGAGCAACAACGTCACGAAGAATTTCTGTTTTGCCTGTAGGATGCCAAACGGGCGAGAGATGCTTCGCTTCGCTCAGCATGACATATTTCTTTCTATCACGCTCCCACCGCGGAGTATTGTTTGACGCCTCTGCGCCAGACGATTCGGAATCCGATCAGCGCGGCGATGAACCAGAGGATGCCTGTCACGTATCCTTGCGTGATTTCCTGCGCCGAAAGATTCCCCTGGATCATTTGAATCGGCAAATACATGAATAATTGAAACGGCAGAACGCGGGCGATGTTTTGAATCACCTCGGGCATCAATTGCAGCGGCACGAAGGAGCCTGCAAATAATAAAGTCAGCGCGTAATAAAATTCGTGAATGGAGAAAACGCGCGTCGTCCAAAATGCAAGCGAAGTGACGATGCCCGAAAGCAAAAAGTTGACGGCGTACCCCAACGCGATGGCGGGGATCGCAAGCGCGATTCCGCCCAAGGAAACTGAATCAAATTGAGGCTTGAAAAGAAGCGCAAGCCCGATCCAGATCGGAATCAACAACATCATGTTCAACGTCTTGAAAGCGAGATCGTTTGTTAGTGTGTTCGTCAGCAGCGGATGAATCGGTTTGATGAGTTCGCCCGAGAGCGAGCCGTCTTGCACTTTGTATCCGAAGTTGTGAATGATGATGTTGCTGGTCAGTTGGTCTACGATCAGCAAGATCATGTAATAAGTGATGAAGTCGTTGGCGGTCAGCCCGTCTACATTCCCGTTGGCGGAGGCGATGCTCGTCCACACCGCGAGATAAATGATCGGCGAAACAAGCCAGTACAAAATATACATGATGAGGTTGGCGCGATATTGCCATTGCTCCGCCCAGTTCACTTGCCAGAGTCGTTTGAAAATGTTGAACATAATTTACCTCATGTCGTTGCGAGGAGGATGCTCTTTCCGACGAAGCAATCTCCTCGTCAACAGGAGATTGCTTCGGGCGAAGAACAAGTGCGCCCTCGCAACGACATTTCTATTCATTAAACGCCCGCTCGATCACATCCTCGATCGGTGGATCGGCAATCGTGATGTCGTGGATGAGGAGATCGGACAACATCCGCGATGTGACCTTTGTGACATCCTCCGCTTTGACTCGCACGTAGACTTTCTCCGAGTCTTCCTCATTTTGAACTGGTTCGCCATACTTCGACAGGTCGCGTCCGTTCGACTCTTCCAACCCTTCGTCGTCGCTCAGGGCAAGCCGCACGCCGATCAACTTGAACGGCGCGATGCGGCGCGAGAGGTTGGCGATGCCGCCATCATATTTGAGTTGACCGTGATGGATGATGATGATCCGCTCGCACAACGCGGTCACGTCTGCCATGTAATGACTCGTGAGCAGGATCGTCGCGCCTGTGCGTTTGTTGTACTCGCGCAAAAACTCGCGGATCTTTACCTGTCCTGTGATGTCGAGTCCGATCGTGGGTTCGTCGAGGAACAACACCTTGGGACGATGCAACAATCCCGCCGCGATCTCGACCTTCATTCGTTCGCCCAGCGAAAGGTTGCGGACGGGCTTCTTCATCAACGGTTCGAGTTCGAGGAGTTCATCGAGTTCTTTATACGTCTTTTTGTAATCGTCATCCGAGAGACGATAGATGGCTTGCGCGAGCAAA
>JAJTXU010000160.1 GCA_021462845.1 Anaerolineales bacterium
GAACAAGTGACTCATCGCCTCGCGCAGGGTCATCATTTCACGAGCAGGTTCCCATCGAATTAAGTTTGACATGGTAATCATCCTTTCTGGTTGGTTGAAATATCTGCTCCTAATATAAAAAGCCTGCGTTAGATTCACGCAGGCTTTATGTCAAAGGATTGTATGAAAAAAACCTTGCGAAGGTTCTAAACCTTCGCAAGGTTTTGGCGTTTGTAATCCACAAAGCGATAACCGACGCCGCGCTCGGTGAGGATGTACTTCGGGTTGGCGGGGTCTTTCTCGAGTTTTTGCCTAAGATAGTTGATATAAAGGCGGACGTAATGCGGTTCGTCGCGGTATTCGTAGCCCCACACTTTGACGAGGATCTGATCGTGCGTCACTACCCAGCCGGCGTTTTGCACGAGATGATACAGCAAACGATATTCCGTTGGGCGCAGTTTGACGAGTTTGCCTTCAAGCCACACTTCGCGGCGATCGAAGTCGATCTTGAGGCGATCGTCCACTTCGATGAGGTCGTGCATCGAACCGCTCGCGCCTTCTGTGCGGCGGATGACCGCTTTGACGCGGCTAACCATCTCGCGCGGGCTGAACGGCTTGGTAATGTAATCGTCGGCGCCGAGTTCGAGTCCGCGCACGCGGTCGTCTTCCTCGCCTTTGGCGGTGAGCATGATCACAGGCACGGTATTGCCGCTCTCGCGGATGGTTTCGAGAACTTCAAAACCGTCAATATCGGGCATCATCACGTCGAGCAGGATCAGGTCAGGGGTTGTGTCGCGCAGTTTCTGGAGCGCTTGCTTTCCGTTAAACGCTTCCGCCACTTGAAAGCCGTCGTGTTCCAGATTCATGCGGATAAATCGAACCATGCGCTCCTCATCGTCCACCACGAGGATGCGCCGGCGGTCAAATTCTTCGGTCATGTCACTCTCTCACAAAACCGATGAGGTTCTCTTCCTCTTCGCTTGCAAGCACTTCGATCAAAACCACATGGCTCAACGACCAGATCACTTTTACCACGTTGTGCTCAAGATAATGAATATCCTTGCCGTCGCGTAAACGCGGGTTGCTAACCACGATGATCGTATCGGCGGCTTTGGGCAGTTCTTCCACTTCGCCAAGAACCGACGCCTCACCGGGGATATGCAATATGACCGAGAATGCCATGTTCGTTCAAAGCCTTAGATGTTTCGCAAAAGAATCTGTATCTTCAATTTCCCCAACGCGACGATATCGCCGTGGCTGAGACGCTCTTCCGTATGCGGGGTGAGGCGGCGCCCGTTCAAGTACGTTCCGTTCGAGGAGCCGAGGTCCATCACCACCACATTGCTCTCGTCGCGCTTCACCACTGCGTGCAAGCGCGAAACGCCCGAGGCATATGCTTGATAGGCGGTGAGATCGATATCCGGCATGATGGGTTGTCCCTCGCTCAGGCGACCCAGGGTAAATTCGTTGCGCGAGGCGAGCGGCATGATCTTGCCGCTGTCCATCAAATGCAGAGATAGCCAACTGTTGGCGGGGGTCGCTTCCGCTTCGGGACGTGGAGCCTGATTCCTCAGATCTTCCGAGATTTGATCCTCGGTAATTGCCTGAGTGACAAGCGTTTCAACTCCGTCGAGTTGTTCGCCGCACTCCGCACAAAACACGGATCCATTGGTGTTTTCGTGCCGGCAATTTGGGCAAATAATCATTGGGCAAGCTCCTTTTTCGGCGGCGCAAGAAATAACATGCGAGTGCCATATTTCATTCGTTTGCTTCCCTCTTCCGAGAGGGATTGATTTTTCTTGATCGAATCCGCTTCGAACATCACCGTCTGCGCAAGACTGCGCTCGCCCTGTGTAAGCAAGTTGGTGGCGAGCCGTTCGAGATGGCGGGCGGCTTTCTCGACATTGCCTTTTTTGAGTTCCTCGCGCGCCTGCTCCTGCATTTGATACAACATCAGCCGCGACAATGCCTGTTGAATTTCCACAGGCGGCGCGCCGGGGTTGGATGGGCTAGACACCGGTCTCAGCAAACGCAACCGCAGGGATGGAACCGGGAATGGGTGCGAAGCGATGGTTACCTTTAGCGCGGCATCCATGAAGGTCAACTCGCCTGATTGTACCTCTGTTGGCTGGATTATATACTCAAAAATCACCCGAGTGGAAGTATCTTGCAATATTGGTCCAAGCCTGATTTTTCCCTCGTTCAGCGAAACAGGCGCCGGGTCTGGCTGTATTCGGAAGACTCGGCTGAGTTCCACCCCTGTTACCGGTTTGACCTCGAGCACGGCATCCTCCGCGTAGGTTTGTATAAGCGCGTTAAATTTTTCGAGGAGCAGGCGGTTGATATCGCGCGGATCGACGATCAAGTTGGTGCTTCCCCCGGCGCGCGTGGATAGGGCATCGAGAAAGATATCGTTCCATTCGCTTCCAATGCCCATGCAACTGATGCCCACTCCTTGCTCGGCAAGTTTGGTGGCAAGCGCCAGGCTTTGTTGTTCATCGCCATAGGTGCGACCATCGGTGAGCAGAATGAGGTGGTTGATGCGTTTTGGGTCGAGGCTGCGCATGATCTCCCGCGCGCCTGCCTCAAGTCCCTGAAAGATTTCGGTTCCGCCGGAGGGTTGGATCATCTGCACTCGCGATTCGAGGCGGGCGCGGTCCAAATGATAGGCGGCAGGAATGACAACCTCGGCGCGATCGCTGAATGTGATTACGCTCAAAATATCCTGCGGGCGCAGATTGCGAAGAACTTGGATGGCGGTGGCTTTGACCGTGTCCATTTTTGCCCCCTGCATGGAAGTGGAACGGTCGATCACCAGCGAAACATTCAACGGGGAAGAAGAGGCTCGACGCGTTTCCTGCGGAGCGTCAAGGTCGAGCATCGCGTAGAGCATCTGCGGCTCATCGATCTTCCCGAGGTTTCGGCGGCTGTAAATTAGTTTATGTTCGTAGGGAAGCGAAGGTGTTTGCGCCGTAGGAGGCAGGGTTGCATCGTATTGCGCGCGGCGGGTAGCGTTCGAGAGGGTCTCGTATGCCTGTTGGACGTTGAGGAAGATTTCTGTTTCCCCGGCAACTTTGTTTTTGTCCGGGTGGAGTTTCTGCGCCGACTCAAAGTATGCGCGTTTTATCTCTTCCGGCGTGGCATCCCGGGAAAGCCCAAGCAGGTCATAATAATCCCGCAGATGGTCCGACATAATTACCCAATGAGTTGGGCAAGGACAACGCTGATGTTATCCGGTCCGCCGGCGGCATTTGCGGCAGAAACAAGATTTTGGCAGGCGCGCTGAAGGCTGGGCGCATCGACCACCGAACGGACAATATCCTGCTCGGCAACCACGCCCCATAAGCCGTCGCTACAGATCATCAAGTAACCGGGTTGCGGGAAGGCAATCGTGAAGATATCCGGGTCGAGCAACTCACCCTGACCCAGGGCGCGATACAACACATTGCGGTGCGGATAATTTACCGCTTCTTCCGGCGTGATATGCCCCAACTCCTCCAGCCGCTTAACGAGAGAATGGTCGCGGGTGATTGGGTCGATCCGCCCATCCGGGAAGACGAAATACGCCCGGCTATCGCCCACATGCGCGACAGTGACTTGTTGCCCGATCACCAATGCGGCAGTCAGAGTGGTGCCGCTGCCCGGCGCTTCACGCTGGATGATTCGCTGCGCGTCTCGAACCGCCTCGAGCATGATCTCCTGGAATGATTCGTCCATCGTATCGGTTTTTACTTGAAACAGGTATGGGTGAAATTTCTTCAAAATATGCCCAGCCACCGCGCGGATCGCGGCATTGCTCGCCACCTCCCCGAACTGGTGACCACCCATGCCATCTGCCACAATGTACAAACCAAATGGAAGATTACCGGAATTCCCCGCCATGGTTGCGGTAAGCGCCAGCAAGCTATCTTCGTTGAGCTCGCGCTGTTTCCCTACGGATTGTCCGCAACTTGCGATCAATTGCTGAAGATCGAAGTGGGGGTTCTGGTTGTTTACAATCGCCTGGATTTGTTCCTCGGTGAGAGGCGCGGTCTGGGTTATATCCTGAGTTTTCTCAGGAGGCGGTTTTCTTCCAAATAACCAGTCGAAAAATTTTTTCAGCACAAAGACTCCTTGTCATGCAAGCAGGGCATACACTTGATGATCGGTAGAACCAACATAAACAATATCGTCATACACCAGCGGCGAGCCTGTGATCGCGCCCTGTGTTTCGAATTTCCAGCGCAGGCGGCCCGTGCGGTATTCGAGGCAGTACAGGTTGCCATCCACAGACCCGCAATACAGAGAATCTTTGTAGATCACTGGCGAGCCGTTCACCTGATGTTCCGTGCGATATCTCCAGACTTCTTTGGAATTTCTCACATCCACAGCATAGATGAATCCATCGGCCGCGCCGACGAAAACAAAATCATCGATGATACATGGCGTGCTGATGGATGCCTTACCCAGCCGGAAGCGCCAGAGGGGCCAGCCGTTCTTGGGGTCGAGCGCGTATAACGTGCCGTCGACGGAGGTAAAGTAAATCGTGTTTGCCGACCCTACCGTGGACGAGGTGATCGCCCGCTTGGCATGGAAACGCCATTTCAACTCGCCGCGATAATCTACAGCGTAATAATCGCCGGTTTCACACCCGACATACACGAGATCGTTCATCACAAACGGCGTGGAACGAACAGCATCGGCCGCCTCGAACCGCCACGAAGCCCTGCCCGTATTTAGGTTAACTGCGTGCAAATAGCCGTCATCGGAACCGATAAAAGCGTGACCCTCGGCAATGCGCGGCGAAGACCGAATGGGACCTTCCGTGTAATACGTCCACACCACCTTGCCCGAGCGCGCGCTCACCACATGCAAGCGTTTATCTTCGGAACCAAAATAAATATTCCCGTCATATAAAGACGGGCGCGAAACGATCCCGCCGTCGGCCGGGTATTTCCATTGGAATTTGCCGTCTGCCGCGTTCAAGGCGTAGAGATTGTTATCGTACGATCCGATGTACAACGCGCCCTGGTGAATTGTCGGTGTGCCGCGCACTTCATCTTCGCATTTGAACGCCCACAGGGGTTTAATCCCGCCGGCCGGCGCTATGGGGGTGGTCTGCGTCTTCATGCGTCCTAACGCGCCGGTCTTTTTTGCCACGCCCAATATTGCCTGCTTCATATCTGCGGCGGTGGGAAAACGGCTTTCCGGGTTGTATTCCAACGCGCGGTTGACAACTGCTTCCAACTCGGGTGAAACAGAAGTATTGATACGTCGAAGCGGGCGTTCGGCAAATGAAAAGGGAGGCTCGAGGCGCGGGTCGCGTCGGGTAAGGGCATGGTGAATCGTCGCGCCCAAGGCATAGATATCCGCCGAGGGGGTGGCTTCGCCGCGATATTGCTCGGGAGGCGAATACCCTTCTGTGCCGATCATGGTCCCTTTGATCCCAGTTTGGAATGTTTTCGCGATGCCGAAATCCACGAGCACTACATCGCCGTTGCTGTTGATCATCACGTTGGAGGGCTTCATATCGCGGAAGATGATCGGGTCTGGTTTGTGGCGATGAAGATACTCCAACACATCGCACAACTCGACCGCCCAACCCAACACTTGTTCTTCCGGGAGGAACCCATTGGTATCGCTGATGATCGCCTCCATATCCTTGCCGTGAATAAAATCAAGGACAAGGTACGAACGGCTATCGAGAGAAAAATAATCGTTGATACGCGGAATCGACGCATGGTTGAGCGTGGCAAGCAGGTTCGCCTCGCGCTCGAAATTTTGAACGATGGTTTGCCGCACAAGCGGGTCGGGCGCGGAGTTGATCATCTCCTTCACCGCCACAAGTTTGGTCACATTCGGGAAGTGCATATCGCGCGCGCGATAGACCGACCCCATGCCGCCCACGCCGATCACGTCTTGAATCGAATAACGGTTGGCAAGCGTTACGCCAGCCACAAGTTGACGCGGAGCGGAAGAATTCTTGCCACCCCGATCATCGGATAACTCAGGAAATATTCTTGTTTCCAGAACCGGTCTCCTAGGTTGGCAAATTATAGTTTGCCACGCTTCGTTTGACAACTACCCAAACGCTTATACTTTCAAATTCGTAGATTGCTATTTTGCCTTGCAGACTTGCCCATTCTGCGGCACAATACCGCTTGTGAAAATCCTCGCCGTCAGCGACGAAGTGGTCGAACGTTTGTACAACCTGTGCGCGAGCGGTCAATTCAAGGAGGTGGAACTCATTGTGGGGTGCGGCGACCTGCCCTACACCTACCTGGAAAACATCGTTAGCATGCTGAACGTTCCCTTGTTCTATGTGCCGGGCAACCATGACCCCGCGTTCAGCCCGTCGAACCCGCTCGCCCATGCGGAAGGCGGTTCGAACATCGACTTGAAACTGGTTCGCCATAAACGGTTTCTGATCGGCGGCTTCGGCGGCTCCATCCGCTACCGCCCGGATGGCGTAAACCAATATAGTCAGGCTGAAGCATATTTCAGAGTCTTGCGCCTGCTCCCCGCTTTACTCATCAACCGCGTGAAATTCGGCCGCGCCCTCGATATTCTCATCACGCACTCGCCTCCCTACGGCATCCACGATGAAGAATCACAGGCGCATCGCGGCATCCATGCCATCAACTGGCTTCACCGTATTGCCAAGCCGCGCTATCATTTCCACGGTCATACCCACTTCCAACGGCGCAACCTTTCCCCCTCCGAAACGAGGCGCGGATTGACAACGATCATGAACATCTTTCCCTACAAAATAGTGGAAGTGAATCACTAACATAAACCATGTCTGATCCACTGAACGATAAAACACAAGCCGACTTTCAACGGGCGCGTTTCAAGGCGTTCATGCACCGCGTCTGGGATTCGCTCTCCGGTCACCGGACGACACTGCTCTCCTATGAGGACATCAAAGAGAAACTTCATATCGGCGGTCCCATTTATCGCGGCATGCAAACCGTGCGCGTCGACCAGATTGCGGGAAGCCTGAACCGCTACCATGAATTCGACCGCGTATTCATGCCCGCATCCAGCGCCCTTTCCACACGCTGGCAAAGCATCAACCGCGCGTTCTACGAAGATGTGAGCCTGCCGCCTGTTGTGCTATATAAAGTAGGGCAGGTGTACTTTGTTGTCGACGGCCACCACCGGGTTTCGGTGGCGCGCGAACAAAATCAATTATTTATCGACGCGGAGGTGCGCGAATGCTCGACGCGCGTCAACATCACGCCGGATATCCGTCCTGAAGACCTGGAGATCATCCACGACAAAGTTCATTTTCTAGAACGCACATCGCTGGATAAACTCAAACCCGAAGCAAACATCAAGATCACCATCCCGGATGGTTTCGAGCGTATGTTGGAGCACATTGCCGTGCATCGTTACTTTATGGGGCTGGACTGGAAACGCGACATCTCCGAGGAGGAAGCGATCAATCACTGGTACGACCACGTATACATGCCTATCGTGCGCGTCATCCGCGAAACGAACATCATCAAAGAATTTCCAGACAAAACCGAAGGCGATCTTTACCTCTGGGTACTCGATCACCAGCATTACTTGGAATCGCAGGAAGGCATGCCTTTACAACCGCCCGATGCCGCCGCGCGCGATTTTTTCGGCACGAAAGGCGATCAAGCCCCGGCGGTGAAAAAGAAAAAACAAAAAACGGAGAAGAAAAAATGACGACATCCTCCCACCCACTCGCCGGCGTGTATGCCGCGGCGGTCACGCCGCTCAAAGACGCCTCCACCCTCGACCTTGATTCTGTTCCAGCCCTGGCAAATTTTCTCACCTCCCGAGGCTGTCACGGCATTGTTCTCTTCGGCACCACCGGCGAAGGACCGTCGTTCTCCTCAACAGAACGCGAAGCTGTGATGCGCGCGCTCAAAGAGAATCGACCGGCGGGAAGCCGCCTCATCGCCGGCACCGGCACTCCAAGCCTGACAGAAACCATCGAATTGACGAGGTTTGCGTTTGATCTGGGGTACGACGCTGTGTTGGTTCTGCCGCCGTACTACTTCCGCAAGGCAACCGATGACGGGTTATTCGATTGGTTCAACGAGGTCATTCGCAAAGCTGTCCCTGCGGATAAATTTCTGATCGGGTATCACATTCCCCCGTTGATCGGAGTCGGGTTTTCCATCCCGTTACTGAAGCGGTTGAAAGACGCGTTCCCCGATCAGTTTGCCGGCGTCAAAGATTCGTCGCACGATGCCGATTTTGCCCGCAACGTTGGCGATACCTTCGGCGCGGATCTGCTCGTGTTGAATGGCACCGATTCGTATTTGCAAATGGCAATGGCACATCACGCCGCGGGTTGCATCACCGCGCCCGCCAATTTGATCTCGCCCGATCTGCGTGAAGTGTGGGATTTGATTCGAGACGGAAAAGACCCCGGTCCGGCGCAGGCGCGGGCAACCGAGAAACGCCGTATTCTCGAGAAGTATTTGCCCTTCCCTCCCGCTTTGAAAGCATTGATGCGCCGGTTGCATGGCTTGCCGCGCTGGGCAGTGAGACCCCCCTTGGAAGATCTTACGGAAGATAAAATTCAATCAGCCATCGATGAGCTGAGAACAGTTGAACCTGCCGGCTGAGACTTTTTAGGAATAGGACTTACGCAAAACCCCAATACCAAGCCGCGAATTACGCGAATTTCCGCTAATTTTTTAAAAATTCGCGTGAATTAGTGAAATTCGCGGCAAAA
>JAJTXU010000161.1 GCA_021462845.1 Anaerolineales bacterium
TGGATTATCCGCTGTTGCAGGATGGATTGCCGCCCTACGAGCCGCGCGGCTGTCAGCGCGGAATTTCCGCGTCGTGGTACGTCTATAGCCCGATCCGCGTCAAGTATCCGTATGCGCGCGGCGTGTTATTGGATTTCTGGCGCGAGGCGCGCGCGAGTGGGAAGAGCCCGGTCGAAGCGTGGAAGTCCATCATGGAAGATGACGAGAAGCGCAAGCGCATCCAAAAGGCGCGCGGCAAAGGCGGATTCCGCAGAACGAATTGGGATGAAGTGTTGGAGATCGTCGCCGCGGCGAATCTATACACTGCAAAAAAATACGGTCCCGACCGCGTGTTTGGTTTCTCGCCCATCCCCGCCATGTCGTATCTTTCATACGGCGGCGGCTCGCGCTTCCTGCAATTGTTCGGCGGTGTGAACATGAGTTTCTACGATTGGTACGCCGACCTGCCGAACGCCTTCCCTGAGATCTGGGGCGACCAGACCGACGTCTGCGAAAGCGCCGACTGGTACAACAGCAAATACATCGTCTCGATGGGATCGAACTTGAACATGACGCGCACGCCCGATGTGCATTTCATCTCCGAGGCGCGGCACGAAGGCGCGAAGTTCGTCGTCATCGCGCCGGACTTTTCACAGGTGGCGAAATATTCCGATTGGTGGATCCCGGTCAAGGCGGGGAACGACACGGCGATCTGGATGGCGGTCAACCACGTGATCTTGAAAGAGTTTTATGTGGATAAGCAGGTCCCGTATTTCGTCAACTATCTCAAAGAAAATACCGACATGCCGTTCCTGATCGAGTTGGAAAAAGACGGCGATAGTTACAAGGCGGGACGCTACATCCGCGCCAACACGGTGAAGCGTTACAAGGATGTGGAAAACGGCGAGTGGAAGTTCCTTGTCCACGATGCGAAGGCGAACGCGCCGCGTATGCCGAAGGGCGCGGTGGGCGACCGCTGGAGCAAGGAAAAGGGCAAGTGGAATATCAAGATGGAAGACGGCTTGGACGACGCGCCCATCGAGCCGACCCTTTCGTTTTTGGGTTCGCAGGATGAAACTGTAAACGTCCAATTCTATGAATTTGCGGAACAGAAGACCGCGTTGCGCGGCGTGCCTGCGAAGTATATCGAGACTGAGGGCGGAAAGAAACTCGTTACGACCGTATTCGATCTGGTTATCTCGCAATTCGGCGTGGGGCGCGGTCTGCCCGGCGATTACCCGACGAGTTACGATGAGGTTGGCGCGTACACGCCCGCCTGGCAGGAATCGTACACCAACATCGGGCGCGATACGATCATCCGCCTTGCGCGCGAGTTCGCTAACAACGCGGAAGCGACGAACGGCAAGTCCATGATCATCGTCGGCGCGAGCATCAATCACTGGTACAACAACAATCTTGTCTATCGCGCGCCGATCTACGCGCTGATCCTGTGCGGATGCTGCGGAGTCAACGGCGGCGGGATGAACCATTACGTGGGGCAGGAAAAATTGACGCTGGTCGCGCCGTGGACGAGTCTCGCGTTCGCGCTCGACTGGCAGAAGCCGCCGCGCCAACAGCAATCTCCCACCTGGCATTACGTCAACAGCGACCAGTGGCGCTATGAAGGTGACTTCACCGATTACGCCCACGTCCCGCCTGAAACGAAATGGGCGAAGGGACACGCAATGGATTTGGAAGCGATGGCGGTGCGCATGGGCTGGATGCCGTACTTCCCGCAGTTCAAAGAGAATAACTTCGATGTGATGAAGAGAGCCGAAGCATCAGGCGCGAAATCTGCGGATGAGGTTTCCAAATGGGCGGCAAAACAAATTCAAGACGGCAAGCTCGAACTTTCTGTGGACGATCCCGACGCGAAGGAGAACTGGCCCCGCGTGTGGATCATCTGGCGCGGTAACGCGATTCAATCCAGCGCGAAGGGACACGAGTTCTTCCTGCGCCATTATCTCGGCACGCACGATAACATCATCGCCGAGGAACACGCCAGGGATAAGGTCAAGACGGTGAAGTTCACGGAACCCGCGCCGCGCGGCAAAATGGATTTGGTGGTTGATCTCAACTTCCGCATGGACTCGTCCGCGCTGTATTCGGATATCGTCCTGCCGGCCGCGTTCTGGTACGAGAAGAACGACCTCAACTCCACCGACTTGCACTCCTTCGTTCATCCGCTTGGGCAGGCTGTTCCGCCCGTGTGGGAATCGAAGACCGATTGGGAGATCTTCAAAGCCTTCTCGAAGAAGATCAGCGAACTTTCGGCGGACGTTTTCCCCGAGCCCGTCAAAGACCTGGTGATGACTCCGCTCAAGCACGACACGCCGGATGAACTCTCGCAACCCGATGTGAAAGATTGGCGGGCGGGCGAATGCGACCCTGTCCCCGGCAAGACCATGCCGCATTTCAACGTGGTCGAGCGCGATTACGCCAACATCTACAACAAATTCATCTCGCTTGGACCCAACCTCCGCAGAGACGGCATCAGCGGCAACGGCGTGCAAATCCCTATGGCGGAGTTCTACGACGAGTTGTTGAAGAATCCCGTCGGCGGCTCGCCCGACCCGCGTCACATGCGATGCGTGGAATGGGGCGGGAACAAATACCCGTCGGTGGAAGACGCGCTCGACGCGGCGAATATCCTGTTGTATCTCGCGCCCGAAACGAACGGGGAAGTCGCGTATACGGCGTTCAAACACGAGGAGGAACGAGTCGGTCTGCCGTTGGCAGATTTGGCTGAGGATGTGCGCGGCGTCCGTATGACCTTCTTCGATCTGACTCGCCAGGTGCGGCGCACGCTCATCAGTCCGTGCTGGAGCGGCATGGTCAACGACGGTCGCGCGTATTCGGCGTGGTGCATGAGCATCGAGCGGCGCGTCCCCTGGCGCACGTTGACGGGACGCCAGCACTTCTACATTGACCATCCGTATTACATGGACTTCGGCGAAAACCTGCCGACCTTCAAACCGAAACTGGTGGCGAAGCCCGGCGACTGGAAGAAAATCGGCGACATCGTGAAAAGCCCGGTAGACGACCAGAGCCTGATCCTCAACTACATCACGCCGCACGGTAAGTGGAACATCCACTCGACCTATAAAGACAACCACCGCATGTTGACCCTCTCGCGCGGCATGGATCCCGTCTGGCTCAACGACAAGGAAGCCGAAAGCGTGGGCATTCAGGATAACGACTGGGTCGAAGTCCACAACGACAACGGCGTGGTGGTGACGCGCGCCGCGGTCAGCGCCCGCGTCCAGCCCGGAACGTGCTTGTACTATCACGCGGTCGAGCGCACGGTCTTCATCCCCAAGTCGCAGATCCGCAACGGAAAACGTGCGGGCGGTCACAACAGCCTGACGCGCACCCGCATCAACCCCGTGCAGTTGGCTGGCGGCTACGCCCAGTTCACATACTCGTTCAATTATTGGGGACCCATCGGCGTGTTCACGCGCGACACCTATTGCGTGGTGCGGAAGATGGAAAAGTTGGAATGGTAAACATTCAGTACCGCAAAGTTCACTTTGCGAGAAGCGCAAGGTAAACCTTGCGGTACGAATCAAAGGAGCAAACACATGGACATACGCGCGCACGTTTCAATGGTCTTTCACCTCGACAAGTGCATCGGTTGTCACACATGCAGTATCGCCTGCAAAAACATCTGGACCGACCGTAAAGGCACCGAATACATGTGGTGGAACAACGTCGAGACCAAGCCCGGCACGGGTTACCCGACGTTGTGGGAAGATCAGGAGAAATACAAAGGCGGCTGGGAGAAGAAGAACGGGAGGATCGAATTGAAATTGCACAGCCGTCGCGGCGGATTGGGAAACATTTTTCACAATCCCTACCTGCCCACCATTGACGATTACTACGAACCGTGGACCTACGACTACGAGAATCTCTTCAACGCGCCCGAAGGCGACGACCAGCCCACCGCCCGCGCCGTCTCGATGATCACGGGCAAGCCGATGGAAAGTATCGAAGCGGGTCCCAATTGGGACGACGACCTGGGCGGCTCGCCCCTCTACGCCCGCAACGACGTTAACCTCGACGAACTCACCGAAGAGGAGCGCGAGCAACTCAACGAGGTGGAACGCGTGGTCTTCTTCTACCTGCCGCGCATTTGCAACCACTGCCTCAACCCCGGCTGTGTGGCGGCGTGTCCGGCGGGCGCCATCTACAAACGCGGCGAAGACGGAATCGTCCTGCTCTCGCAAGAGAAGTGCCGCGCCTGGCGCATGTGCATTTCGGGATGCCCCTACAAGAAGACATACTTCAATTGGGCTTCGGGAAAGTCGGAAAAGTGCATCTTGTGCTACCCGCGCCTCGAATCGGGACAACCCCCCGCCTGCTTCCACTCCTGTGTCGGACGCATCCGCTATTTGGGTGTCTTGCTCTACGACGCGGATCAGATCGAGAGCGGCGCTTCCGTTGCAAACGAGGATTTGGTTGCCGCGCAACGCGCCATGATCATGGACCCGTTCGATCCTGAAGTCATCGCCGCCGCGAAGAAGAACAAAATTTCGGATGCGATGATCACCGCCGCGCAGAATTCGCCCGTGTACAAGTTCGTCAAGAAGTGGCAGATCGCGCTTCCGCTTCACCCCGACTTCCGAACCCTGCCCATGCTGTTCTACGTGCCGCCCATGCTGCCCGTCCTCGCCAAGACGAAAGACGGAACTTATGACGTGGAAGGGTTGGATAAAGAAAACCTCCCCGCCATGCTCAGTTCGCTGGAGAAGGCGCGCATGCCCATCAAATACATGGCGAGCATGTTCTCGGCGGGCAACACGAATGTCGTTGAGGATGTCTATCGCAAACTGATCGCCGTGCGCATCTTCAAACGCGCGCAAAAAGTAAAAGACTACCAGCAAGCCGAAGTGGATGCCGCGCTTGCCTCAGGAAAGACGAACGCCGAAGAAGTGGAAGCCATCTTCCGACTGACCTCCCTGCCCACCTATGAAGAACGCTTTGTGGTCCCGCCGCTGGGTCGTGAATCCGCGGTGGAGGCGTGGGAGATACCGCTCGCCCGCAAGCAGGAAGCAGGCTTCGGGGTCCGCAACAAGATCGCCAAGAGGAAATTCTAGGGTAGTGGACGTTCTCTAACGTCCCTGCAAACCGACGCCGGACGGAGTTCTGTCCGCAGTTGAACTGCTGACAGAACTTCAATAACGATGGAGACTTACTCATGTACACAGAATCCGAAATGCAAAATGTATATCAATGCTTTGCGCGCATATTGGAATATCCTGTCGGCAGAACGTTACCAGCCGCGGCAGAAGCGCAAGGCTTGCTCGCGGATGAAAGCCCCGAAGCCGCCGCGTGGTTGAAGGAATTTTACGAGTATGCCGAGTCTCTTTCGCCCGGCAGACTCGAGGAAGTGTACACCGGCACGTTCGACCTCGATGCGGCTTGTCATCCGTATGTGGGCTATCACCTGTTCGGAGAGACGTACAAACGCAGCGCGTTTTTGGTGGAACTCAAACAACGCTACCACGCGCAGGGATTCATCTTCTCTGCCACCGAATTGCCCGACCATCTCGCCGTCATCCTGCACTTCCTCGCCGCGACGAAGGACAACACGCAGGCGGAGGAGATCGCCCGCGACGCCCTGCTCCCTGTGTTGGATCGGATGACGGGCCGCGCCAAGTCGGAGGGCTTCGACGAGGACGCTGACGCGGATTCGCCCAAAGCGGAGAAAAAGCTAGAAAAGCGGAACCAGTTCCAGGTCGTGTTGGAAGCGCTGCGTTCCGTCCTGCAACAACAATTTCAAGTCTTGAATGTGTTGGAAACAACCTCATAAGGAGGCTCGCATGTTCGATAACGCCTTGTTCATCGGTTTCCCGTATGTCGCGGTCGCGATCGCGATCGTCGTGTCCATCTACCGTTTCTGGTTCGACCCGTATTCCTATTCGAGCCAATCGTCGCAATTTTTGGAGAGCCGCGTGTTGTTTTTCGGTTCGGTGCCGTGGCATTACGGCATCATCATCATTTTGCTGGGGCATATCACCGCGCTGTTGTTCCCCGGCTTGTGGGGCTTGTTCACCGCGAACCAGACGCGCCTGTATATTTTGGAGATCGTCGGGCTTTCGCTGGCATTGATGGCGACAGTGGGATTGGTCTTGCTGTTATATCGCCGCATGGCAAACGCCCGCGCGCATGCGGTCACTTCCGAGATGGATTGGATACTGCTCTTCGTTTTACTGTTGCAAGTTGGGCTTGGATTTTGGGTGGCATATTATTACCGCTGGGGCTCGGACTGGTATTTGCATACCGCCGTGCCGTGGCTTCTATCGCTCCTGAAATTCCAGCCAAATATCGCGTCGGTCAGCGCCTTGCCGTTTTGGGTGAAGTTCCATTTTGTGGGCGGGTTTGTTATCATCCTGCTCCTGCCGTTTACGCGCCTTGTGCATCTGCTTGCCTATCCGTTCTCCTATTTATGGCGCGAACATCAAATTGTGATCTGGAACCGCTCGCGCATGAATTAACCTGTACCGCAAAGTTCACTTTGCGAACTGAATGCCAACAAAACCTCTCGTACCGCAAAGTTCACTTTGCTAACGCTGGATACCCATGAAACCTCTCGACGACATTCTGCGCGACTCCGCGACTCATCACCGCCGACTCTGCCCGCGGCAAGTGCTTGGCGCGCGCGTGGGGATGCTCGCCGCTTCTCTCCTGACCCTCGACCTGCCTCAGTCCGATAAGCGGCTTCTCACCTTCGTCGAAACCGACGGCTGTTTTGTGGACGGAGTCTCCGCCGCGACAGGTTGTTACGTCGGACGCCGCACCTTGCGCGTGGAGGATTTCGGCAAGACCGCCGCCACTTTTGTGGACACTCGCACCGAACGCGCTGTCCGCATCGCGCCGCGACTCGACGTTCGTGAACTGGCGCAGGAATACACCCCCGATGCCCGCAACCACTGGGAAGCGCAACTGCTCAGTTACCAGACCATGCCCGACGAAGACCTGCTGGACTTCAAATGGGTGACCATGCGCGTCAACATCCCCGCGCTGATCGGGCAGGCAGGCGCGCGCGCCAACTGCGATTCGTGCGGCGAAGAGATACTCAACCAGCGCGAAGTCCTCTGGGAATCGAAAATCCTCTGCCGCGCCTGCGCGGGACAAGCATATTACGCGAAAGCGGAAAGCGCCCCGATCTCTAGATTGTCGCGCGAATCGGAATAAACCTCGCGCGGACCCAGCCTATGAATAAGCGCGTCTCATGAAGCGCTTATAAAAAGGAAGAATGTCTTTTGGCGTGGTGATGAATATAACGTCGTCAGGCGGGAACCTTGTGGTACAAAATAACGGACTTCACGAAAAACCCATGACCCCAAAAAACAACCCCTCTCTTTGGCGCATGTTCACCTCAGCCGCGGGCGGACTCCCTCCCGCCTACTTCGCCCTCGTCATGGCGACGGGCATCGTCTCCATCGCGGCAAAATTGGAAGGCATGCCTACAATCGCATGGACGTTGTTTGTCGCCAATATTATTTTTTATATCATCCTCTGGGCGCTGACAATCACCCGCCTTGTGCGTAACTTTTCGGGGATTGTCGCCGATCTGACCAGCCACGAGCGCGGGCATGGGTTTTTTACGATCGTCGCCGGTACCTGTGTGCTTGCCAGGCAATTCCACATCATCGGCAATAATTCTTTTATTGCCGCCCTGCTCTGGTGGGTCGGACTCGTACTTTACTTTTTATTGATGTATACCTTCATCACCGCGGTGACAATTCGTGAGGTAAAACCGCCCCTTGAAAACGGGCTAAGCGGCGGATGGCTGTTACTGGTGGTGTCCACCCAATCCATCTCGGTGACAGGCGCCAGCCTGACCGAGTATTTTGGCGCGCTGGCAGAGGCGACCCTCTTCCTGACCTTGACCATGTTCCTGCTCGGTTTTATGCTCTACATCCTCGTTATTGCGATGATTTTTTACCGCTTCACATTCTTTCGATTACGCCCCGAGGAACTCGCGCCTCCGTACTGGATTAATATGGGCGCGATGGCAATCACCACGCTGGCTGGTTCGGTTCTCATCCTCGAAGCGAATCATTGGCAAGTGATTCAAGACATCATGCCTTTCCTGAAGGGACTCACGCTTCTCTTTTGGGCAACCGCCACCTGGTGGATTCCGCTTCTGTTGATTCTCAGCGTTTGGCGGCATGGTTACAAGCGTGTCGCGATCGCGTATGAACCTTCCTATTGGGGATTGGTCTTCCCCCTCGGCATGTACACCGTCTGCACATTTCAACTTGCCAAGGCGCTAGGGTTGGATTTTCTATACGCCGTCCCGCAGTACTTCGTGTATTTTGCCATCGCCGCATGGATCGCGACGTTTATGGGACTCGTAATTCAACTGATGGGAAAAATACGCGTCTCCAGCCGAACTCAAGGATAGATTAGATTTTCACGGCGCGATTACTACTTCCATCCCGCCAACTCCTCCGCAACTTTCAAATACTTCTCCCCCATCCCGCGCTCATCATCGGCGCGGTGGAAGTCTTTCAGCAATTTCGATTGCTCGTCGGCAAGGATGTTGTCCGCCATCGGGAAGAGGACGTTATCCTCCTTTTGGATATGCTCGCGCAACAAGGCGGCATAATCCTGCGC
>JAJTXU010000162.1 GCA_021462845.1 Anaerolineales bacterium
TTAGTTTACCGTAGTAACGACTTCAGTCGTTTGTTTTGCGGCGTAAAAGCGACTGAAGTCGCCACTACGCCGTCAGGCAATCATAGTTACTCGGAATAGGAGCCGGGACCGACGCGCAAGTTGACGTTTTGCGAATTCGCGCGGGCGGCGAAAATAATTGGGGTAAGGCAAAGCAGGCTGAGGGTCGGAAAGAGGCGCATTCGTCCGTTATTTCACTTTGAGATTCACAATTCCGTTGAACGCCAGCGCGACCCATTTTCCCTTTTCGTATTCGATCCACACGCTTTTCGATTGCAAGCGTTTAGCCGAGACGATTGCGCCCTTTTGCAATTGACCGACGATGCTGAATTCGACGCCGGGCCCGTTGCGGACGTTGAGCAGATCGGAGAGCACTTCAAACGAAAGGCTGGATGGAATTTTGACCGCGTCTGGAATGTCTGTGAAGACTGACGATTCTTCGGTTCCTGTATCTTTGGAGAAATAAGGCGCCGGGTCGACATATCCCTTGTACGGAGGGTTCTCGCCGTCGATCTTCAAGCCGAAGTGTAGATGTGGTCCTGTGCTTGCGCCGGTGTTGTTGCTCGAGCCGATAACGCCCCCGGCTTTTATCTTTTGCCCCGCCGCCACCGATGCGTGCGCAAGATGGGCGTAATACGTGAAATAAGTTTTACTGCCGTCTGTATGGCTCAATTTGACATAGTTGCCGTAGCCGCCATTTTCAAAGCCAACCAGGGCAACAGTCCCCGCGGCGGCCGCCATGACGGGTGTTCCGTTTGGAATGCCGTAATCGATGCCGTTGTGCCCGGGGAAGCCCCACTTTTTGTAGATATCCGGGTTCTCGCCGAACAGTTGGGTGATGGGACCGTTAACGGGTAGTGATAATTTGATCGCCATGATTGATCTCCTATTGTGATGCGGTATGGGTATGATAACACACGAGCAAGTCAGCCGGTTGCGCGAAATGCAAACGCCGCGATGCCAAATGCTACCGCCACGTTGAAAGATTTTTTTTCACCATACATGGGAATGTGATAAATGCGCTTGCAAAGTTTGAGCAAGGATTCGTCCACGCCGGCGACTTCGTTCCCGACGGTCAATACGGTCTGCCGGGCGGGATGGATGTTTTTCCGGGCGTGGGCAATATCGCTGGCTTTCGCTCCCTCCTCCAGCGCGAAGATATCCCAGCCTTTGGTCTTTAATCCTTTTGCCAGTTTCACCGCGTCTTTGTGATACGACCATGTCACCGATTCTTCCGCTCCCAGCGCGGTTTTTTGAACAGCCTCGTTTTCAGGCGTGGGCGTGATGCCACATAGGTACGCATGCGAGAAGCCGAATCCCTCCGCGCTTCGCAAGATCGACCCGACGTTTCCCGCCGCGCGGATGTTATCGAGTAACACAGAGATTCCACCGGTGCTTTCTTTCTTGACTTGTCGCCGGATATGCGCGGCTTCCAAGTTCGCTTTCCTTTGTCTCACAAGGCGGGTTTCGCCCAAACATAACGGACACCGAAGCCCAAATGAACGCTCGTCTGTGAGCGGATAGCGCAACCCGCAAGAGCGGCAAACCCTGACCTGAACGATACCTTCTCGCATGACGACATTATACATGCTACAATATTTGAGATGCATCGCGTTGTCCCTCAGATCATTATCGATAATTATCGGGCAGGCAAATACGCCGGGGAATTTTCGGCGGTTGGCTTGTTTCTTGATTTATCCGGCTTTTCTTCCATGACCGACACGTTGATGCAACACGGTCAGCATGGCGCGGAGGTGCTGGCGGGATTGATGCATGGCGTGTTCGACCCTCTTGTCGAAAGCATCTTCGAGTATGGCGGCAAAGTGGTTGGCTTTGCGGGCGACGGCATCATGGCGCTGTTTCCCCTGGAGGATATTCCGCCGCAAGATGTTGCCTTGCGCGCGCTTGCCGCCGCCTCTGAAGTGCAATCGCATCTGTTCGAGAACCCTGTCCGGCAAACCCCATACGGAAATTTTCAATTTTCGGTCAAAGTGGGCTTGTCTGTGGGCGATGTTGCCTGGGGGATTTTGCGCTCTGCCGACGAGGAAAGCGCCACCTATTATTTTCGCGGCACGGCAGTGGACGAGTCTGCAAAAGCCGAACAGCAAGCCTCGGCCGGTGAGATTCTCTTTACGGATTCCATGCTGCGTTTATTGGCAGACTCAGTGCAGACCCAGCCAGCCGGGTCTTTCCATCAGTACGGCGGGTTTCGCCGTGGGAAACCATCACCCAGCCCGACAAACTTTCCGCCGGTCGATCTCGAAACATCGAAGGTATTCTTTCCGGAGGAGATCGTCTCGCAAGATGTGCGCGGCGAATTTCGCCAGGTGGTCAATCTCTTCATGCGCTTTCCGGAGTTGGAAGGCAAGGAACTCGAGCAATTCTTCCGGGTGGTGTTTGAACTGCGGCAAAAATTTGGCGGGTTGTTGAATCGATTGGATTTCGGCGACAAGGGTTGCAATATGTTGATGCTGTGGGGGGCGCCGGTTGCGTATGAAAACGATATCGGCAGGGTGTTAAATTTCATCCTCGAGTTAAAGTCGCGGGTGAAATTCCCGATCACCGCTGGGATCACTTACTACATCGCGCACGCGGGTTATCTCGGCGGCAGCATGAGCGAGGATTACACCTGCTATGGCTGGGGCGTAAACCTGTCTGCCCGATTCATGATGTCGGCAGAGACCGGACAGACCTGGGTGGATGATCGCATTGCGCGGCGCGTTTCGGCATGGTTCGAAATCGAATTCCTGGGCGTTCAGAAATTCAAGGGGTTTTCCTCCGAGCAAAAAGTGCATGTGCTCAAAAGCCGCCGGGTGGAGGCTGAGTCGATCTATCAGGGTGAAATGGTTGGGCGCGGCGAAGAATTGTCCCGTTGCTTGGAATTCGCCGAACCCTTGTGGAAATGGAAATTTCCGGGGGCGTTGCTTGTATTGGGCGATCCTGGCATGGGGAAAGGTCGGCTTCTGCATGAATTCAGAACGATGGTGATGCATGAGAATCCGAACATTCACTGGGGCGTTTTACAGGCAGACCAGATCCTTAGGCAATCGTTCAACCCGATCCGCTATTGGCTCCTTCGCTATTTTGATATCGCCGGCGCGGAGTCTCCCGAGAAACGTATCGAAAATTTTGAAACCCGAATGCGGAGGGTGATCGAAATGACGCCGGACCAAGACCTGGCGCTGGAACTGGACCGTCTTCGGTCTGTGTTGGGCGCGTTGGTCGATCTATATTGGGAGGGGTCGTTGTACGAAAGCCTGGATGCGAAGAGTCGCTACAACAGCGCTCTTGCGGCGCTGATTTATCTGATCGAAGCGGAAAGCTTGATCCAGCCGCTGATTCTTGTGCTTGAAGACGCCCATTATATCGATGAGGACACGCTTCAATTCCTGCCGCGCCTGAAACGCGCTCTGCAAACCGGTAAAGACCCGTACCCGGTGGCGTTGGTTGTTACTTCTCGATTACAAGGCAATCCGTTTGCCGCAGACGAAGCGCTGGCGGATGTATCGATCACGCTGGGAAGGCTTTCGGAAGAGGCGGTGGCGCGTCAACTGGATGTGTTGTTAGGCGGTCCATCTGCGGCAGGGTTGACTAAACTGGTTCTCGATCGTTCGGAAGGTAATCCATTTTTCATTGAACAGATCGTCCGTTATTTGCAAGAAGAGAGTCTTATTGAGACGCGAGGCGACGGCTGGGCGTTGTCGGACCGCGTCCGCGATCTGTTCCTGCCGGGCGATATCCGCGCCATGCTGGTGGCGAGGCTCGATCAATTGGATATGAGCGTAAAGGGGATCGTGCAAACCGCCGCGATTCTTGGGAGGGCATTTTCACTGCCGGTCTTGGCAGAGATGAGCGGCAACGCCTCTATGGTGGAAGAGAACGTGCGAGAGGCTGAACAGCACGCGGTCTGGAAGTTTGCGGGCGAAAACAAATATATTTTTTCTCATGGATTGTTGCGCGACGCGGCGTATACCATGCAAATGCGCGCGCACCGGCAGGAACTCCACCGCCAGGCGGTGAACGCGCTCGAAAAAAATTACGGCGCCGATGTTCAGTTCCATTATGCCGAGTTGGCGCATCATGCCGAACTGGGCGAACTGAAACACAAAGCGCTTCATTTTTATACGCTGGCAGGGAAAGCCTCTGCCGATGCCTATCGAAACAATCAAGCCATTGAGTATTTCACGCGCGCGCTCTCGTTCACTATGTTTGACGATTACGCGACTCAATTCCACTTATTGCAGGAACGGGTCAATTTGTATGGCAGAATTGGGAATCGCTCTTTGCAGGCACAAGACCTGGAATTGCTGGAGAAACTTGCCGTTCAATTGCGCGATGACCGGAGACTGGCAACTGCATGGAGGCTATACGCGCATTATTATTTCACAGTTGGCGATTATCAAAACACGCTTCAAAGGTCTGAACGCGTCATCGAAATGTCGATGCGGCTCGAAGATCCCGAGATCGCATTGGGAATTTACCTTGTTCGGGCGCAGGCGTCTTTCAGGCTTGGCAGGGTAGAGGAAGCCATTGCCCGCCAGCGCGAGGGATTGGAACTGGCGCGGGTATTAAAGAACCGCGTGGAGGAGGGCAGGTCGCTCACTGCTCTTGGGCTGATCATGCTGGAATCACACCAACCCGCCCAGGCGGTTGAACATATGGAACACGCAGTGGAGATTGCGCGCGAGGTGGGAGACCGCGTGTTGGAATCGCGGGCGTTGGGTAACCTTGCCAATGCCGCGGCATATATTTTGCGAGATTACATCGCCGCCCGCGATTATTACAACCAGGCTCAACGACTGGCTGTTGAACTTGGCGACCGGTTCGGCGAGGGTGTTGAAAAGGCAAATATCGGCTGGGTGAACATGTTGCTTGGCGATTACGAAACCGCGCGCATTGAACTTGAAGGAGCGCTGTCCATTGCCCGCGAGGTGGATCATTCGTATCAGGAAATTTACACCCTGTTGAATTTGAGCGCGGTCAATGAAGCTCAGGGAAATGTTGAAGGTTCTGAACAATATGCCGCGCAGGCAATGACTCTGTCGCTTGAAAAAGGCGACAAATCTGGGGAGGCGTGGTCTTACTATTACCTCGGAAACGCTCTCCTTGGCGGCGGAAAATTGGATGAGGCGCGAAGCGCGTTCGCCCGGGCGTTGCAGATGCGCACGGAGCAGAACCAGCCTTCACTGGCGAAAGAGCCGCTGGCGGGGTTGATCCGCGTTGCCCTTGCCGGTAACGATCACACCCTGGCTGTCCAGTATGCAAATGAAATGATGGAGTATCTGGCGACTGGCGGCACGCTCGACGGAGCCGAAGAACCGTTGAGAGTTTATCTTGCTTGTTTCAATGCATTAAAAACCAAACACGACCCCCGCTGTGACGAGATTCTTGCTGTGGCTCGCGATTTGCTAAACGCACAAGCCGCCAGGATTTCCGTTGTATCCTCCCGCCGTCGTTTCATCGATAATGTGCCGTGGCGACGGGAGATCATGGAGCATGTCGCAAAGATGGGAGGGTGACTACGGGACGCCGCCGACGGCAGGATCGCCCTCGCTGAGTTCGACCTTTAATTTCCCCTTTTTGACTTGATCGGTCATCTCGTAGGCGGTGATCACGCCTTCCTTGTTCGGATACGCGAGAAAGATTCGCTGTTGTTCGTCCACATCGACTTCGAATGAATATTTTACCGATGCGTATTTTTTGTCTTTCTTGTTTTTGATGTTGAAACACGCGAACCAGTTGATGTTCAGCGGGTTGTCGGCGGGAACTTTCATGTCATCCCCATCCAGTTCTTCCACGATGTAGTCGTCAAGGTTTTTCGCGTTCAGCGCCAGATCGAACGATCTTTTGCCTCCTCTGCCAATTTTATGCTTGCCACCCGAATGGTTAATGATTTTCTTTCCCATAGCATCTCCTCTGGGTTATGACGTGAAAATATTATAGTCCCGATTGAATAAATGCGATACATTCTCTTCAACAAACCTTATGGCGCGCTCTCGCAGTTTACGGATGAAGGAACCGGTCATCCGACGCTGAAACAATTTATTCCCGTGCCGGGTGTCTATGCGGCAGGGCGGTTGGATCGCGATAGCGAAGGGTTATTGCTCTTAACCGACGATGGCGCGCTCATCAAAAAGCTGACCGACCCGCGCCACCATGAAGAGAAAATCTATTGGGCGCTAGTGGAGGGCGATTCGTCTCTGGAGAAATTATCACGTTTGGAACGAGGCGTGGATCTAAAAGGCTATCGGACTCTGCCCTGTAAAATTCGCCTCATCCCCGACCCCGGCCTGCCTCCCCGCCCCAAGCCGGTGACGCCACACGGACCAACCTCATGGATCGAGATCAAGCTCCGCGAGGGAAAAAAGCGCCAGATACGCCACATGACCGCGGCGGTTGGGCTGTTCACCCTGAGGCTGTTCCGTTCCCAACTAGGGCCGATTTCATTAGGTGATTTGGCGCCGGGGGAATGGAGAGATCTATCTGCCGATGAAGTCCGGCGACTAAAAAATAATTCCGCTTGATATTAACCTGTCGCGCAGGAAACTGGGGAAGAATATCACCATTCCTTGATGACAAGCCGGTGGAACAGGTTTGTTATGATGAAAGCAAAGCGATCACGGAGGCTGTCATGAGCGAAACCCATATTGATGCGTTACTTCCGCCGGAGATGGCGGCGCGGGCGGAGGCTTTAGGCGTGCGCAAAGCTGAGATGCCGTTCTTGAAGATGTTTATGCTTGCCGTTCTTGCGGGCGCGTTCATTTCACTGGGAGCCATCTTTTCCACGACGGTCAGCGCAGGTTCCATGACGTTCATGGCGCAAAGCGGTGGGCTGGCATATTCGGGTTCACTGCCGTTTGGCGTGACTCGTCTGCTGGCGGGTTTGGTCTTTTGTCTTGGCTTGATCCTGGTAGTGGTTGGGGGCGCGGAGTTATTTACCGGTAACAACCTGATCGTGATGGCGTGGGCAAGCGGAAAAGTCACAACACGCGCCGTTTTGCGGAACTGGGTCGTGGTTTATGCCGGCAATTTCGTCGGCGCCATTGGAACCGTGGTCCTGATGTTTTTTACGAAGCAATACACCTTTGGCGGGAACTCGGTTGGCATTGCCGCTCTGCGTATCGGCGCCGCCAAATCTGACCTCGATTTTTTACAGGCTGTGGCGCTTGGCATCCTTTGTAACGGACTGGTGTGCCTGGCGGTCTGGTTGACCTTTAGCGCCCGCAGTACGCTCGATAAGATCGCCGCGATCATCTTCCCGATCACCGCGTTCGTTGCGGCTGGCTTCGAGCATAGCATTGCCAATATGTACTTCATTCCATACGCGCTGGCGATAAAAATGTTCGATCCCGCCTTCACCTCCACGGTCGCCGCGTCGATCCCGAACCTCGATCGATTGACCTGGCAGGCATTCTGGTTTTCAAATTTATTGCCGGTGACCATCGGCAATATCATCGGCGGCGTGTTCCTTGTGGCGGTAGTGTATTGGTCGATCTACCTTCGACACGTCTCCTCCTCGTAAGAAGAAACTGTGTTTTGCGTTTTGAATCTGGTTCCAGTTTGGTTGCCGCCGTCACTGATTCGACTTCGCTTTTGTGATCGAATAAATATCGAACGGAATATTATCTCCCTCGTATCCATCCACCGTCTTTTCCCAAGCCATGCCCATCTTTTCTGCCACCCGCTGGGATGGGATATTGTCGGGGTCTATCAAACAGATCATGCGTTTTAACTTTAATGTCTCGAAGCCGTACTGCAAAATTCCTTGCGCGGCTTCGCTCCCCAAGCCTTGACCCCAAAAATCTTCGGCAATGGTGTATGCCACTTCCACGTCATATTGACCTTCGATCGTCCACGGAAGCAGACCACAGCGACCGATGAACTTCCCCGTCTCTTTATGGATCGTCGCCCACAATCCCAACTCGGGATGTTTGGGATGTCCGTGCATGTGCCATTCCAACTCTTCCCGCGCTTCCTCGCGCGAACGCGGCGCATCGGGAATGTACCTTATGATGTTGGGGTTTTGATACAACGCCCAGAGGTCATCCAGGTCCGAAAGGACTTGATGACGGAGTTGGAGTCGTTTTGTTTCTAAAATGATCGCCATGTGATCCTCAAAACCTGAAATGAATAAAGATGCGCCCAAAGTTCTTATCATCCTTCTCGACGCGATGATATAACTTTTTGATATGACCTTGATTCAAGAATCGCAAAACTTTTTTCTTGAGTTGACCACTGCCCTTGCCTGGGATGATTTCAACCAGATTTATTTTTCGGTCAATCGCTTCTTCCACAATGCGATTCAATTCTTTGTCTATCATCTCGCCTTTGTTGTAAATATCGTGCAGGTCCAGTTTTAATTTTGCCATTTTATTTGACCAACGCCAACTCAATCGCCTCATCCATCGTCGTCTTTCTGCCCTTTTCCCATTGCTTCTTGAATTCCGCTTCGCCCAACAATTCACGCAACGCCGATAGTTCCTTCGCGTGTTCTTCCTTCTCCATAGA
>JAJTXU010000163.1 GCA_021462845.1 Anaerolineales bacterium
CAAGTTTCGCGGATCGCGCGGATTCTTTTTTTCGTTTTTCACGCAGAGTTCCGTGTTGTCCGTGTGATCCGTGTACAGAAATTGGTTTTTGCCAAGCGATCATGAGAAAGCCATATGGTGATTATGGTCTTCTCAAAGTTGCTCGATCGGTTGTGCGCTTTGGAACGCGAAGAGCGCAAATGGGAGAATTTCACGACATTCGCGTTGAAGTTTTTCAGGCATTGAGAAAGCCTTACGGTGATTTCACCGGGATCGATTCGGAACCATTAGGCGCTGACGGAAAAAATATTGATGGCTTGTTCTTTGCCCGCGAACATCACATCGCCGAGGTCTTCGGTCTTGAAGCCTTCGCTTAACCCGTCGCGGGTGGCGCGGTCGATCAAGATCGGTTGCTGGGCGGCTTTCGTGTGTTTTTCAATACGCGCCGCAATATTGACCGTATCGCCTACGCATGTGTAGGTGGCGCGGTGTTGCGTGCCGGTGTACCCCGCAATGACGCGCCCAGTGGCAATGCCGATGCCGATTCTGATCTGCCCCCTGCCCTGAACGGCGCGTTGCTCGTTGAACACATTCAGCAGGTCGATCATTTCCAACGCGGCGCGCACCGCGTGATCGTGGTGGCGCTCGTGAAAGACCGGCGCGCCGAAGATCGCCATCATACCGTCGCCTTCCATTTGATTCACCGTCCCATGGTGACCGGTGATCGCGTCGAACATCAACGCGAAATAATTATTGAGCAGTTCGATGGTTTCAGTCGGTTCCTGCTTTTCGCTGAGAGATGTAAACGAGCGGATATCGGCGAACATCACGGAAGCCGTCACATATTTTCCGCCGAGTGAAAACCCTTCGCGCAAGAGTTGCTCCGCCACCTCGGGCGTGGCAAACGTGCGGAACAATTTTCGCTGTTGGTCGCGCAGTCTCTTCTTCTCGAGGCTGGCGTTGACGCGCGCCCGCAACAGGATCGGGTTCAACGGCTTGACGAGATAATCCTCCGCGCCCATTTCGATGCACTTCACCACGCGGTCGAGTTCATCCGATGCCGAGGTCATCACCACCGGCAGGTCGCGCAGTTCGTTGTCGCTTAACAGGGCTTCCAACACTTCGAAGCCGTTCATCACGGGCATATCGATATCCAACAGGATCACATCATATGATTTTTCGCGCAACATCTCCATGGCGATCTTGCCGTTTTCGGCGGTGGATACGCGATGCCCATTCTGTTCGAGCGCGTGCGTAAGCAATAGCCGGTTGACGCGGTTATCATCCACGATCAACATGCGGCCGGGTTCGTGCGTGGCATTCATGACTTTAGCCCTCGCAATTCATCGCAAGCGGATACCAGCGCTTCATTCAGGACGTTCAGCCTGTCTCCCGTTTCCCCCAGCCGGTTCTCCCGCCCGATTCCCTCCAGGTCTTTCGCCAACTCTGCCAGGCGACTCGCGCCAAACGTCGCCGCATTAGACTTCAACGAGTGCGCCGCGCGGCGGAACGAATCGGCATTCCCCTCTGCCAACCCAGATTTCAATTCATCGAGCAAGCGCGGCGCATCGTCCAAAAATGTGTCGACCAATTCGTTGATGAATTCCGCGCCGGAGATTTGCTTGAGTTCGTCGAAGGTTGTGCGGTCAATGACAGGCATGGTTGGTTTCCTTTAGCAATGTGCGCGTACAAGTATACAAGTAGACAAGGAAACAAGGAAGAACCTGTTTCCTTGTCTACTTGGTCTGCTTAACGTAGACCTCCGGCGAAAGTCATTTTCGCCACAGAACCAAGAGAAAAAGAGCATTTCTCAAAGGTCTCTGTGGACTCTCTGGCTGCGCAAGAGGCGCGTAAGAAAGCCCTGTACGTGTTTCCATGTCTACGACTTTCTCCCCACCCTCATCAACGATTCCACAAGTTCATTCGCGCGGATCGGTTTGGAAATGTAATCGTCCATGCCGGCGGCGAGGCACGCTTCGCGGTCCCCATGCATGGCATTGGCGGTCATGGCAATGATGCGAGGCTGGACAACCTGTTGCATCACGCGTATCTTTCGTGTCGCGTCGAGTCCGTCCATTTCGGGCATTTGCACATCCATGAGAATCACATCGTAGGGCTGGCGCGCCATGGATTCGATGGCTTCGAGTCCGTTCGAGGCGAGATCGGCGCGGTAGCCCATCTGCTCCAACATGCGGATGGCGAGTTTTTGATTGACGGCATTATCCTCCGCGATGAGGATGCGCAATGGATGCCGTGATGCCATTTCCGCGTCGAAGGCGGAGGTTTTGGGGGCGCTGATGGGGGCGAGTCGGCGGGGGTCAAAGAGACCAGCCATCACGTCGAAAAGAAGCGAGGGTTTGATCGGTTTGGCGAGGAAGGCGTTGAACAAAGTCCTGTATTCTCCCAATTCGCTTTGCGCCATCGAGGAAAACAGAAGCAGTGGAACGGAAGCGTTGTGCTTGCGAATTTCACCGGCAAGCATGGCGCCGTCCATCTCGGGCATGAACATGTCTAGCACGATCAGGTCGAACGATTCGCCGCGTTCGATCAGGGCGAGCGCGTCGCGCGGGAATTCGGTGTCTTGCGCGAGCATGCCCCATTTTTCGAACTGCAGTTTGAGGATGCGCCGGTTCGTGAGGTTATCGTCCACGATGAGCGCGCGCTTCCCCTCCAGAAGATGCCGATCTTCATGCGGGCTTGCCGCGGCGGCGGGCATCTCAGCCGGTTCGGCATGGATGGTGAAGTAAAAGGTAGAGCCTTTGCCGGGGATGCCTTCGCTCTCGACCCACACGCTGCCATTCATCAATTCGACCAACCGCTGGCTGATCGCCAGCCCCAGCCCGGTGCCGCCGTATTTGCGCGTGGTCGACGCGTCCACTTGCATGAAGGATTCAAAGAGGCGATCCATCCGACCGGGAGGAATGCCAATGCCCGTATCGCGAACGGCGAATTGGAGCGCGCGCGTAGACACGGAAACAGGCGCTGTATGTTCCGCGTCGCTTTCTTTATTTGTATACCCGCCTGCTTGCGCGCCCGTCTCGTTATCTACCTTCACAGTCACCACCACTTCCCCGCTCTCGGTAAACTTCACCGCGTTGCCCAGCAAGTTCAATAATATTTGTCGCAGGCGCGTCACGTCGCCAATGATCGCTTGCGGCACATCTTCGTCAATAATACAGGCAAGATCGAGGTGGTGTTCTGCCGCGCGGGTGGCGACGAGGTCGAGCGCGCTATCGATACATTCGCGCAGGTTGAACGGTTGGTTCTCGAGTTCCATTTTGCCCGATTCGATCTTGCTGAAATCGAGGATGTCATTGATGATGGTCAGCAGGGTTTCGCCGCTGGCGCGAATTACATCGGCAAAATCGCGTTGCTGGTTGGTGAGTTCGGTGCCTAGTAACAGCCCGGTCATGCCGATGATCCCGTTCATCGGCGTGCGGATCTCGTGGCTCATGCTGGCGAGGAAAATGGATTTCGCCGCGTTGGCGGCTTCGGCTTCCTGCCGGGCGCGGCGCGCTTCGGTTGTGCGCTCCTCCACCATTTGCTCGAGGTTGTGACTGTACTCTTCAAGCATTCGCGCCGCGCGTTTTCGTTCGGTGATGTCGCGTAAAATGCCTTGATACGAGATGGGCGCGCCATCGTCATCGCGGCGCAGTGTGGCGGTAAGCAGGCATTCCATCACGATACCGTCTTTGCGCGTCAGGTTTACTTCAAAGTCGCGCACCGAACCCTGCTTGTCGATCAGGTTTTGAAACCCGGCAAACTGTTCCCCGGTCACGCCGATGTCCGCCATCCCCAGTTTCAACAATTCGTCGCGCGTATACCCAAACAGATCGAGCGTCGCTTGATTCACATCCACAATAGCGGCATTAACCGTGATCACAAAAATAGCGTCGCGCGAGTTCTCGAATAAAGTGCGGTATTTCTCCTCGTTCTGCCTGATGTCGGCGTATAACCGCGCGTTATCGAACGAGATCGCGGCTTGTGAGGCAAGCACGCGGATCACTTCCAGGCGTTCCGGGGTGAACGCGTTCGTCGTCAGGTTGTTTTCAAGATAAAGCAGACCCGATAATTTTCCCTGATTCAACATTGGCACGCACAAGATCGACTTGGGATGGTTCGCGATGATGTAAGGGTCGCGCGCGAATTGTCCGCTCTGCGCGGCGTCATCGAGCACGACGGTTTCTTGCGTGCGGGCAACATAACTGAGGATGGAAGCGGGCAGATCTTGTGAAAGCGCGGGGGACTCAGTCAGCACGCGGACGTTGCCTCTCACCCCTTGCGCTTCAACCATCCACATTGCGGCTTGCTCTTGCAATAGCCAGCCTTTCTCAGCCCCGGCGTTTTCGATCGCGGCTTCCAGCAGGGAGGCAAGCAATTTTTCCAACACGATCTCGCTGGAAAGCGCCTGCGTCGCCTTCATCAGACTGGCAAAATCAATGGCAGTCGCGCCATCGGTATTTGTGGACGATGTAATTACCGAGGATGAGCGCGTACTACCGGGTTCCGACTTCGTAAAAAATTGCGGGTAGGCTTCTTCGAGATGCTTCACTTTAGCAACGGCGCCCCACTCGTGATAAGCGCGATAGGCTTGACGGAGATAATGACCCGCCAGTTCCTGCAAGCCGCGCTCAAGGTGGAACTTGCCCGCCAGTTCGCACGCCAGCGCCTCTTCGTTCAAAAATAAATTTCGCCTCGCCAACGCAATGGACTCGTCGTACAGTTCGCGCGCCCGGCCGGTTTCGCCGCGCGCGCGCGCCAGTTCCGCCTCTACCAATACATATTTATGCTCGTGATTCTCGGGGGCAAACGTCGCCCACTTTTTAGAGTTCTTTTGATTGGCGGCTATGATCTTCAGCCATTTTTCCTTTTCAGCGGGCGAGGCATCGTTCCACAAGGCAAGCCGCACCAGAGAATCAATAAACGGGTACATGAACGATGTATACGCGCCCGCGCCGCCGTCCAGGTACTCCTTGCAAGAGGCTGAATTTCCGAGCGCGGATGTATGATCTCCGAACAGAAAATTCAGATACATCGTATACATATAAATGTTCATGACGATGCTTCGATTGTTCTTTGCGATCTGTTCGGGCAGTTGGCTCTCGGCATCGTAGGCGGCGCCGACAATCTTGCGCGGATCGACCGACTTGCCCATGAGGTTCAAGACCACTTGATGGTGAAACCCAACGTGATTGAGGTTAGACGCTTGGCGCATCTGCCGGATACTGGCGCTATAAGCGCTCATTTCCTGTTCCAACTCATACAATTGGTTTCCCGCCCAATAGGCGTGATAGACGTAGATCAACGCGCTGTTGCTGGCTTGCGCATAATCCCCCACCAGGTTCAGGCTTGCCTGGTACGAATCCATAAGAAGGCTGAGAGTGTTCCGCAAAGGCTCCGTCCAAAATTGGAGCACGGTGGCGTGCAACCCTTTTGCGGCGCATCGCTCTATCTCCACATCCAGCATATCGGCAAGTTGCAGACCGATCGCGCCAAACTCGCTTCCTCCTTTGATGTCTCCCAGCGCCGCCGTGAGCAGAAAGCCATACCCGACAAAGGCAAACCCGGAGATAGAGCCATTGCCGTGCTTCAGGGTAAGTTCCACGGTTTTGAGAAATAATAGAGGTAGGAGCGTTGGGAGGTTCGTATACGCCGGGGAGAAAATAATACGCACGATCCAGAAAATTCGCTCGACCCGTTCATCGTCCAGCGCGGGGAGTTGAAGCAAATCGGCTTTGGACTTGCGTGAGAGAAGAAGACGCGCTTTGAGCAAAGCGGATAAGATTTGAACTGTGTTGGGCTTCAATGGCAGGATCACCCCAAGGCATCGCAGCGCTTCAAGCCCAGCCCGCACGGCTGAGGTGCGTTCATCGTGCGCAAGATAGGCGCGCATGTCGATCTCGTGAGCGCGGGATTGGTCGAGCCCGGGGTTGGCATGGGCAAGCAGGTTGTCAACGAGACGGCTTTTTTGGTCGAGGTCACCGGTCAAATATGCCGCTTCGGCGCAGGCAACATGTATGTTGAAGGCGAGCGAATATTGTTCCCGCCAATGGGCTGGGATTTTTTCAAGTAAGCCGACCCCGGTCTTCAAGTAATGATAGGCGATATCATGCGCGGCAGTTGCTTGCGCTTTTTGCCCTGCCAGCAGGTTCAGCCCGATCAATTCCAGATACTCGTCCTGGGTGCCAGCCATTCCGGAACCTAGGTTAAGGTGATTCACCAGCGCGAAGATCGTCTGTTCACGTTCTGCCTCAGAACTGCGTTGTAGTAGACGTTGACCAACACCCCAGTGGATGGACGTTCTTTCCGCCTCCGGGATCGCTTCGTAAATCCCCTGCTGAATGCCCGCGTGAGCAAAGGCATAGCGCACTTCTGTTTCAGTTTCGGCCTGTTCGGCGATCAGATAGTTTTGAGTCAGGGGGACGATCACGCCGGAGTGTAGGGAATGCCGCAAGGCAGAGGCAATTTCAGGCTGGGATAGACGCGAAAGCGCGGCCAGGGTGGAAAGGTCGAATTCGTATCCGACACAGGCGGCGAATTCCAACATGCGGCGCGTATCATCAGGCAACTCATCGATTTTTTCCGCCATGATTTCGAGGACGTTGTCGGTTAGTTGCCGCGCTTGAATGCCTTGAAGATCCCAATCCCAGCCGCCGCGCTCCATATCGAATCGAATCAGTCCGTCGCTGTGACTGCCTCGCAAGAACTCATTGATAAAAAACGGATTGCCGCCGGTCTTGGTTTGTATAATTTCGGCAAGCGCCAACGATTCGTCCAACGGGCGGTGAATGGATTGAGCAAGCAGGCGGTTCACTTCATCGACGCGCAGAGGGTTGAGATCGATTCGAGTGACGGTGTTGCCTTCGTCGATAAATTTTTGAAGGAGTCCGTGCAATGGGTGATCCGATGTGATCGCGCTGTTGCGAATTGAGGCGACGACCATCACATGATGCAGGTTGGGAGACGCCGCAAAGCGTTGAAGGAAGGAACTGGATGCCACGTCTGCCCAGTGGATATCGTCGAAAAACAAGATCAGCGGGCGTTCGGAATTCAAAAACGATTCAAGAAAATTTTGCAGGGTGAGGTTGAATCGATTTTGTTCCTCTTCGGGAGAAAGGGATTGCAGGGGCGGCTGTGTTCCGAGGATGCGCTCAGCTTCCGGGAGCAGGTTGATGATTACCTGTCCGTTTACGCCGATGGCTTCATTGATCTTTTGGCGAGTGACAGCCAGGCTTTCCTCGCTTTCAGAGAGGGTTTGTCGAATGAGCGAACGGAGGGCGTCCACCAGCCCCGAATAAGGCGTGGGGTTGGGGGAATGAATATATTTGCCGCTAATGAATATCCCATTCCGGCGCGCGATGGGTATTTGTAGTTCGTTCACCAGGTTGGTTTTACCCATGCCTGCCTCGCCCGAAATCAAGACCACTTCAGCGGAACCGAGTCTTGCGTTTTCGAATGCGGTCAACAGTTGTTGTAATTCATCTTCCCGCCCATGCAACGTTTGCGAAACCTGAAAACGATCCGATACGTCTCTTTGCCCGAGAGGAAATTCATGAATCGCGCCGCCTGCCTGCCATTGACGATGACATTCGATCAGGTCAGCCTTCAACCCAAACGCGGATTGATACCGGTCATCGGCGTTCTTTGCCAGCAATTTCATGATCGCGTCCGCTACCGGAGCCGGGATCGAAGGGTTCACGACATTCAACGGGGTGGGTTGTTTTGCCAGATGGCTATGGACAAGAGAGAGGGGGTCTGTTTCTTCAAAGGGTCGAACACCGTTCAGCAATTCGTACAACGTGACGCCAAGAGAATATAGGTCTGTGCGGTAATCCACAGGTCGGTTGATGCGCCCGGTTTGTTCCGGCGAAATATAGGCAATGGTCCCTTCCAGCACATTGACATTGACTTGCGCAACCGTTTCACGCGGTAACAATGTGGAAAGCCCGAAGTCGATGATCTTTACGTTCCCCGTATCCGGGTTGTAGATGATGTTGGATGGGTTGATATCTTTATGAATGATCTGGCGTGCGTGAATCTGCCCAAGCGCATCTGCCACAGCAATAGCGATCTTGAAAAAAACGTTCAAATCCCGGAGCGGTTTGGATAGTTGGCTCAACGAGCCGCCCTCGATATCTTCCATAACAATGGTTGGGGTCCCGGAAGTATCGAATCCGTGGGCTTCGATCACACCGGCAACAGAGTTGAGCAAGGCATTGATCTCGTATTCCTGCCGGAACCTCGCAAGAAGTTCGGGTGTGACCTTTGCGCCATGGAGAGTCTTCAACACCACCGGCTTGCCATCGGAGCGGCGCGTGGCGCGATAGACCCTTGTGCGCGCGCTGGCATGGAGGGATTCCTTTATCGCAAAATCAGCGAGCTCGTCCATTGATCACCTTTTGAGCATTGTTATTTAACGGTCATGATCCAAGATGTTTTATCTTCATGACTTACGCAGATCGAAAACCTTTTGCCGCGAATTTCACTAATTCACGCGAATTTTTAAAAAATTAGCGGAAATTCGCGTAATTCGCGGCT
>JAJTXU010000164.1 GCA_021462845.1 Anaerolineales bacterium
GGTAATGGTGTTGTGGAATTTTCGTTCGCAAAACAAGATTACCACGCTTTACACCATTACCGCCTTCTTTTATCCAATCCAGTTAGCGGAAACTAAAGTCAAGGGAGGTTTCGATAATTATTCAGCACTTTCATGTAGTTGGCGCGTTCGAATGCGTCTGGCTCCCGCACCGCTTTCTGGCTCATGCTTCCCTGCATCTGCTTGATGGATTCGTACTCTCGTTCCTTCATCCACGCTTTGAGTTCGTTCAGGATCGAACCGACAACCTGGTCGCCGTGATGCAATAGACTCGACGCCATCATCGCGACCTTCGCCCCCGCCATCATTGCTTTTAATACATCGGTGTACGCATGCACGCCGCTGGTCAATGCAAAATCAACATTCAACTTTCCGTATAAGATCGAAATCCATCTCAACGGCAACCTCAACTCGGACGATGTGCTTAAGTCTAAACTGTGAAGAATTTCCAACTCATTCAGGTCGAAATCGGGCTGGTAGAAGCGGTTGAACAATACGAGTCCATCCGCGCCCGCTTCCACGAGTCGTTTTGTAAAATTGGGGATGGAGGTGACGAAGGGCCCGATCTTCACCGCCAGCGGAATCTTGATCGCAGACTTCACGTTCGCCACCAACTCCACTTGCATATCTTCAATATCGCCCGATGTCGTGTTGACGTCGGTGGGAATGTAGTACATGTTGAGCTCAAGCGCGTCTGCGCCCGCTTGCTCGATCCTGCGCGCGTAATCCGTCCAGCCGCCTTTTGAAACGCCGTTCAAACTGCCGATCACCGGTATGGTCAACGCCTTTTTCAAGCCAGCCACGTGATTTAAATATTTTTCAGGGCTAATTCCATACATGCCGCCGTCGGGCAGATACGATAACGCCTCGGCAAACGAATCGCCGCCGCGATTCAAGTAGTGATCCAATTCAAGGCTCTCGTGAATGATCTGCTCCTCGAACAGCGAATACATCACGATGGCGGAAATTCCCGCCTCTTCGAGTTTTTTCGCGCGTTCAATCTTCCTTGAAAGCGGCGACGCGGAAGCGACGAGCGGGTTTTTGAGATTCAGACCAAGATAGGTGGTGGAAAGATCCGTCATATTAATCTCCATCTTCAATAGTCGAGTAGTTCCGCATGATCTTCGCGGAACATATCGAGACCGCGTCTATTGTTCATTCCCATTCGCCCCATTCCCGTAACGCATCGCCGCCATCTGTTGATACAGCGCCCAGCGGCTTTTCGCGTCTTGTTGGGCGTCTCGCATCAATTCCTCGGCGCGTTCCTCGTCCATCTGAGTCAGCATTTTATAGCGGGTCTCGTTGTAAGCGTACTGCGAGAAGGGGACGCTCGGCTCCTTCGACTCGATGACCAGCGGATTTTCTCCCCGCCCCGCAAGGCGCGGATCATAACGGAACAGCGACCAGTGACCCGATTGCACGGCAAGTTTAGTCTGGTCGAGACTCCTCGCCATATCGTACCCATGCGCAATACATGGACTGTAGGCGATGATCAACGAGGGTCCGTCGTAGGCTTCGGCTTCGAGGAACGCCTTCAAGGTTTGCTGGTCGTTCGCGCCCATGGCGATTTTCGCCACATACACATAACCGTACGACATGGCAAGCAAGCCCAAATCTTTCTTCGGCATGTTCTTGCCGCCCATCGCAAATTTTGCCACCGCCGCGCGCGGCGTGGCTTTGCTCGCCTGCCCGCCCGTGTTCGAATAGACTTCGGTGTCGAGCACAAGAATGTTCACGTTGCGTCCGCTCGCCATCACGTGGTCAAGACCGCCGTAACCGATGTCGTACGCCCAGCCGTCCCCGCCGATGATCCACACAGATTTCTTCACCAGCGCATCGGCAACGCTGACCAAATCCTTCGCTTTGGGATCATCTGATTTGGAAAGTTTGTGTTTCAACGCAGTCACGCGCTCGCGTTGCGCTTCGATGCCCGCGTCATCGCTTTGGTCGGCGTTCAAGATCGCTTCGACGAATTCGCTCCCGATTTCGCCTGTGATCGCTCTCAACAATTCGCGCGCATATTCATTTTGTTTATCGAGCGTCAGCCGCATTCCCAACCCGAACTCGGCATTATCCTCGAACAACGAGTTCGACCACGCGGGACCGCGTCCATTCGCATCCACCGACCACGGCGTGGTGGGGAGGTTGCCTCCGTAGATCGAAGAGCATCCCGTTGCGTTGGCGATGACGGCGCGGTCGCCGAACAACTGCGAGACCAACTTCACGTAGGGCGTTTCGCCGCATCCCGCGCATGCGCCGCTGAACTCGAACAACGGGCGAAGCAATTGCGAATTCTTGATCGTTGAGGGATTGATCAACTTCCGATCCAGATCGGGAATCTTCATGAAGAAGTCCCAGTTCTTCGCTTCCGCTTCACGCAAGGGCGGCTGAGCCTGCATGTTGATGGCGCGGCGTCCCACTTGCGTTTTATCTTTCACGGGGCAAGCCTCCACGCACAGCGTACAACCCGTGCAATCCTCCGGCGCGACCTGCACCGTGTAGGCGTATTCCGCAGAAAACTCCTTGAACTTCGAGGGCATGTGCTTGAACGTTTCAGGCGCGTCTGCCAAAGCAACTTCGCTATACACCTTATGTCGTATCACCGCGTGCGGACAAACGATCACGCACTTGCCGCATTGGATGCACAACTTCTCATCCCACACCGGGATTTCCAGCGCGATGTTGCGCTTCTCCCATTGCGATGTCGCCAGCGGATACGTGCCGTCGTTCGGGAGCGCGGATACGGGGATCTCATCGCCCTCGAATTGGATCATCCTCCCCAGCGTGTTCCTCACGAATTCAGGCGCCTCATTCGGGACGGGCAACCGGCGCGCCGCCTCAGACGTTATCGCCCCTGGAACTTTGACCTCGTACAGATGCTCCAGCGTTCGATCCACCGCCTCGAAATTTTTCTTGACGACAGCCTCGCCGCGCTTGCCGTACGTTTTCTCGATGGCGCGTTTGATCTCGGCGATCGCGGCTTCGCGCGGAAGCGCTCCGCTGATGGCAAAGAACGCCGTTTGCATGATGGTATTAACGCGCTGACCCATGCCCGCTTTCCCCGCGACATCGTATCCGTTGATCACGTAGAACTTGAGTTTCTTAGCGATGATGTCTTTCTGCGCTTCGCTCGGCAGATGATCCCAGACCTCCTCGGGACCGTACAGGCTGTTGAGCAAAAAGACCGCGCCTTCTTTGGCGTATTTCAGCATGTCGAACCGTTCAAGGAAATTGAACTGATGGCACGCCACGAAATTTGCCTGATTCGCTTCGATGAGATATGGAGCCTGAATTGGTTTGGGACCGAACCGCAAATGCGACGTGGTCATCTGCCCCGATTTCTTCGAGTCGTAGACGAAGTAGCCCTGCGCGTAATTCGCGGTCTCTTCGCCGATGATCTTGATGGAGTTTTTGTTCGCTCCCACCGTGCCGTCCGAACCCAGCCCGAAGAACACACAGCGGACGGTCTGCTCGTCTTCGATGGAGAACGACGTATCGTACTCCAAACTTGTGTGACTCACATCGTCGCGGATGCCTACGGTGAAATGGTTCTTCGGTTCGGGCTTGGATAATTCATCCAGCGCGGCTTTCACCATTGCGGGCGTGAATTCTTTCGAGGAAAGTCCATAGCGCCCCCCGATAACTTTGATGCTTTCATGTTTACCTTCGACTAGCGCATTCACCACATCGAGATATAACGGCTCACCCAATGCTCCGGGCTCCTTGGTTCGATCGAGGACAGCAATTCTTTTCACGGACGCAGGCAACGCCTTGATGAAATGCTCCACCGAAAATGGACGATACAACCGCGCGCGCAACACTCCGACCTTTTCGCCTTGCTCAACGAGATAGTTCACCGTCGCTTCGGCGGTCTCGCCGCCTGAACCCATGATGACGACGACTCGTTCCGCTTCGGGGTGGCCCACATAATCGAACAGACGATATTGGCGACCGGTAACTTCTGCGAACCTGTCCATCATCTCTTGCGCGATGGCGGGCGCGGCGTCGTAAAACGGATTCACCGTCTCGCGCGCTTGGAAGTAGATATCGGGGTTCTGCGCGGTGCCGCGCAGGACGGGTCGCTCGGGGGTGAGGGCGCGCGCCCGATGAGCGCGAATCAGATCCCCGTCGAGAAGGAGTCGGAGTTCGTCATCCGTCAAATAAAAAATTTTGGCGACCTCGTGCGAGGTGCGGAATCCGTCGAAGAAGTGGAGGATCGGCACGCGAGTTTTCAACGTGATCATCTGCGCGATGGCGGCAAAATCGTGCGCCTCCTGCACCGAGCCGCTCGCAAGCAGAGACCAGCCTGTTTGACGGACCGCCATCACATCCTGATGATCGCCGAAGATGGAAAGTCCCTGCGCGGCGATGGAGCGCGCCGCCACGTGAATGACCGCGCTGGTGAGTTCGCCCGCGATCTTGTACATGTTGGGGATCATCAATAGCAAACCTTGCGAGGCAGTGAATGTGGTGGTGAGCGCGCCCGTTTGCAACGCGCCGTGAACCGCGCCCGCCGCGCCGCCTTCAGATTGCATCTCGATCACCAGCGGAACCGTGCTCCACAGATTCGGCTTTCCTTTTGCCGACCACTCGTCGGCGAATTCGCCCATGGCGGAGGAGGGGGTGATGGGGTAAATGGCGATCACTTCACTCAACCGGTGCGCGACCGAGGCGGCGGCTTCATTGCCGTCCATCATGCTGACTTGTTTGCTCATAGATTGCTCCTTGAGGAACGGACAGAGTCCGGAATGATCTCTGTGAGCAAGTGTAGTTCCCGCTCTCGCGTATCGTTAGTTATGAATGGCTTAATTCTCCCTGCCTGTTGTCATCTTTTAGGTAGGATTGGTGGGAAATGGAAATGGCTGGCGAAGCCTTGCCTTTTTCCTTTTTTCTAACCCTTGACACTGCTGCTCATCGGTAGCCCGTTTTTGACTTTTTCAAACATATTTTTATTTAGAACTTCCCCATATTTGCAATGTATTGTTCTCAGCGTCTACCAACAGTAGTTTTTCGTCAGGCGTAAAACCAATGATTTTTGTAATATCACTTTCGCTTTCAATAGTTGCAAGTTGTTTGCCGTCATCTGCATTAATTAAGGCTATTAGATATTTGCCATTATGGTTGTTATCAGTTATCAACATCCGAATTGCTATCAAGTTTCCATCGGATGAATAAACAGGGGATGGTCCTAAATATAAATCACCACTCAGTTCATAAAGTAATTCGCCTGTGGTCATGCTCCAAACATTTGAATACCCATAAGCGTCTACTACAATGAGTTGCTTGCTATTTGGCGAGAAGATTAGCGTTCCAGCGTTGCGAAAAAACTGGTCACTTAATTGATAGAGCAATTGCCCAGTTTGTAAATTCCACACTTTGACTACTCTATCGTCACGGGAACTGGTTGCTAATAATTGACCGTCGCTGGAAAAAGCCGCATAAATTTCGTTTTTATGATCCGTTTCAATGGAGCGGATTAGTTTGTTTGCGCCTAAATTCCATAACTCGATTATTGCATTTTCCTTAGTATCAATTGCTGCTTGCCATCCATCTGAGGTGTAACCAATTCCAGTGATATTTCCTTTCTGAGCGTTAAATGAGTACAACCATTTCCCTGTATTTGTATCCCATGCTTGCACAGCCCCGCCTTTGTAAAGAGATACAATTTGACTACCGTCTGACGAATAATAAATTTCGTTGGTAATGCCCTTATAGTTAGTTTTTCCTGACTCAAACTTAAACAACGAATTTCCTGTGACAAAATCCCATGATTGAATAAAAAAATCTTCATAATTATTTACTATTAATTGTTGGTTTGGCAAGAGATTAATATTTCCAAATCCTTCTTCTTTTTGCCATTCGGATACTTTAATTATTGATGTTGGATTATCTGAGATTTTTCTTTCGGGAATCTGCAAAGAAACAAAACCAGGGAATGTAGTTGCAGGGCTTTGAGGAATAGCGTCATTCCCTGTCGAGACTGGCTGAGGTATTTGAGAGGTCTCGCTGGGTTCAACGGTGATTGGCGAGGGTGCTTCAGTGGAAGACGAAGGAGACATAAAGCGGCACGATATTATCAGAATAAATATAAAGCCAAAAATCCGAAATCTATTAAACGTGCTCATCTTTGTGTTTTTCATACTTCTGTCTCCTAAAGTTCTTCTTGGACGAGCGGGCTAACTATGTGTTATACGGAAAATTTTCCATATAAGCCCCGCCAAAGCCCCACTGCTTCCTTGATGTCGCTATCCACCTTTTTCGTTTTTGAGTATATTTTCGAGTTCGCCCGTTATCATGGGCAGGTCTTCCTGAATGGTTTGCCAGACGACTTCCATGTTGACGCCAAAGTATTGGTGGACGAGTTTGTTACGCATTCCCCGAATATCCCGCCAAGGGAGAGATGGATATTTCGACCGTATCTCGTCGGGAACGTTTGCCGCGGCTTCCCCGATCACTTCCACGGCGCGAATGACGGCGTACACTGTCTTGTTATCCCTGGAAAACGTTTCGTAATCCATGCCTTGGGTAAATCGAATGGCAAGTTGCGCGTTTTCCAGCATGTCTCGCAAATAATCCACATACTCGCGACTCATATTGCCAGAATCTCTTTCAATATATTTTTCCCGATGGCAGGTTTGAGAGAGTCTTTCATCACCAAATCCACTTTGACGCCTAGCAAATCGGTAAGTTGATTTTCAAGGTGGATGAACTTCAGCAGGCTTGGAGCCCTCGTGAAAGTGACAAGGATATCGAGGTCGCTATCGTTTCGTTCTTCGTGACGGACATGCGAACCAAAAATTTCCAACGAGGCAACATTATATTGCTCCGCAAGGCGAGGACGTTGCTTGCGGAGAATCTCTATGAAGGTTTGTAATCGGGTTTTTCCTGCCATATTACAATTATACAACAGTGTTTCGTCAGGGTTTTGGCGTGTCTGTCGGACTTCCGAGTGACGAATAGCCGCCTTCCGTGTTTTACCTGTCAAGTCAAGGAGACTCATGCCCGCCTTCAAACAATTCTTCTGGAAACATTGGTATCAATACCTCACGCGACGTATCGGCAGCGCCCCGGTCACGTTTTTGAATTACGGCTTCCTGCCTCCCGAAGGCGAAACGGTGAAACTCGAACCTCAAGATGAGATCAACCGCGCCGCGATCCAACTTTATCATCACGTTGCCAGCGGCGATGATCTCGCGGACAAGAATGTGCTTGAAGTGAGTTGCGGGCACGGCGGTGGCGCGTCATTCGTCAAACGTTATCACAAGCCGAAGACGTACACAGCCATTGACCAGAATCAAAACGCCATCGCGTACAACCGCAAAGCGCACGGCGCGCTCGGCATTGACTTCCGCACCGGCGACGCGCAAGCGCTCGACTTCCCTGAAAACCATTTCGACGCGGTCATCAACGTGGAAGCCTCGCATTGTTATCCGCGACAGGAGGCGTTCTTCCGTTCTGTCCATCGCGTTTTGCGGCGCGGCGGAAAATTTCTCTATGCCGATTTCCGCACGGTGGCAGACGAGCCGAAGGTCGAGCGCGACATCCGCGCGGCGGGGTTCAACGTCCACTCGAAGACCGATATCACCGCGCACGTCCTCCGCGCTCTCACGCGCAACAGCGAGCGATACCGCGCCCTCGCGCACCAATTTGCGCCGCGCATCCTGCATCCCTTCGTGGAAATGTTCGCGGCGGTGGAGGGGAGCAGTATCTACAACATGTTCGTCAATCGGGATTACATCTACTTCTCGTATCAACTCTCCAAATCGGATTAACGCCTCATTTCGGAAGTGTCGAAGAGGGTGCGCGGTGATTTTCTTCGCCACAGAGCGCACACGCGTGCCTGCGCACGGTGCAGGCAGAAATTTTGAGATTTTTCTCGAAGGTCTCGGTGTTCTCTGTGGCTTTCCCGCTTTTTAGGCGTTTGCTATTTCCCAAGCCTTGACATTGCCTCGATTCCGCAGATAATAAGCCGCAACAGGCGACCCCATTTTCAAAGGCTGGGACAGAGGAAAGTACACCGGCAAAGGTTGTTAGAGAGGCGCGAGGCATTGGCTGAAACCCGCGCTCAACTGAAACCGGTCGAAGTTCCCTCTCGAGCCGTTCGCGTGAACGTACGACAAAATTAATTTTGTCGTACCGCGTAGCGCAAACCGTTTTCTCAACGTTACAAGAGATGCCGATGAATGTCGGCGCAAAGCGAATCGTTCTGATGAAGGATGGTTAACTTGGGTGGTACCGCGAGATTCCCTCTCGTCCCATTTTGTGGACGGGATTTTTTAATTAACCACAAAGGACACAAAGTACACCAAGGAAAACCGTTTCGCCTTAAGTCTTTAAAACTTTGTGACCTTAGTGCCCTTAGTGGTAAAAAAGAGGTTATATGCTAGATCAATTAAACGAAATCGAAAAAGCCGCGCTGGAGTCGTTGCAATCCATCACGGATTCAGCCGCGCTGGAGGCTTGGC
>JAJTXU010000165.1 GCA_021462845.1 Anaerolineales bacterium
TCGCGGATTGGAAATTCGCGGGCAGGGCTTGGTGGAAGTGGATGCGGTTCTTTCGACGGTCAGCGGGATGCTAACCTTCGGCTCTTTACTCGCTGACGAAGACTCGCCGCCCCGCTTGAAGCGTATGGCAAAAGAAGCGAATCTATCGCACAGCGCGTTTTCGGTTCAACTGGGCTTGCGAAACAAAATAGACGCGCCCAGTCATTCGCACTGTTTCCTGCCGCCGATGGAACAACAAGGCGACGTGTTCACCCCCTGCGACGACGGCGTAAAGTGGCTGGTGTACGACGCGCCCACGGTGACGCTTCCCGAACTCGCGCCTGCGGGCGGAAGCGTGATCGAAATGTATCCGCCTGTGCGCCGCGACTTTCCGCTCGACGATTGGAGCGATGAGAAAAAGGAAGCCGTTCTCGATAAAGCGGTGGATGCCCTCTCCCGCGTCCACAAACTGGACATCGCCGTCAAGCGCATCGTCAGCCCGAAGGATTTCAGCGTCAACTTGAATTTATATCGCGGAGCGGTGTACGGTTTATCGCCGCAGGTCGCGCCGTGGAATCACTTTCCGCATCGCACGCCCATTCACGGCTTGTACCAGACTGGGCAGACCACCTACCCAGGCTACAGCGTGGGGCGATCCGCCACGTCGGGCATTCTCACAGCGGAGGCGCTCATGGCTGAATAACTCGCCTTACACAGTACCGCAAGATTTATCTTGCGCACAGCGAGGCAACTTAAAAGTTGCGGTACTGAAACTGCGTAACATCAGTGAATAAGACATCACATTAGGAGACATGACAATGCCAACCGACAAATCGCAATGGACCGACACGCTCATCCACCTCTTCGCCCTCGCTTCGCGGCTGGAAGGGGAGGGACAATACAACCTCGCCAAATTGACTCGCGCCGCGGCGGATTCGTTGTGCCGCCGCGAAACGCATCCGCTCGACATTCCCTCTGACACGGGCAAACTGACCGCCGAAGTTCAACAAGCGATTGAGGCGTTATCTCATCTCAACGTCACCGCAGATTTACTCTCTGCGATGAAGCGCGGCGCGGATTTTCTATCGCAGGGAAAACTTTCGCCCATCACCGCCACGCCTCACCCGTACGTCTGCCGTGGGTGCGGACACGTCACGCTTTCTTCGCCCGTCGAGCCGTGCCCAACTTGCGGCGCGTTTGCCGAGACCTTCCAAAAGTTCATGCCCAACTACTGGTTCGACGCGCTCCAGCCCGAGGCGGCGCGGGAACGCCTGCGCCAGACTCCGCTCGTGGTGGAGAAACTCATCGCAGGGTTATCCGACGACGCAATGAATCAAGTTCCATCCGACGGCGGCTGGGCGATCCGCAACACGCTGAGTCATCTGCGCGACGCGCAAGGCGTGCTCGATTTCCGCGTGGACTTGTTCCTCAAAGAGGCGCATCCCATCTTGGAATCGAAAGCCGTCTTCGCATGGGCAAAAAATGAATCGGAACGTCCGCCCTCGCCACGCGACATCTTCGAGACCTATCGCGCCTCGCGCGCCGAGACTCTCCGCAAACTGGAAACGTTCGCGCCTGCCGATTGGGAGCGACTCGGCGAACATGAAGAATTCGGCACGGTGACTCTCCGCCAGCAAGTCAGTTACTTCGCCGCGCACGAAGGCACGCATCTGGCGCAGATACGCGCGTTGGTGAGTTAACAGCCGCTTCAAGCGTGGCTGTCAACTCGTGGTAAGGAGATATCCCATGAATCTCAACTCCATCTGGAAGGAGGCAAACAATGAACAAACAGGTCAAGAATGATTCTTTGGAAAAGGCGCTGATCGAGAAAGAGAACGCCCTTTGGGAAACGCTAAGGAACAAACACCCTGAGCGGTTCGACGAATTTGCCGAGCAATTCGGAAAATTTTTTGCAGAAGAATATCGCGGGATATATGCCGATGAGATCAACACCAGGGACGAAGAAATTGAAGGACCGCGCTTCTGCAGATTGGAAACATTTTCGTTCACCGAAGCGGAAGCGACGTTCTTGACGGACGAAACAGCCGTCCTGGTCTACAAGATCGTCACGAAAAATTTCTTAAAAGAACGGGATATCTCTGGCGTCTTCAACGCCTCCTCTGTGTGGGTGAAGCGTGACGGTGAATGGAAGTTGATCCTTCATACAGAAGCAAGAACTGGCTAAAGAAACGGGAACAAAGTGAATCCGAGTTGGAAGAGTTGTCGAGTCTCGCAAGTCAATTGCGGGATGGATTAAAGAAATGATCAGCGCGCTTGTACATTGGCGCACTGGCCCCGTCCGTCTGCGGTGGGCGCCGCAACCGATGAAATACACTGAACCTGTAACGGCTGTGCATTGCTTTTGTTTTTGGGATGAATGGATCGTTCTGGTTGACGTGGCGGGGCGGGGCGTCTCTATGCCGGGAGGTCACCTGTTAACTGGCGAGAGCCTCCTCGATGGCTTGCAGCGTGAACTAGCGGAAGAGGCATGTATTACTGTGGATTCGCCAGCATTGCTCGGCGCGGTCGAGTGTGATCATTCCGTAAATCCCGCGTTTGGGCCTAGCACGGGCTATCCGCGGCTTGCCAGTCAATTGCTGTACGCGGGTCGCGTAAGTCAGCTTCTGCCGTTTGCCGCAAACTATGAGACGTCAAGACGTATTTTCGCGCCTGCGTTAAAGTTTCCTGAGCAGTTCAATGAATGGGATGCGGTCATACAGGCTGCATTCGATGGCGCTCTTGCCTGGCTGGCTGACAATCCGATAGGTTGAAATCTGGAAGACAAATAAGGAGCATGCGATGAACCTGAAATCCATCTGGTCTACGCTCGAGGAAAGTTCTGAAATTCTGTTTGGCAATTACGCCTTTCCCGCCGCGGACAAAGCCGCAGAGGAACTCTCTTTGCCTGCCAATTTTTATAACTGGGTGATGGCGATTTGGTTGTTCGACGCAGAGTCATTTACCATCGCGCAGTACATGCGATACTTTCCATACGGGCTTGCGCGGGTGAACGATGAGCGCTTGACCATCGCAGTTCAGCAGGGATATTTGGCTTCGGATGGTCAGGGAAAATATCGCGCAACCGAGATAGGGAGAACCTCCGCGCTTCGCCTCATGCAGGCAGGCGATGAAGTCATGGCGGCTCTGACTCCCATGCCAAAAGAATCGCTGCGGGCGCTTGGCAATCTTCTCGCCAGAATTTCAGGCGCGGCGTTGGATTCGCCCGAGCCGCCCGCGCATGTTTTGATAAAAGCCAAACTGGATCTCTATCAGCGTGCGGGAGCATTTGCAGTATTCGAAGGCGCTATCGCCCACTGTTTGTTGCTGGAAGGTCGCCGCGACGATTGTTATGTCGCCACATGGAGCGCGCGCGGAGTCGAAGGTCACGCGTGGGAGGCGCTCGATTTCCTCTCGCAGAATAACGCGCTGACATTCGCCGACCTCCACGAAAAACTCAGTCGTCGCGGCGTGACGGAGGAAGTCCACGCAGGGGATGTGAGGGAACTCGTCCGGCGCGGGTGGGCGGAGGAAAGTTCGGGCGTGGTCAAAGCCACCGAAGCGGGCAAACAGGTTCGGGCGGAGGTCGAAGCGGAGACGGAACGTCTCTTCTTCGCGTCATGGAGTTGTTTGAATGAGTCCGAGTTGGAGGAGTTGGCGAGTCTCGCAAGTCAATTGCGGGACGGGTTGAAAAAACTGGAAGACAAATAAGGAGCATGTAATGAACCTGAAATCCATCTGGTCTGCGCTTGAAGAATCGTTTGGCGTGTGCAGTGACATCGGCGCGCCAGCCATCGAAAAATTCGCGGAGGAAAACCAACTCTCGGCTGGGTATTGGTCGTGGGGTCCCGCCATCATCCTTTTTCCAGATGAAACGATCTCGTCCGCGCAATGGATGAGAATCTTTCCCTACGGCATCCCAAAGACGATCAATGAGCGACTCACCTCCGCTGCAGAGGGAGGTTATTTGGTTGTAGACGGCGATGGATTTCGCTCCACTGAAAAAGGAAAAGCCGCCACGTATCAGGGTTTGCAAGCATTGACCGACGGCATCTCCCATCTGCATCCCCTTCCGCCCAATGACCTTCAACGTCTTATAGATTATCTTGTTCGATTATCCGACGCGTCGTTTGCCGCGCCCGAACCGCCGCCCAAGTTTTGCCTGACCCATTATAAAAACTACAAAAGCACATTCGACGGCAACGCGCCCCTGATCCGACTCTTCTTCCACTACTTCAAGGAACTGGATTTCTACCGCATGGACTTGCACATGGCGGCGTGGCGGAGTCACCATCTCGAAGGCAATCGCTGGGAAGTGTTCAGCGAAGTGTGGGGCGGGAAGAACAACACGCTCGAAAAAGTTTTCGATGAACTATCGTTTCGCGGAATCACCCGTGAAGAATACGCCAGCATCTTGCAGGAACTCGTCGAGCGCGGATGGGTTCAACAGGATGGCGTAACCTATCACCCCACCGCCGAAGGCAAACGTCTTCGCGATGAAGCCGAAGCCTTGACCGATCAATATTTCTTCACGCCGTGGTCATGTTTGAATGAGTCCGAGTTGGAGGAGTTGGCGAGTCTCGCAGGTCAATTGCGGGATGGGTTACAAGCAATGAAAGGAGAAAGCCATGAGTGAAAATATCAACGGTGTGCAGGTTGGCGAACTGATGGAGTTCAAAAACATCTGCGCGCAACATCCCGAAAAAGCCGAACGGAATCCCACGCTCGTCGCGCATTGGGAGGGCGGATCGCGCTCGCGGATCGAGTTCAAGGGCATGACTATCCATCTCGGCGGCGATGGCGAATTCAACCCGATGCAGATGTTCCTCGCCACCCTCGCCGCCTGCGACGTGGACTTGATCGCCATGCACGCGTCCTTCCTCGGACTCAAGATCGAGTCTCTTTCGGTGGAAGCGACGGGACATTTCAACGTCCGCTCGTATCTCGGACTGGACGGCGCGCCTGGTTCGGGTTACGACGGCATTTCCTACACGGTGAGACTCTCCGTCCCCGACGCGACCCCCGAACAGGTCGCCTACCTGCGCGAGCGCTGCGAACGCTCCTCGCCTGTGGGCGATTCCATGTCGCGCGCGATTCCATTGAAATTGGAATTCGCCGCGAACACTTAACTCATGGATAACTCACTTCCCAACCCCGATCTCGTCGGCGACCTCTTTTGGGGCGTCTTCAAACCCCAATGGATTCGCCTCGCGCTGACCTCTGATATTTTCGAGTCTCGCAGGTCAATTGCGGGGTGGGTTGAAGAAAGGAGGCAAATAAATAAACCAACGTTTTGAGCGTGTCGGAAATTCTGCAAGTTATGTATCCGTTCTCACATAAAAGGAGTCTCTCATGTCAAATTCAATCGAAAGTACCCGCGAAACGATGCAACGCTACTTCAACTCGGCGCACGGCGACACCAGCACACTGGCGGAGGATGTGGTTTTCACCGTCATGGCCACTGGCCAGGAAAACCGCGGGCACGATGGCGTGCTCGGAATGCTGAACTATTTCTATCATGTTGCCTTCGATGCGACCGCCGAACCGCGCGTCACGATCTTCGGCGAGAGCAACGCGCTGTGGGAAGGCGAGTTCGTGGGCAGGCACATCGGCGAATTCGCGGGCATTCCAGCCACGAACAAAGATGTGCGCGTGCCGTTGTCTGTCGTGTACGACCTGGAAAACGGCAAAATCAAACGCGGGCGCGTTTACTTCGAAATGCCGGCTCTGTTCCAGCAGCTCGGCATCCAGATGGGGTAAGCAATCTGGAAAGTCTTCTGTGACAAGTCCGCTTGTTTGCTCTGCGATTCTAGTTTGCATCTGGGGACGCCGCGCGCCATTCGGGCGCGGCGTCCACGGGATATTCAGAGTGGTGAAGCGACCTATTGCGCGAATGGGGATCCTCTCGAAGCAGAGACGTTCCCTCTCTGCTTTGCGCCATGGTCGTGTTTGAATGAGTCCGAGTTGGAGGGGTTGGCGAGTCTCGCAAGTCAATTGCGGGATGGGTTGAATAACTGAAAGGAGGCATGTCGAAGATAATTTCCTGTGTCTGTCATATCGTATTTCTTTTTCACTCAAGGAGAACGCATGAGCATTGACCGTTCCCGCCGCGTCACTTTTGAAGAGGTTGCGAATCTCTACAATGAGACGCGCTCCCGCTATCCCGCCGCGCTGATCGAAGACATCCTCCGCCTCTCCGCGCTCGAAGCGGACGGGCGAATCCTGGAGATCGGCTGCGGCGCGGGCAACGCGACCGTCTCGTTTGCCGAACGCGGCTATCGTTTGCTGGCGATCGAGTTGGGCGAGCGGCTGGCGGAGTACGCGCGCCAGAACTGTCGGGCGCATCCCAATGCCGTCATTGTTCAATCGGAGTTCGAGAGTTACGACCTGCCGCCTCGATCTTTTGACCTGGCGATCTCCGCCGACGCCTTTCATTGGATTCGTCCCGAGATCGGTTATCCCAAAGTGAATGCCGCCCTGAAGGAGTCGGGTTGTTTCGCCTTCTTCTGGCAGATTGCCGTTGACCCGCAAACCGCCTGGTCGCGCGCGGTGAATGAAATTTATCGGCGGCGCGCGCCGCAATTTGATTCGCCAAACCGCGCCATGGATGTCGAAACGATTCGCAATATCATCACGGGCAACTTCCGCGAGCATTGCAGCATTGAAGATGTGACGATCAGAACCTATGATTGGATCGAGACCCTCAGCGCGGACAAATACGTCAAACTCCTGCATACCTATTCGGGCTTCCGCGGCATGGACGACGACCTGCGCGAATTGATCAATAACGAAGTGCGCGCCGCGATTCAAAACGCGGGCGGGACCATCCATCATCCATATCGCGCGCTTTTATTTCATGCAAGGAAAGCGGCTCGTGGATAATTCGCCCCCCAACCCCGATCTCGTCGGCGACCTCTTTTGGGGCATCTTCAAACCCCAATGGATTCGCCTCGCGCTGACGCTCTGGGCAAACGGCGGCGGGACGGCGCACTCGTTTGAGACGTACAAATCATGGCTGGAGGAAATCGGGTTCCAGCGAATCGAATCCCTCAGCGAACGCTGGCTGGCGGCGAGAAAATGACTCCCAAAGGAAATCTCATGTTGCGCAACACTGCCATCCAATAGGCATCGTCGCTTTTCTCTTCACCCACATCTATCTTAACCGAAGGGTCATTGCAGTTTAATCCTGCGTTTGTTAGTATAAACATGCATATCCTTAACTCTCACCATATGGAGGCTTCGATGAACAAATTGTCTGTTTCTGTCAGATGTTTCATCCTGACGAGTCTTTTGTTGATGGCGAGCCTGGCTTGCGGTATGACGGGATCGGGCGAGCCGGATGCGCCCGCGCCCAGCGGCGGCGATGGAGCGGGAGCCTGCGATTACATGACCGACCAGTACGTGAACATAGCTGGAGATTATTCCGTCGAAGGCGGCAAGACCGACCAGAGCGGCGGGAATTACAGCGGCGAGGCGGTCGTAACCCAGATCGAACAGAACTGCTTCCACATCGAATGGCGCATCGAAGGGCGCACCCGCGCGGGGACCGCCACGCTGGTGGGCAACATCGTCAGCGGAACGTGGCAGGAAGACGGGCAGAGCGGGGAATTTAGCGGCACCGCCAATAGTGACGGCACAATTCAACTTGCATGGGGATTCAGCGGCGGCGACACCACCGAATACGTGGAGAGGTTGACCAAAAAATAAGCCCGCCATCGTCGCAAACGATGGCGAGTCTGGTTCCTGCCAGACTGGGTTTTACACAGCGTCTGAGGAAAGAGCATTTCAAGTGAAATTCCTGTTCACGACACAGGCGTCGAACGATCTCGGTCTGCTGACTCGCTCCCTGCCTATCGCCAGCGAATTGAAAAAACGCGGGCATGATGCGGCGTTTTGCAATCCAGCCAAAACGCCGCGCCTGTTAATTGCGGAGGCGGGTTTCGAGAATCTCGTTCCCAGACATCCCGCGTATTATCTCAATCATCTGCTCATCACCAGCGAACCAGACTTGCCCGCGCTCGCGCGGCTGATTTTTTCGAAACAAGTCAGGGCGGAATTTGGCGGGCTGTCTGGTTTTCTGAATCAACTTGCCCAAGCTCGCCCGCGCATGGGTTCGGCGACATCGGAAATCTGGAGCGTGGATCATCTGGCGGCGCTGACGGGGATGTTGAGCGAAAACTATGTTCATTCGGAATGTGTGGCTTTGATGCAACTGATCACGGATTCCAAAGCGGACGTGGTCGTTGATTCCCTGCATCCCGTCGCTTGTATGGCGGCGAAGATATTGAAGAAACCGCTGGTCACGCTCCTGCAAGCTGACATGCATCCCGACAGCAAAGGCTTCATCTGGTGGAAGGAACCTCCGCCCGACCTGCCGACGCCGGTCCCTGTGCTGAATAAAATCCTGGCAGAGCATGGACTGGCTCCCATCCAAAAAACGGAGGAACTTCTAAAAGGCGACTTGACCCTCGTCTTGGGAATG
>JAJTXU010000166.1 GCA_021462845.1 Anaerolineales bacterium
GCGGTCAAGGTCGAATTTATTGCCCGCTTCGAGGGGCAGGCGATCCACTTCGATGGTTCGCCCTTCGACGGCGCGGTATTGCTTGCCGCCGCTTTCAACAATTGCAAATCTCATTTTTTCTCCAGTCATTCACTTCGCCGCGCGCCTGCGGATGTCTTTCAATCGTCGCCTGCCGAACGGGGAAGCTGGTAAGTTTACACACAACCGCCCCAGCGAATCCAACTGCTGAGGCAGAAGCGGGCAGATTATACATGCGGGTCGGGGATGTGTCAACAGAAATGCGCATGTCATTCTGAGCGACCCCTTCGACATACTCAGGGTAAACTCCGGGAGCGAAGAATCTCCACGCTGAATGGCGCGACACGGTTGCCGAAGACTGTATCAACTGTCCCGACGCGAGAACCGGGTTCTTATCCCTTCGGCAGAATCGACGTCAGAGTCCTCGTCACATTTTGCAACGCGCTCGCGTGTCCCTTGATCTTGTTCACATCGCCCGTCTTCAACCCCGATTGCACCTCGGTGATCGTCTTCGACGTGGACGCCTGATTGTCAATGATCTTTTGCGTGATGGCTTCGAGGTTGATCAAAAGTTGCGTGATGTTCTTCGGGATGATCGGCAAACCTTTCACGATGGGGAGCAAGCCGTCGAGGATGTTGTTGGCGATGCCCGCGTATTTTACCGTGAGCGTGTGAAGCGAGCCGATGGAGTTGGTGAGTTCGAGCGCGATCTCTTGAATCGCGTCAATCATGTTCTTGTGGTCTTGAATCATCTTGCCGATGTCGTTCAGCGAGTCGGTGAGTTTGTCTGAAAACTTCACGTACGATACGGGCTGAGCCGCGGCGGCTCCTACTCGGGCTTGGGGTCTGATGGTGGTGGGCATGAGAATCTCCTTGAGTTGAATTTTGGCAACTATACATTAATTTGGATGTGAATACAACATATTAAGAAACCCAGTTCTCGACTGTCACAGAATTACGGCTTTTCCAGGGACATCACCCTGAGGGCAGCCTCGCATCCCGAAGGGTCTCTACCCTGGCAAAGAGACTCTTCGCGCAGAGTGACACAAACTGGACTTTGGAAAAACCATGGCCCCGAAATTCATAACTGTTTGCCGCAAAGATGGAATTTGGTACACTTGGCTTTATGTTGAGCGGCGGCAATCTGTTCGATTGCCTCGCCGGTGACCGCGTCGAGCGTCAACAATGACGCGGGGTTGCGCTTGATGCGGAATTACTTCAAAAGGATGAAAACCATGGGAGAAGTTGTTCAACTTGGCGAAGCGCGGGGATATTTAACGAAACCGGAAGGCGCAGGACCCTTCCCGACGTTGGTCGTGATCCAAGAATGGTGGGGATTAGACGCGCAGACGAAATCCATTGCCGACCGTTTTGCGAAAGAAGGCTATCTTGCCTTTGCGCCCGATCTATACGAGGGCGAATCTGCCAAACTCGGCGATGGCGATACCGCTTTCGCGCTCATGCAAAAGCACGCGCCTAAGTGTCCCGCAAAACTTGCCTCCGCGTTTGACGCGCTAAAAGCCCGTTCCGATTGCAGCGGGAAGGTGGGGAGCGTCGGCTTTTGTTTTGGCGGGCACATGTCGCTTGCGTTGAGCGTTTTGCGTCCGGTGAATGCGGTCTGCACGTTTTACGGCGGCGGGATGCAAATGATTTTCGACGACCTGCGCCGCAGCCTCAAAGCGCCCGCACTCGGTCTCTTCGGCGACGCCGATGAATCGATCCCGGCTGGCACGATCGAAGAGTTCGATAAACTTCTCGATGAAGTCGGCGTAGAGCATGAAGTCGTCGTATATCCCAATTCGGGACATGCCTTCTTCCGCGACAGCGACCCCAGCGTGTACAAGCCCGAAGCCGCGAAAGACGCGTGGGATCGCGCGAAGAAATTTTTCGCCAAACATTTGAATTGAACCCTGAACAAACACCGCCGCTCGAAATGAACTTCAATCTGCTCCAACAGCGGATCATTGAATCGCCCCTCGACTCGAAAATCTTCGTCAGCGGTCCCGCAGGGACGGGGAAAACCACCGCTGGCGTCGAGCGGATGCGTCACCTGCTCGTGCAAGGTGTGCCCGGCGAATCGATCCTCATGCTCACCCCGCAGAGGAGTTTGCAAGAGCCATATCTCGATCTGCTCTACAGTCCCGAACGACGCGCGGGCGGCGAAGTGACTCCTGCCACGATCGGCGGTTTGGCGCGGCGCATGTGTGACTTGTTCTGGCCCCTCGCGGGCGAAGCGGCGGGATTTGTGCGACCCGACCAGCCGCCAGTTTTCCTCACGCTTGAGACCGCGCAATATTACATGGCGCACCTCGTTAGACCTTTGCTGGACGAAGGCTATTTTGAATCGGTGACAATTGACCGCAACCGTTTGTATTCCCAAATTATTGACAACCTCAACAAAGCCGCAGTAATCGGCTTTCCACATACCGACATCGGATCAAAACTTGATTTATCGTATTTCGGCGACCCCGCCCAACGTCGTGTTTATCAAGATGCGCAAGATTGCGCGAATCGATTCCGCCAATATTGCCTCGATCACAATCTGTTAGATTTTTCTCTCCAACTCGAAGTCTTTGCTGAAACTTTGTGGACGCAGGATATTGTCAAAGATTACCTCACCAGAAGTTATCGTCACCTGATCTACGACAACGTGGAAGAGGACGGTCCGCGCGCGCATGATATTGTCGGCGAATGGATTGCGGACTTTCAGTCCGCTCTGCTGATCTACGACGAAGGCGCAGGCTTTCGCTACTTCCTCGGCGCGGACACTCAAACGGGATTCGCGTTGCGCGAATTGTGCGATGAACAGATCCAATTGCAGGATAGTTTTGTGATGACCGAAGGTGTGGCGGAGTTGAGCGAGGGGTTGATTGAAGCGATTGCTCCAACATTTGAAGGAAAGACGAAAGAGGAAAGAGGGAACGGGTCGGCTCTTTCTATTGTCCAAGCGCGCTATTACCCTGAACTTCTAGATTCCGTTGTAGCCGAGATCAATTCTCTAATCTCTAATTCTCTAATCTCTGCTTCTCAAATCGTCATCCTCGCCCCCTACCTCTCCGATGCTTTGCGATTCTCCATCACGCACCGACTCGAAGCACAAAATATTCCGTGGCGTTCTCATCGCCCCTCGCGCTCGTTGAAGGACGAACCCGCCTCTCACGCGTTGATCACGCTTGCCGCGCTGGCGCATCCGCATTGGAATATCCACCCGCCGAAATTTGACGCGGCGTATGCGCTGATGCAATCCATTGACGGACTCGACCTCATCCGCGCGCAATTGCTGACGGATATTGTCTATCGTCAACGCGACCTGCGGCTTTCACCGTTTGAAGAGATCAAACCCGATGTTCAGGAGCGAATCACATTCTCGATTGGTAATCGCTATTCAACGCTTCGAAATTGGATCGAAGAATATCGCGCGTCGAATCCCTTGCCGCTAGATCATTTCCTGCGCAAGTTGTTTGGCGAGGTCTTGTCTCAGGCGGGGTTTGGTTATCACCGCAACTATGACTCGGTCCGCGTGGCGGCGAGTTTGGTCGAGTCGGTGAAGAAGTTTCGTCTTGCGCTAGACCTGACAGGTCTCCAAGACCTGTTAGGTCTCGGAAGAGAATATATTCAAATGCTGAACGATGGCGTGATCGCCGCGTCGTATCTCGAGGGCTGGCAGAATGAAGACAAGGACGCGGTGCTTGTCGCGCCCGCGCACACGTTCTTGATGATGAATCGTCCCGTCACGATTCAATTCTGGCTCGATGTCGGTTCCAGCGGATGGTACGAGCGACTCGCCCAGCCGCTCACGCATCCGCACGTGTTGAGCCGCGGATGGCAGGAAGGACGTCAATGGACGGATGCGGACGATGTCCAATACAGTAAAGAAGCGATGGCGCGGCTGGTGTCGGGGTTACTTCACCGATGCCGCGAGCGAGTTTATTTGGGAATCTCCGAGTTGGGCGAAAGCGGATTCGAGGGACGCGGCGAATTGTTGCGCGCGTTTCAGAAGGTTTTGTAAATGAACAAAAAATATTTACTCGTTGCAATTTCGATCCTTTTACTGGCTTGCACTGTGACTGGAACTCCGACGATTGTTCCTCCCGTGGAGCCGAGCGCGACTGCGATCACCCCTCCATTGGATTCAACACCCACGCCTCCTCCTCCAACGGGCGGACCGACTCTCGCCAACTGCCCAATGTTCCCTGCGAATAATTACTGGAACACACGCGTGGACTCGCTCCCCGTCCACCTGCAATCTGATTCGTGGATCGGGAGCATCGGGCGCGATGAAGGCTTCCACATGGACTTTGGCTCAGGCGAGTGGGACGGGGGTCCGATCGGGATTCCATACAACGTCGCAGCTGGATCAGCCGTCCCGTCGTATGAACCGGAGTTTTATTATCTCGATGAGTCTGACGCGGGCCCGTATCCCATCCCGCAGAATCCAAATCGCGAATGGGGGAGCGATCATCATATTTTGGTCGTGGATACAGAGACGTGCGTTTTGTATGAAACGTACGATATGAGTTTCGACAATGGGCAGTGGAGCGGCGGCTCGGGCGCGATCTGGAACTTGAACTCGAATGCCCTTCGTCCCGATACGTGGACATCGGCTGATGCGGCGGGCTTGCCGATTCTGCCGGGCTTGGTTCGTTATGACGAGATCGCGGCGGGCGAGATTCAACACGCGCTCCGATTCACTGCCGAAAATACAGCGGGTTATATCTGGCCCGCGCGTCATCAGACATCCAATCCGCAAAACGGAATCCCGCCGATGGGCGCGCGTTTTCGCTTGAAAGCGGATTTTGATATTTCAAGTTTCCCGCCTGAGATGCAAATTTTGTTACGGGCATTCAAAGAATACGGAATCGTGTTGGCGGATAACGGCTCGAATTGGTACGTCAGCGGCGCGCCCGATGAACGGTGGGATAACGATATGCTCCATTTGTTGGATGTGTTGACAGGCGATGATTTCGAGGCGGTGGATACGTCTGGGATGATGGTGGATGAGGATTCGGGAGAGAGGTAAGATAGATCGGAGAGAATTTATGTCACTAAAAGACCATCTTGATTTAATTAAAGCTTATAAAAGGGTTCAACAAGACAAGAGAGATGACACTCTGCCTGATATCGCAAATTATCGGGACTATGAAAGACTCCTAAACGAGAATTTGGAGATATTACGCTCACAAATTCATATACCGAATCAGTATCAAGCTAAATCTCCAGCATTCATTGATGTGCCAAAGAAAGGATTTACCTTACGACCAGTTGCTTTACCAAAAATTGATGACAGAATAATCTACCAAGCGGCAGCAGATTATTTGGCTCCACATTTTCAACCAGAGCCATGTGTATATAGCAATATCCTTTCTCGTGAGGCGAGCTCTTCTAGAATGTTCTTGCCTGGAGTTGAATTGTGGTTGAAGTTTCAAGGAGACGTAGAGGATTTTTGCACAAAATTTCCTTATATGGTTGAAACAGATATAACTGCATATTTCGAACATATAGATCATAGGTTGTTAATAAATCGTATCCAGGATATTTTCGGCAAAAAGGTTGATGATGACATTCTAAAGGATATCAAAGTTCTATTGCCTCGACTCTGGCGCAGATGGAACAAAAACAAAAATTTTGGTATTCCGCAGGTCAATGATGCGTCATCCTTCTTTGCTAATTTATTTTTAGATGAATTAGACAAATGGATGTTGCGGCAAGGTCATGTCTTTTTGCGATATGTTGATGATATGCGAGTGTTTACTCAAGATGAACCAACTGCACGCCGTGCCTTAGCCGACTTAATAACCGAATTAAGAGATATGGGGCTTTATATTGCGTCAGGGAAAACCTCTATTAAGGAAACACCAGTCGTTCTGGCTGAATTACGAGAAAAATCTGAACGTATGAACATAATTGAAGTAGAGATTAAATCTGGTATTCCTGAAAGACTTGAGGCAGCAGCGCAAATGCTTCAAGAATTTATTGGCGAACTAATAAGTAGTCCAGATAAATTCAATGATCGTCAATTTCGGTATTGTGTAAATCGATTTAAACGACTAAAAGTTAATGAGCTTGCAATGAATGTTCATGATGATGTTGCAAACGAAGTTTTGAGCAGATTAACAACTATGCCGTATTCAACAGATATTTTTGTGGATTACTTGTCACTTTTCCCTGAAAGTGAAAATGTTCAAAGTAGAGCAATAGGATTTCTTGAGAGCAACTACAATATTTATCCTTGGCAAGAATTATTGTTGCTCGAATTGTTGATTCGATTGGATATCATTCCAGATTTAATGGATCGTGCTTTGAGTGTTTCTCGTGTCATCGCTCGAAGTAATCATAAACATCCTGCGTGCCGTGAACGAGCATTTGTGTTTTGGGGAAAGAACGGAGATTATGCTGATAGAAGGGAAATAAGAGGGCGATATCATGATGAGCCGCAAGAAGAGATTAGACGAGCCATAATGGTTGCAATTCAGGAAATGCAGGCAGGTGAAAGGAATAATTTTTTGACCACCGCATCGAATGACTCAACTGCATTAAGAATGACCGCTGAATATGTACAAAATCTAGGGAATCCGCTTTATCATTATTACAATCCGCCAAGTGGTTTTGAAATAAGTGAAGATTGGGATTCAAATGATATTGACGATCCATTTGCTCACGATACATAAATTTTTAGAGACAAATAATTGAGATGAACCCCTTCACCCCTCGCCCCTCCCAACAACAAATCCTCCGCTATGATGGCGGGCGCCTCGGCATTGCCGCTGTCCCTGGCGCGGGCAAGACGCATATCCTCTCCGCGCTGGCGGCGCAGATCATACACGAAGGGCGGTTGCAAGACGATCAGGAAGTGCTAATCGTCACGCTTGTCAACTCGGCGGTGGATAATTTCGAGTCGCGCATCAAGCGTTTCTTCGACAACCCGCTTCACGCCCTCTACAAATATCGCGTCCGCACACTGCATGGGCTGGCGCATGACATCGTCCGCGAGAAGCCTGCGAGCGTTGGGCTTGAAAATCGTTTCAGCATCATTGACGAGCGTGAGGCGGGTTTCATCCGCCGCGAGTCGGTCAATGCGTGGCTGGCGAATCACTCGCTGGATGATTACCTCGACCCCGCCCTCGACCAATCCAAAATGGATTGGGTCAAGCGCGACCAACTTCCCAATTTATTGGATTCCCTCGCCTTAGCCTTTATCCGCTCCTCGAAAGATCGCCTCCTCACTCCCGACAGCCTGCGCGCCAAACTCGATGCTTCTCCTACGCCCCTGCATCTCGCCGAACTCGGCTACAGTATCTACGCGGACTATCAACGCGCCCTCGCCTATCGCGGCGCAGTGGACTTCGACGATCTGATTCGTCTCGCGTTGACCCTCCTCGAAAACGACGAAGAATATCTCGCGCGTCTTCAATATCGCTATCCATTTATTCTCGAAGATGAAGCGCAAGATTCGAGTTTGACGCAGGAGAGGATACTTTCTCTTCTCAGTGGTGGCTTCCTCCCTGAGCGGAGCCGAAGCGATAGCGGAGGCGCAGTCGAAGGGGAAGTGGCTGGCGACCCTGCGCTTCGACTGCGCTCCTCGGAGAGCACTCGTCGCTCCGCTCAGCGCGGAGAGTTGGGCGGTAATTGGGTCCGCGTTGGCGACCCCAACCAAGCCATCTTCGAGACGTTCACCACCGCCTCGCCAGAACTCCTCCGCGCATTCATCCAAAACAACCCAAGCATTGACATGCCCGAGTCGGGACGTTCACAGCCGTCCATTCTCGCGCTGGCGAATCACCTCATTGACTGGGTGATGACCTCGCATCCCATCCCCGAAGCGCGAACGGCGTTGTCTGTGCCGCATATTGTCCCTGTGCCAGAGGATGACCCGCAACAGAATCCGCCCGATGATCCTGAGGGAATCAAATTCATCAGCAAGCGATATACGCCAGAGGAAGAACTCGAAGCGGTGGTCAAATCGGTGAAGGGATATGTTGACTCGATCTGGGATTTCCCCGATGAAGATAAACCGACGATTGCGATCCTTGTCCCGCGTAATCAACGTGGCGTGGACGTGGTCAATGCGTTGCGTGCGCGCGGAATCGAGCCGATTGAATTAATTTCAAGTACGAGTGAAACGCGCGCGGCGGCGGGGTCATTAAGTTATTTGTTGAGTTACCTGTCCGATCCAAGTTCGGCGCGGAAGTTGTCGAAGGCGTATGAGGTGTGGAGGAGGGATTGGAGAGAGCAGAGAGTAGAGAGTAGAGAAATAGAGAATAGTAAAGTGGAAAATGACGCTCTTTCAACTACCCAACTACTCAACTATTCAACT
>JAJTXU010000167.1 GCA_021462845.1 Anaerolineales bacterium
ATATGGGATGGAGTTCCGCAAGCCGAAAATGGATGAAACCCCGAACGCGGGATTGATCGCGGGACACGATTGGAAAATTTTCCCGCTTCTTCACCGCCGCTACCTGTTCGCCGATGTGGAAAATTTTTTCCTCTTCGACCTCTTCACCGCTAACGGTCGCGTGGACGAAAATGTCTTCGCCTATTCAAACATTCACCAAGATGAACGCGGACTCGTCCTCTATCACAATCGCTTCGCCGACACCAAAGGCTGGATCAAAACCTCCGCGGCCTATCTCGACAAGTCCACTGGCGACTTGCGGCAGAAATCTTTAGCCGAAGCGTTAGGCTTGCCATTTGAAGGATTTGTCATCTTCAAAGATTACGTCACGCGCTTGGAATATATCCGCTCGTGCGAGGAACTTTGGCAAAAAGGATTGTACGTTGAATTGCACGCGTATCAACATCACGTATTCATGGATTGGCGGTTCGTGGAAGATAGTAATTGGGGAATGGTAAATAGTAATTTGAATGGCGCGGGCGTGGAGTCTATGTCCGCTAAGTGGGAGGAGATGTTTGGAGTGAAAGGGGAAGTTGTTTTGGAAGAGGTGAAGGTCAAGAAGGCGAGGAAGAAGGTAGTTGGAAAGAAAGAGGAAAGAGGAAAGAAAACTGCCGTGAAGAAGGTTAAACCCGCAGTGAAAAAAGCGGTGAAGAAAAAGGCTATTGTCAAGAAGAAGCCTGTGGTGAAGAAAGTCGCAGTGAAGAAACCCAGCTCGAGGGCGAAAACGAAATCATTGAAGAAGAAAACCGCATCGAAAAAGCGATGATGACAGTGCTATAATCTTTGTGAGCGAGTATCTAATGACCATTGTCCCTGTCCCTTCTATTTACGAGCGCAAACGGATTCCCAAAAAAGCGATTGACGCGATTGTGCGGCAGATCGTGGAAAAATTCCACCCGCAGAAGATCGTCCTGTTTGGTTCGTATGCGCGAGGCAATCCGCGTCCCGAAAGCGATGTGGATTTGCTGGTTGTAATGGATACAAACCTGACGGAATCGAAACAAGCCTTACTGATCGATCAAAGTATTGAGAGGGATTTGTTCGGCCTTGATCTGATCGTCCGCACGCCCAAGAATTTGGCAAACCGCATTACCATGGGGGATTCGTTCCTCAAAGAGATCACGACGCGCGGCAAGGTGTTGTATGAAGCCGCTCACCGCTGAGTGGGTGCAAAAAGCGGAGGACGATTTCGTGGTGGCGCAGAAAATGTATCGCGCCCGTAAAAGACCCGTCTATGACGCCGTTTGTTTCCATGCCCAGCAGTGCGCTGAAAAATACCTCAAAGCCTTTTTGCAGGAAAACCACCGCGACGTTCCCAAGATTCATAAGTTGCTTGATCTGCTCAAACTCTGCAAAGAGGTGGATGCCAGTTTGGAAATCCTTGTAACTGATTTGAAAGAACTCGAACGCTTTTCTGTGAATGTGCGCTATCCGGGTGTGAGCGCGGAAAAGGAAGAAGCAAAAATAGCGCTCAAAGCGGCGCGAGTGGTAAAGGACTTCTTTCGGCAACGATTAAAAATATCTTGAGCGCTGTAAGTATGTGAAGTGCGAGGAGATGTTTGGGAGCAAAGATGAAGGCGAAGGGGTGAAGGATGAAGTTGTGAAGGTGAAAAAGCCGCGGAAGAAAGTGAAAAGCGGCGTGTTGCGACTGAAGGGAGTGTCGAAGCGAGGAAAGAAAGGGAAAACTGGCAAGACTAAAACCACCGTGAAAAAATCAGCGAAGAAAAAGACTGCTGTCAAAAAGAAACCTATTGCAAAGAAGACCATCGTAAAGAACCGAAAACGATAATCATTGAAAAAATGAGAGATCCTTCGAAGAAGAAACAATCAATGGAATAGAAGATGGCAAGTCAAACACCAATGGTTTGGAAAACCCAATTGCCAGAAACTACGATCCTATTTTAGGGCTCCTATCCAAAATAATATTCGTGAGATAAGCGCGCCAATTGATAGACCAAAAACAGCGCCAAAGGAAACAAAATCCAAAAAACTTCTCGCTGCCATACTGCCAAGCACAATGAAACCTATAACTAGCAATATAAAACTAGTCTTTGTTGGATATGTAATAAGCCCAACACTCGTGCAGACGATAAACAGCAAAAAGAAGATCGAAATGTCCCCGTATGATGCTGACGCAATCAATCCTAAGACGATTCCAATCATTGCCCCTAAACCAGCTCTTTTCTTCCACATCAGATCAGCATATTTTTTTGTTTTGTCGTAGGAGATATTGTGTCGAGAAAAACTTTCCGTCATTTCTTTAGAAAGATTGATTTGATCTATGTTTATTAGCCAGATCATGACAAACCCGCCGACTGCTCGACTGATTGCATCAGCGATGCCCCAATCAAGAAGGGACAAGAGAAAATCTGGGGGTTGGGGATTCATGACGATAACAAAGAATATTATTCCAGAAATGATCCCGCTGACTGCCCAGCCGAGAGTAGTCCAAATTACACTTTTTCGATTGGTAAGGACATTCTCACTATATAAGATAATAGCAGTAGCGAGCCCTCCGATGAACGCCCCGCCTATTGCCCAACCAAGCGTAATTAACGGTTCACTTGAACGCTTTAATAAATATTCATTTGATAAAATTATTGCCATAACAAGCCCACCGATTGCTCCGACAACTGTGTTCTGTAATGTTTCACCGATCATGTCGCGCATTGCCCAACCGATGAATCCAGCAATTCCCCAACCTATAGCGATCCAAGCACCAGAAACCCATTTTGGTTGAGCTCTAGCATGTATTACTGCTTGCTCAGGGAGGTTTTCACTCTTTTGTTTAGTTGTTTCTTGGGGGAGCTTTATAGCGGAACGTTCCGATCCTCTTTCTTCAGCCTTTAAGCGCTTATCAGTGGATTTCGACTCGGTAGATCGAGTAACTTCTTCCACTTTATGACGAGCCGCAGTTGATTTTTCCTTGCCTAGTAGTCGAGCCTTTACTTGTCGAATCTCAATACGTTCAACCTCTTGCTTACGCGTTTTTCGCCCCTGTTTCTCCTCATGAACGGCCAGCGTCTCCGCCGGTCGAATAGCCTCTAATGCTCGCATTGCCGCACGTGACACTGACCGACTGTCATCCATTTCTGCTATTCGTTCCAAGGCTTCTCTCGCCGAATACGCCAACGCGATATATCTGCCACTGAGGATCTTTTCAAGCTTTTGTACCGCTGCTTCGCGCACGTAGGGGCGAGTATCGTCAATTTCATCAAGTAAATCATCGGGTAGTGCCACAGGCTTGATGTTTTCGACGCGTATGTTTTGGCGAAGAACAATCTCGCCTTGTTGTTTGGTTGAGAATTTCGATGGAGTTTGTTTGGGGGTGGCAAACTTTACTTTTGTATAGGCGTAATCATACAATTCATCCACTGTAATGTGCCCATCACCATCCAAATCTGCTTCGCCCTCCAAGCCCTCTACAAGATAGTGAGTGAAAAGTGAATTATCTGTTTCGCCAATGACTTTACCGCCTTCCCAAGCGAATTGAGTCGAATCGCTGGCGGTTAAGATCACGCGTCCATAGCCTCCCTCAAATGCAGTTTTTGTTCCAACGCTTCCGCCGATCTCTGCTTTTGTCCCTTGTGCGAATGCGCCGCTGTTGCAACAATCCAAAACGAGGACCTGCCGCCTCGAACGGCTTTGATCCATCGCCTCGCGGATGTAATCCGATTTGATACCTGTGGCTCGCAGCTTGCTTCTGATCGTATTTTTTACAGCGAGATAAAGCGCACCAAGTTCATCCCGAACGCCGTGACCTGAAAAATACAGCACGAGCAGGTCATCGGGCATTTTTTGATTGAAGAAATCGTCAATCGCTTCACGAACGACATACTCGGGCTGATTCAACAAGGTAACCACATCATCGAAAGCGCCGATCTCTGTATCTTTGAGTACTCGCGCGAAGTCTTCCGCGTCCTTGCCCGGCGCGGTCAGTTGCGCCAGACCGGGGTCGGTATATTCCGTGTTGCCGATGATGAGTGCGAATTTTCCGCTCATGGTTTCTCAGATCAAATAACTTCTACTTAATTATTTTTACCCAGTATAAAATTCTCGAAAGTAATGCGCCTGCCGGGAGACCCACAATGCCTCCAGAAGCAATCAGATCAGGCAGTATATTAAGTGAATAACCACCTTCTCGTAGCCAGGCAACAAAAAAACCAATAACAAGTAATACTAAAGACACTCTGTGTGGATATGCTATTAATCCAGCAAGACCGCAAGCGACCAACAAGATAATGTTTGGAGTATCTACATAAAAGGTGGAATATGCGTATACAAAGTCATAGGTAAACCCAAAGATTATCCCGTACGTTATTCCGTACAGTATTCCAAGGATCAATCCAACCAATACGCCTATCAGGCTTCGTCCCTCCCATGAAAGAAGAAATACTTTGTGTTTCGCTATGAATCCAGCAATCCCCCCTTTGCCTGCAAACTCTTCTTGCGCTGATTCTTTCGTTGCTTTTAGAAGTTGCCGACCCAATACATAACCGCCGATTGCGCCGGAAACCGCCCAGCCAAGTCCCCAGCCAGCCGTTTTGCCGATGTATGAGCCGAATAAAAATCCTTCACCCCCCTGCACTCCCTGACCGATAGTCCAGCCGACCGCGCTTGAAATTGCCCAAAACAATATCAACCAACGTATATCTTTCCAACGCGAGCGAAATTCTTCAATACCCAATGTGCTTGCCAGCGCGATCACAATACCAATTGCGTCACCGATGGCCGTGCCGACTGCCTCGGTGAGCGCATTCCCGATGGTCAAGGCAACGATACCGCTGAATATCCATACCAGCGTGAGTGCGAAAATATTTTTTCCGCCATCGAGGATTCTCCGCGCGCGCAGGATCATTGCGGTGACAACGCCGCCCATGCCCCAGCCGATCGCGCTGCCAAGTTGCTCGCTGTACTCGCCTCCAGTCCAAAAGATCGAGCCTCCAATCGCGCCAGCGACGACCCAGCCTACTGTAATCCACAAGATCGCCTGCTGATTCGAGGTGGACGCTATTCTTGCTTCTGCTTCGGGTTTTGAAATTTCTGCGTGAATCGCTTGCGCCGCTGGTCGTTTGACTTTTTCTTTTTCGAGACGCTCCGCCGCCATCACCCGCTCGTTGACGATGGACTGCGCTTCTTTCGTGATTATGTCTGACTCAGCCTCTTGGACTTTTCCCTCCGCCTCCCGCACCGACTCCAACGCCTGCCCCGCCGCGCGCTGGACTTGGCGGCTGTCATCATCCTGAGCAATCTTTTCCAACGCCTCTCGCGCCGACCGAGCCATGCCGAGATTTTTCCCGTTCAATAATTTTGTCAGTTGTTGCACCGCGCCGAGGCGGATGTCTGCAAATGGATTTTCGATGGAGTCCAGCAGGGGAGTAGGCAACGGCACCGACTTAATCTCTTCGATAGAGATGTTTTGCCGCAGGATGATCTCTCCCTGTTGCTTGCTTGAAAATTTCGACGGTGTTTGTTTCGGGGTAGCATGTTTTACTTTTTCATACGCGTAATCGTACAACTCGTCAACGGTGATTCTGCCATCGCCATCCATATCCGCTTCGCCTTCGAGTCCCTCCACGAGGAAATGTGTGAACAGCGAATTATCCGTCTCGCCGATGACTTTGTCGCCTTCCCATGCGAATTGGGTCGAATCGCTGGCGGTCAGGATGATGCGACCATATCCGCCCTCGAATGCTGAGGCAGTTCCAACGCTGACGCCCGTTGCGGCTTTTGTCCCTTGTTGGAATGCGCCGCTGTTGCAACAATCCAACACGAGGACTTGTCGCCTCGAGCGCGACTGATCCATCACCTCGCGAATGTAATCCGATTTGATCGCCGTTGATCGTAATCGCGAACGGAATGTGTTCTTGACCGCCAAATACAACGCGCCAAGTTCATCGCGCACGCCGTGACCCGAGAAATACAACACAAGCAAGTCGTCTGGCTTCTTCTGGTCGAAAAACTCGTCAATGGCTTCGATGATCGAAGAAGAAACCTGATTCAGCAAAACTCGAACATCGTCAAACTCGCACAGAGTTTTATCTTTCAACACCCGCGCGAAATCCTCCGCATCCTTACCCGGCGCGGTGAGTTGTGCCAACCCCGGGTCGGCGTATTCCGTGTTGCCGATGACCAAGGCGTACTTGTTGCTCATTTTTTCTTCTTTTTACTTTGGAACGTGGAGAGAAATTTCTCAAACTCTTCGGGCGAGCCTTCGAACTCAAATCCCTTGCCCTTGAATTTCACTGTGCGGCCCTGTCCGCGCATGACCCAGGCTTGCACCATCGCGATCAGACTCGGCGCGGCGGCGGGCAACACTTCGAGAGCCAACATGCCCACGGTCACCAAATCGCCTTTGGTTCCCTGTGGGGCGGCTCCCGAGGAGACTAGATCTGCCGACAGCGCGTCGCTTCCCCTCAATTCGTTCAGCAAATTTCGGGTCATCTGGTCGAGGTCGCCCTCGGACGTGTCCTTTGCGCTGACCTCGATTTCGAATTTAATTGGCTCGTTAATCGTCATATTGGCTCCACCTGTAGGTTTGGCTGAATTACGGCACCGATATCCTATTATAGGCTAAAACCTATCAATGGAGAAGAAACTTTCATCTTTGCTTTTGGAATCCGCGATTGTGGATAACATAAAAAGCGACTATTCCAAAGGGCGTAACATGCCCGTCAAACAGATTCGTGAAAAGAAAGCAGCATACAGAAAGAGGAAATCGTAAATTCTATGGGCGGTGCCGACGCGCAGAGGGACTTTGGATTTAGTCCGCTGGCGTCTGAGGAGGGGTAAAATTGGAACTTGATATCAACTGATAAATGGCCACAACATAGGGAACAGAAGATGAGCAATAAAGTTTCAGACAAAAAGCTCAATCGTTTTTCAACAATTATTGAAATAATCACGAATCTTGGAACCATAGGGTCATGGATTCTTGGCGCGGGTTCAGCCTATGTTCTCAATGTTCAAAAATTTCCTGTTGTTGTCCCAGGTATAAATTTCACATTAGATTTGAATTTTCAATTTTCGTTGGTGCTTTGCTCAGTTCTAGCATATATTCATTTTATGCAGAATTACTGGAGGGCAATAAGGAAAAATTGGCGCTTCCAGATTCTTTTGTGGATTTCTCATTTTGGGAGATACCTAGACTCAAACACCCTTTATTCTTAATTCCCATCGTGCTAATAACTTCGGTGGTTATACAAATATCTACTCAATCAGCTGTTTTATCAGTATTTTCGTTAATTATTTTCGGAACGGGAGTTTATTTTACTATTCAGAGGTTCAGATTTAACCTTTCCCCAAACAGAAAATATGAAATGCTGATGCAGAGATGGGATAACGACCCTGATTGGATTGAGAAATGGTTCAAACGTATAAAGACCAAGATTGATATTTATGGAAATGTGGCTGTGAAAGATATGTATGAAGTAGGACTTAGAAATAATGATAGAGACAATCTTGAAATTGAATTTGCCTTTGGTCGATATTTTCATAAATATGAGTTTGAACAGGATTTGATTTTAATCAGAACTTCTCAGTTGCATTATCTTCACCCAGAATCTACATCTTTAAGGGAAGATCATCAATGGATACTGATGCGTAGGGAAAACTTGAAAGTGCGTAGAGAAACGAATGTCTAATTGAGTCTACGTAAGGGTCTGTAAATTAATAACTTCCCGCATTTTTGTTCGCGAGCAGTTGCACTGCGAGTGGGATGTAGTGCAACTGCATCTCCAACAGGGAACTTATATTTTTACGAACCCTAAGTGAGCTTTGTACGAATAGCCCGACGGTTCGTCGCCGGGCGGGGCAAGGGGACGCGACAAATGCCCATCGAAGCGAATCAATTCTCCAATTCTCCATTACAATCATCATCAATGTCCTCCCTCGTCGTATTCTCCATTTTAACCCTCCTCTCCTACCTCCTCGTCTACCTCATCCGTCGTTACGCGGAGCGGCGACAGATCCTCGACCATCCCAACGAACGGAGTTCACACGTCACGCCCACGCCGCGCGGCGGAGGGGTGGCGATCGTCGTCCTCGTAACGGGAGCAGGCTTATGGTCAATGAAAGAAGCGGGGTTCAGTCACACGTTGATCTATCTCGTCTGCGGCTTGGTCATCGCATGGCTGGGCTGGCGCGATGATGTGTCGTCACTTTCGGCGCGCGTCCGCTTTGCCGTGCAAGGACTCGTCGCGGCGGTCTCGATCTATGGGTTGGGATATTTCAAAACGGTCACCATCCCGTTGTTCGGCGAATTGCAGTTGGGCGTC
>JAJTXU010000168.1 GCA_021462845.1 Anaerolineales bacterium
CGCATGGGATGTGGACTACGCTTCGTTCTCGGCGCACAAACTGTACGGTCCGAAAGGGATCGGCGCGTTGTACATCAAACAAGGAAGTCCATTCACGCCGTTTCTGCATGGCGGTCATCAAGAAAGCGGATTGCGGGCTGGCACGGAAAGCATCCACAGCATCGTCGGCTTCGGCGCGGCGTGTGAGGATGTGGATAAACTCCTCGCGCACAGCAAACAGATCGCGGCATTGAAGAGACGATTGACTCAACGGCTCAAGGAGATCAAACCGGATTGCGTGATCAACTCGCCGGAGACAGAATCGGAATGCTTACCGAACACGCTCAGCGTTACCTTCCCCGGTGTGGAGAATGCCGGGCTGATGGGCATGCTGGATTATCGCGGGATCGCTGTTTCCGCTGGTTCAGCATGCAGTACAGGCGAAGATACGCCATCCCATGTGTTGAAGGCCATCGGCTTATCGGATCAAGCTGCGCGTGAGACGATTCGAATCAGCCTCGGGCGCGACACTTCGGCAGGCGACATTCGGTACGCAACAAGAGTTATTGAGAATTATATTGAGGGTCGAGTCTCTTTCGTCAACATGCTCGCGCCCGCTCAATTGAATGAAAATATTCTCTTCGACGAAAAAACGTTCATCCTCGATGTGCGCCCAGGCGATGATCGTAAAAGGTTCAAAGGTCTGCCGAATTCTCATCAGGTCAACCCGCTCCGTGTCGAGAATTACTTGAAACAACTCCCGCGCGATAAAAATATTTTGGTGTATTGCCCGGGCGGCGGGCTTTCGGTGATGATCTCGTATTATTTGAAATCAAAAGGCTTCAAGAAAATCACCAACCTGCGCGGCGGACTGGACGGCTGGAGAAAGCGTCGCAGTGACCTGTACGAAAAATACGCAGGTCAAAACGTCACCATACTTAAACCAGATACAACTGAGTAGAGTATCTCTCCACTTTCCACTTTCCACTTTCCACTTTCTACTCTCTATTCTCTATTCCTCTTTTCCCTTATACTCCCCCCATGCCTCCCCTCATCCTCGTCGTAGATGATGAACCCAAGATCGTCCGCCTCGCCAGAGATTATCTGGAGAAAAACGGATTCCGCGTCGTCACAGCCGCAGACGGTCAATCTGCCCTGACAACTGCCCGCCGCGAAAGACCCGATCTCGTCATCCTCGACCTGATGCTTCCTCAACTTGACGGACGCGAAGTCTGCCGCATCTTGCGCCGTGAAAGCGACGTGCCCATCATCATGCTCACCGCCCTCTCTGAAGAGATTGATCAAGTGACGGGTCTCGAGATCGGCGCGGACGATTACATCACCAAGCCGTTCTCCGTCCGCGCGTTGGTGGCTCGTGTGCGGGCGTTGCTCCGCCGAACGCGCGGCGACGTGAAAGCGCCGAGCATCGTCCGCGTGGGCGGGCTTGAAATTGATTCAGAAAAATACGCGGTCACGTTCAAGAACAACGCAATCAAACTCACGCCGAACGAATTCAAATTGCTGGTCTTGCTCGCCAGCCGTCCCAACCAAACACTCACACGCGAGCAATTGCTTGAAGACATCCACGGAACCGCCTCCAGCATGGATCGCAGTGTCGACTCGCACATTAAGAACCTCCGCAAAAAACTCGAATCCGCCTCGGGCAAATCCATGATCGAAACCGTCTATGGCATCGGCTATCGCTTCATCATGTCACCCTGAGCGTAGCGAAGGGTCTCCTACACCATCGCAGAGACTCTTCGGTCGCTAGCGCTCCCTCAGAGTGACATAACTATCACCTCATGTCCACCTCTCCCCCCAAACAACGCCGCCACCGCATCGTGCTATTCGTCATCTTCCTCGTCATCACCGTCTTCCTTTTCGTCGGAGGCATCGCGGCGCTTCTCTACCTCCTCTTTTCACAATACACTAACATCAGAAATATTTGGTTCCTCGTCTGCGGCGCGCCCGTTGTTCTGGTGGTCATTCTTTTCTTCGTCGTCTTCAATCTCTATCTCCGTTTCGGCAAACCGCTCGAAGAATTTTTCAAAACCATCAACGCAGTGGAGGAGGGCAATCTCTCGGCGCGCGTGCCTGAAAGTAACTCCGACATGTTCAGCGATCTCATCAAGCGCTTCAACAAAATGGTCGCCGAACTCGAACGCTCCGAACAACAACGCCGCAACCTCACCGCCGATATCGCCCACGAACTCCGCACGCCGCTCCACATTATTCAAGGCAACCTCGAAGGCATCGTGGATGGCGTCTATCAACCTACGCCCGAACACCTCAACAACACGCTGGATGAAACGCGGCTGCTGACTCGCCTCGTCAACGACTTGCAGACTCTCTCTCTCGCCGAGACGGGACAACTTCCGCTTCACCCCACCTTATTTCTGCTCGCCGATTTGATAGCGGATCTCACTTCGAGTTTTTCCTCCCAAGCCGCGTCCCTCAGCATTGACCTGAAATCGAACATCGCCAATCCTCAGCAAGAACTCACCGCCGATTATGACCGCTTGAATCAAGTATTATCGAATCTCGTCTCGAACGCTCTGCGCCACACACCTGAAGGCGGGAGAATTTCCATCGAAACAGAATCAATCTCAAGTCCAGAAAGAAGCGTGCGGATCACGGTCACAGATTCAGGCGCGGGAATCGCATCCGAAGATCTTCCATTCATCTTTGACCGCTTCTGGCGCGGCGATAGATCGCGCAGTGAACGAACCCACAGCGGGCTGGGACTCGCGATTACAAAACAACTCATTGCCGCGCATCACGGAACGATCGAAGCGCAAAGCGAAGTAGGAACAGGCACAACGTTCATCATCGAGTTGCCAAACGGGTAATTGATTTCTATCGAAGTTGGGGGAAGTACCAAATTATCCAATTCTTCGCAACCCACCAACGCAATATGAACTTTGCGGCACAGACTCGCCGCACTGCAAACTTTTATGCTAGACTTGTCGCATGAAAAACAATAATTTCATCAAGCGACAATCTGCGATCACCGTAACACGACTCACCCTTCTGTTGTTGATATTCATGCTGGCGGCTGGATGTGGATCACCCGCACCCAGCCCAACCGATGTTGCCGCGCCGCGCCCAGCCGAGCCGCCCAGCCCGACCAATACTTCCGCTCCCCCGCCCGCCGAGCCGGTCACGCCGACTACGGAAGCGACAGCCGCACTTCCGGTAACAGACACGAGCGCGCCTGCGTCAAATTTAATCACGGGTCAGCATTCGTTCACAGCGCAATCGGGAGATCGAAATTATTTGCTTTTCCTGCCATCGAATTATGGAAAAGACCCCGCGCAGAAATGGCCGCTGATTCTTTTTCTGCACGGTTCAGGGACGAGCAGTACAAACACAGATATGCTCCTCTACGAAGCCCTGCCGCAAATTTTGGGGTTCACGCCGGATTTTCCGTTTATTGTGCTCTCGCCGCAGTTGACCGGTAAACCAGGCGATGAGTATTGGTTTCAAGACAAGGTGGAAGCGTCTGTTTTTTCCCTGCTCGATGAGGTTACTGCCGCGTACGCTGTGGATACGGCGCGAATCTATCTGACGGGTGTGAGCATCGGCGGAAATGGCGTGTGGGAATACGGGTTGCGTCACCCCGACTCGTTCGCGGCGCTCGCCCCGGTGATGGGGTTCGTCGGCGACACAGCCGGTTTCCATGTTCCTGCGAATATTTGCGACTTGAAAGACAAACCGATTTGGGCATTTCACGGGGCAATCGATACGATCGTGCCTCTCGAAGCGGAACAATCTCTTGTAGATGCGTTGAAGGCGTGTAATGGAAACATCCAGTTCACGGTGTATCCCGACGGCGATCACGATATCAGCGGCAAGGTTTATCAAGATCAAGAACTGTATACGTGGATGTTGGCGCAGTCGTTGAAGTAGTTTGCGCGGAAAGTGTTGGGGGTAAAATGGGGGTTGGGTTTCAGGTTTCACGTTCCAAGTTTCAGGTTGAAGGTTCCGGGTTTCAAGTTGGAGGTCGGTGAGGATGGCAGATAACGCATTCGTCAAAATCGGGACTGCGCTTCTCAAACACCAAGTGAAGAAACTGGTGGGTGATGAGACGTTGGAAGTGATCGGCGAAGAACTCGCGGACATCGGCGGGGATAAACTCGACGCGTGGCTTGGCGAACGATCCACACAAGAAGAAATCGAGAAAGCCGCGCAATCTGCTCAATCTTGTTTCCGCGAAAAAGTGACGGACAACGACCTTCAGCAATGGATGGTTTCCCTGCCTCTTGGGAATCTGCCCAAAGTCGTCGAAGCCATTGATGAGTTGCCTTCCTCCCCAAACGAATCGAAACTCGAAAACACCCTGCGAGAATCCATCGCGCTGAGTTGGAAGAAGTTATCACCTGAGCAAATGGATAACGCGATTCACGCATTCATGTCCTGTTTGCGGAGCGCGTTACTGCCTATCGAAAAACAGACTTTGATGGTCATCGGTCGCTCGGTGTTGAGAATTGAAGAGAAAATAAATCAACTGACCAGATTGGTTGAGCAACTGAAACCCTATTCAACCGAAATACAAGGCGAATCCAGATTTGGCAGCATCAATGTTGGGGGAAATGTTGAAAGAAGTGTCGTGATCGCTGGAAATAACAACGTCGTGAATTATTATGCCGCTGTTGAGGCAAATGTTGAAAAACATGAGCCTGACTACTGGGCACTTAAACATCCCTATCCTATGCCGCCCAATTTCACAGGTCGCATTGTGGAACGCGCGACATTGACTCACTGGCTGAAAGAAGATTCGGAAAATCGCTTATTCATCCTCCGTGCCCTCGGCGGATTTGGCAAGTCCGCGCTTTCATGGCATTGGCTAACTCACGACGTTGATTCCAGAGAATGGAAAAAAGTCCTTTGGTGGTCTTTCTACGAAGGCGATGCCAGTTTCGAACACTTCATCGAAGAGACTCTCAAATACCTCAAACTCGAAGTCCCACAAGGAGGGCGCCCGCAAGTGGACGAATTGCTCAAAGCCATGCAATCGCAAAAAATCCTGCTCATCATGGACGGCTTCGAGCGTGCTCTCCGCGCCTACAGCAGTATGAACGCCGCGTATCAAGGTGATGAGGCAGAATCCCCCTCTCCCGCTGGGAGAGGGGTTAGGGGTGAGGGCGAAAATAACCAACTTGATTGTGTGAATATCAATGCTGAGTTTTTCTTGAGGGGCATTTGCTCTCTACCCAACATCCAAAGCAAAGTCCTGATGACCACCCGTCTAACTCCCCGCGCCGTCAAACCGCGTGGAGAATTCATGCTCGGCTGTCGCGAAGTCGAACTGACCTCCATGCAGCCAGCGGACGCGGTCGAGTTTTTTCGCAAGCAGAAAATCAAAGGCACGCACGCTGAAATTGAAGCCGCCTGTGCGCCCTACGGTTATCACCCGCTCAGTTTGCGTATATTGGCTAGGTATATTGTCAGGGACTTTCATAATCCGCGAAACATTGTAGTTGCTCAAACTTTGAAAATTGACGGCGACATTAAAGCGCAAAAACATCATGTTATGGAAGTTGCTTACAACAGCTTGACAGAGCAGGCACAGAAATTACTCAGCACCATTGCTTGTTTCCGTTCGTCTGTAGAATTCAAGGCGCTTGAAACAATAGTTGAAAGCAAAGACACACTGGACAGTGATCTTCATGATTTAGTTGATAGCGGTTTACTTAATTTTGATCAGAAAAGCAAGAAGTTTGATCTCCATCCCATTGTGCGACGCTATGCCTATGACTGCTTGACCGCGCCTGACCGTACCGCCACGCACAACCATCTGCGTGAGTATTTCGCTACAGTGGATGTGCCCGAACAAATAAAATCCCTCAATGATCTTCTGCCTATCATCGAACTCTATTATCATACGGTGATGGCAGGAAGTTTTGATGAAGCAAGGCAACTTTTTCAAGATAGACTACGAAATACGCTCCATTATCATTTAATGTTTAACCAAGTCCAAATTGAACTTCTACAACTGTTGTTTACAGACCGCAAAAATGAACTCCTCAATCTGAACAATGAAGATGCTAAAGCATGGACACTTAATCAATTAGCTGTTGCGTATGCTTTAAGTGGGCAACCAAGCCAAGCTATACCACTTTGGAGACAGCAACTTTCTATCCGTGAAAAGCAGGGTATGAAAAAAGGATTGGCTATTGGCTTGGGAGGGTTGGCATCCGTTGTTCTTTTGCCTATCGGTGCCTTAGTGGAAGCAGAACGCAATTTATATCGTTCAATTGAATTATCACATGAGATCGAAAGTGAATATGATGAAGCCGTTAACAGGCAAGAGTTAGGACATTTACTATCCTATCGCGGCAAATGGAATGAAGCAGAAGCCGAACTCTCAACTTCCCAAAGATTAGCTGAAAGAACTTTGCATATCCAAACCCAAAGCATAACCTGGGCATATCGTGCCTTGCGATTTCTTCAAATAGCACGTTCAAGCCAATATGAAAATCAAGATTTGGTTGGAATGTTTGTACAGATGGCAATTGGTGCTGCAAATCGTTCTCTTAAACTAGCGGATGAAACAGCAAACAGCATATATTCCTACGAGAGTGATTTTATCCGTACACATTGGTTACTCGGGGCAATACATCGAATGAACAATGAATCACAACTATCAGAAAAACACCTGGACGAAGCCCTACTTCGTTGCCGAAATAGCAACCTGGTTAATTTCGAAGCCAACATCCTCCTCGATCTCGCCCGCCTCCGCTATGAACAAAAGAACTACGAAGAAGCCAAATCTCTCGCCGATGAAGCCTTGCTCATCACCGAGCGGTGCGGCTATGTCCTGCAGGGCGCGGATGTGAATTTGTTTCTTGCGGAACTCACCCTCACCCTTGATCCCTCTCCCGAGGGGAGAGGGAAAGCGAGGGGATATGCCGAGGAAGCGTTGAAACTCGCCACGTGCGACGGTCCGCCGTATTATTACAAGGTGGCGTATGAGGAAGCAGAACGATTTCTTGCAAAGTTGCAGGGGTAAGGTGGTCCCTGCGGTGAGGAAGCGAAGAGGATGCTAAGAAGGCTGAAGGATGAGGGGTGAAGGATGAAGACCGTCCACGAATAAAATCATCCACGAATTCACGAATGCTTTGCGCAAATTCGAGCATTCGTGAAGCATTCGTGGATGGTGGGTTAATGAAAAAAGGACTCAGCCGATTGCCGAGTCCTTTTCGTGTTTATGTTACGCGTATCTTTCCCTGCTCTCCCGTACTGCTTGAAGAATATCGTTTGTGGTCACGGGGAGTTTGATGCCCCTCACGTCAAGCGGAGATGTTTTTGACGGTTTTTCAGGGAGGATTGAACGAATCACAAAGATCTGCCCATCTCCCGATTGAAACTGAATCTGACCTTCGCGTAAGACTTTTTGCAGAAGGTCAAGAAGTTGTTTTTGAACTTGAGAGACCGTGTACATCATGCGAATACCTCAATTATGTGTATGGCTTCACGTTTTGCAATTTCAACCAAATCCTTGTCGAGCGAAATCAGCGGCAGTTCGTATTCTTTGGCACATTGCAGGATGTAAGCGTCGTAGGCATAGATATTATACTTCCCTGCCAGCCGAATCGCATCTTTCAAGTTGATCTCAACCGTCTCCATCGAAATCGAGTAATACACGTCCATGGCTTCAACCGCCTGTTCAAGTGTGAGGCGCGAACGCTTGAGCATGGAGGAAAACGCATTCCCGATTTCCCATCTTACCGAAGGCGGTACAACGATCGCCGCACCTTTCGTTAATTCGATCAGTCTTTCCTTTTCAGGCTCTTCGGCAATCACTGCAATGATGACAGAAGTGTCAACGACGATTTTCATCTGGAATAAATCCCGCGGTCATTATACTTTAACCTCTAACCCGTTTTGTGCTAAACTCTCAACAACAATCTCCAATCTCCAGTCTCTAATCTCCAATTACTAATTACCACTTACCAATAACCCATGGAACCCCTCCCCACCAACCTCACCCCCGACAGCGAAGAATTCAAACAAAACTCCGAACACCACCGTTCCCTCGCGAATGAACTCAAAGGACGCCTCGCCAAAGTCCGTGAAGGCGGCGGAGAAAAATACCGCAAGCGACACGAGTCGCAGGGCAAACTCTTCGTCCGCGAACGGATCGAACGCCTGCTCGACCCTAATTCTCCATTTCTC
>JAJTXU010000169.1 GCA_021462845.1 Anaerolineales bacterium
AGTAACATTTGCCGCGCTCTCCCCTCGCCGAGGTAGCTCAGTGGTAGAGCAGGGGACTCATAAGCCCTTGGTCGGGAGTCCGAATCTCCCCCTCGGCACACGCCCGCCCATTGTGGCGGGTTTTTGTTTTGCGGATACAATCAGGTTGGATATAAACCCGCCTCTTTCTGGACTTCGATATGGATACCCTCCTGAAGAATCTCACCCTCATCGACGGGACCGGGCGCAAGCCGGTCGCGGACGCGGTTATCGCCATACGAGGCGGAAAAATTTCCTATGCCGGACCAGCCTCCACTTGGAGGAACGAAGCGGATGGCGAATCCATCACACTCGATTTGAACGGCGCGTACGTCTTGCCTGGTCTGATCGACGCGCACGTGCATCTCTCCGGCTCCGGTGAAGCGGATAGTCAGTTCTACGCGCCCACGGGGCAGATGGCGTTGAAGATTTTATCGAATGCGCAGAAGAATCTCGCGGCGGGAATTACAACTGTGCGCGATTTGGGCGGCTGGAGCGAGCTCGAATTCGATGTGCGCCGTTCGATTCAACGCGGCGACTTTACCGGTCCGCGCATGTGTTTGGCGGGTAGATTCATTTCCATCACCGAAGCGGGCGCGGATTATTATGTCGGCATGTATCGCGTGGCAGATGGCGTGGACGAGGTGCGCAAAGCGGTGCGCGAGCAAGTGAAGCACGGCGCGGATGTGATCAAGATGGGCGTAACCGGCGCGGTACTGGTGGAAAGCGGAGCGCCCGGCGTGACGCATTTCAATTCGGATGAAATTCAAGCGCTGGTGGAGGAGGCGAAAAAGTTCGGCAAGCCGGTGGCAATGCACGCGCATGGCATTGACGGAATCCGCAAGGCAGTGGAAGCGGGTGTGACCACGTTGGAGCATGGAACGTATTTATATCGCGACCCAGGCGTGATCCGTTTGATGGCACAGCGCGGAGTGTTTTTGGTGCCAACCTTGAAAGTAGGCTGGGATATTATTTTGGCAGAGAAGTCGAGCATCCCCGGCTGGATCATGCAGAAGAATGTCGATTCGCAGGGCGATGCGGCGAAAAGTTTGAAGACGGCATATGATGCGGGTGTGCGGATTGCGATGGGTTCGGATGTGGGCACGCCGTTGAACTATCACGGCGAGAACGCGCTCGAAGTCTATTGGATGGAGCAGGCGGGGTTGTCGAAGATGGAAGCGCTCGTGGCGGCGACGAACAATGCGGCGAAAGCGTTAGGTTGGGATTCGTGGCTTGGCACGCTCGAGGCAGGCAAAGTTGCCGACTTACTCGTCCATGAAAAAAATCCATTGGAAGATTTGCGCTCGCTGGCAGATAAAGAGAGCTTGCGGCTGGTCATTAAGGATGGGGAAGTGGCGGCGAGCCATGCGGGAAGCGTTTTGCCGAAAGAAGCGTTGGCAAAACAGGTGTTGACGATTCGTTAATCGTTGACTGATGTTTCTCGAGATATGCACATAACTCTACTCCTCCAGAATCACACGATCCCCCGAATCAAATGCGGACCCAGCGCTCGCACAACGAACGAAGGCAGTCGCTTCCACAGCCAAATCGCCAACTGGAACTTCGCGCTTTTCTGATTTAGTTCAGGGATATGTCCGCCTGTGGGTAAATAATACCAATACGCCAACGGAACCTTGCGCGGCTTCCACTTTGCTTTGAACGTCTCGTTGCCTGAGCCGTTCAGGCTACGTCCCATGTCGCAGACCCTCATTCCGCGTTGAGTGTAATGCTCGAGGATGTTCCAGTACAAACACTCGCCCGCATACTCCGAGCGATACTGGTTCAAGATGTTCGCGTGTAAATTTGTCGCGGTATCGCCATGATAAGCAAGCACCGCGCCGCCGACGAGAGAATCCTTCGCATCTTTTATCACGGCAAATTCAAGGTTTTCGCCGAGCAGGGACGCCATCGTCTGCAAATATTTCTTCGGGTGATACGGCGAGCCGAGTTCGTGCATACTCCGCGCGAGGGCTTCGTAGGTTTCATCCAGCAAGTCGAGATGACCGAACTGGACTTTGAATCCCTTCCTCAATGACTGGCGCGTGTGCTTGCGGTGTTGATGACCGAATGTTTGCATCAAGTCTTCGGGGTTGGATGGGAGGTCGAGCAAATAGGTGGAGTAGATCGGGTTTTGAAGCCATGACGAGGGAGGAGAGTTGCCATCTTCGACAAATCGAACGACGGCGTATTCAACTTTTAGTTCATCCGCTAGTTTCCGCGCTTCGTTCAAGAGCGAGTCACGCGCTTCGATGGACGAGAATGCAAATCCGCCGAATGAGCCGAACGGGGAAGTCGCCAGGTAATTCCCAAAGATGGGATGACGGACATGCGTGAGAGCAAGGATGCCCGTCGCTTCATTATCTCGCACGGCTTCAAAACGATAGGTTTCGTAGCCGTAGATTTCTCTTACCAGTTGAGTCCATGAATCGAGGGCGGTGAATGTTCCAGAAACCGAAAGCGACTCTGGCATGTGCAGAGGAGATTCGGGAGGTATTTTTTTTATTACCAGATCAGTCACTTAGCCTCTTATCATGTCACCCTGAGCGGCAGCGAAGGGTCTTTGACATTATCGTGGAGATTCTTCGCCGCAAAGAACAAGAGCGCGGCTCAGAATGACATATGTATCTAATTTGAAGATTATTCATTTGCCAGCAGAACGTCCCGAAGGTTTGAATCGCGCAACGATGTTTTAGCCAACAACCTTCGGGACGATATTAACCATTCACAGCAACCGTCTCATCGAGATACGATCTCAACGATGAAGTTGGGAAACTCTTCAACAGGTCGCGCAGGAACGGGGACTTGTCCCAGAGAAAAGGGACGAGGTGCGGATTCCGAATCAGGTCGCGGGTGAGGCGTGAAGAGGAGCCAGAGTCCACTAGCTCGTAGGGGTGCATGATGATGACGGGGGAATGTCCGCGCTTGAGTTCTTCTTCGATGATGGAAAGGATGCGGCGAGCGAGAAATCCGATGCTGAAACTGGAGCCGTAGGGAAACTCGCCGCCGAGTAACAGCTTGAACGAGAAATCGCGCGGGGCGACGAGGTCTTCATGCGCGTCTCGCGCGCGCCACGTGCTGACGGGAATCTCCCACATGTTTCCTTTTTTCAACAACGTCCCCGCGGGCGCATAAATGGAGGAACTATATGTGAAGCCGAACGATTCGAGAAGCGGATACGCCTGCTCACTGATGCCAACCATCGGAGCGCGATAGCCCTGCACGTTGAACGGCTTGCGCCACTCTTGCGAATCGCGCAGATCGTCGGCGAGTTGATCCACGTTCACCAGCGGACGATGGAACTGACAATGCAATCCCAGTTCATGACCAGCGTCAACGATCTTTTGCGGCACATCGGGATACCACTCCGCGATCTCGCCAACTAGATAGATGCTGGCTTTTGCATCACCGAGTTGGTCGAGGATCGAGTCAATGGCGCGTGAGGTGAATCCGCCGTCCATGTCGCGGCGAATCTTTGGATCACGGATGTGATCGTAATGACGGAACAACGCGAAGACGGGTTCGTAATCAATGCTCAATAAAACACGGGGAGAGATAGACATTAGTTTGACAGTTGGATAGTTCGATAGTTTTATAGTTACTTGCGTGGCGGTGTTGATTTCCTCAGATAAGCGATCATGCCATTTACGAGTCGCTTGGATTCGGTTGCGAGGGAATACGCAGTGTTGAGGTTCTCATCGGTGATGTATTTACGGTCAAGAGCAAGATACAACTCAGATTGTACTTCACTCGCCGAACGCCTCGACATTTTCAAAAATCGGATGAACTCGGGGTTGGTCCCAGAATCAAACCCTTCGGCGATGTTATGCATCACCGAACCAGCCGCGCCCTGAATTTGATCGCGCAATTTAAAGTCCTTTGAGAACTTTGGCTGTTCGGTTAGATCATAAATGTAATTAGCCAACTGGCGCGCCTTCTGCCAACTCTGCAGATCCTCAAACCGATTGATCTTTGCCATGTGTTCCTCCTTTACATAATAAAGGGTGGTCATTCGGCACAAGACCGCACAACCACCCAACTACAAAACTAACAAACTATCAAACTACCCAACTATTTAACTATCCAAGTCCCCGTCTCCCCATTGAGCGCGCGCCCGATATTTTCAGGGTTGGTGATGATCGCCGCGCCGCCGCCGTTTTCCAAATATCGAATCGCGGCTTGCACTTTCGGCGCCATCGAACCTTTCGCAAAATGTTTGCCTTCATCGAGATACGCCTGCGCCTCGGCGAGGGTCATTTTGTCGAGCCATTGTTGGTCGGGCTTGCCAAAGTTGATCGCCACTTTTTCAACAGCCGTCGCAACGATAAAAATTTCAGCATTGATCGAACTCGCGAGCAGAGACGACGCGAAATCTTTGTCAATGACTGCGGCTGTGCCAACGAGTTCGCCATCGCCGCGAGCGATCACGGGGATGCCCCCGCCTCCCACCGTGATGACAACCTGCCCTGCGGAAAGAAGCGTCCGCACCGCGTCCAACTCGACGATCTCTTTCGGCATCGGGGACGCGACGACTCTTCTCCATCCTCTGCCTGCGTCTTCCACCACCGACCAGCCCATCTCCTTTTCGCGCCGCTTCGCCTCGGCTTCGTCCATGAACGAGCCGATGGGCTTGGTCGGCTTTTTGAACGCGGCATCTTCTTTGTCAACCAACACTTGCGTGATGATCGTGCAGGCTTTCTTGTTCATGCCGCGTTTGAAAAATTCATTGCGCAACGCCTGTTGCAATTCATACCCGATCGCGCCCTGCGAATCCGCGCCGCAGACATCGAGCGGAACTTCGTGCATCCCTTCGACTTTCGCGGCGATCTCGGAACGGCGGAGGATGAATCCCACTTGCGGACCGTTGCCGTGACCGATGGCGAGGTCCCAGCCCGCTTCGATCATATCCGCGAGGTGGACAGCTGTTTCGCGCAACGCGACTTCTTGATCTTCGACTGTGACGCGCTTGTCATCTTTGATCAATGCGTTGCCGCCGATTGCGACGACGGCGAGTTTGTTTGGCATAGATTCTCCTTGGGAGTACACAGGTAGACAAGTAAACAAGTACACATGTAGACAGGTTTAGGCGGCTAGATGGCTTGGTTGGTGTCGTTATCGTTGTAATTTGTGAGATCGTAATCTGCTTGATCTTCGCGGATGGCTTTGTCACCGAATTCCTGCGAGCCAGCGCGTTGACGACGGACGTAGTTCATGTATCCATTCAGGGTTTGTTCTGCTTGTCGAATCAATTTATATAACTCTTCAAACTCCGTTTGTTGAATGTAACTCAAAACTCTCGCGTCAATTAATCGAGCAAGTGTTTCATTAAGTTCGCCGCGAGCAGTGGAGTAAAACCGCAGACTGTCGAGATAGTGATAACGCCCATAGGCTTCGCCGATGTTTCCTGTTACGCCTTTCGCAGAACGGCGAATTTGAGCGTACAGGTCAAACCTTTCATCGGGAGGCAGGGTTTTCGAGAACGCATGTACCTTTGCCATAACTTCCAGCGCGAGTTGATAACATTCCAGGTCTTCAAACCCGCGTTTACCTTTTTCGCCAGGCGATTGATACAAAGGCTTCCTCTCACTCACACCTGCCTCCTTCCTTATGCACGTGTCTACGTGTTTCCGTGTCTACTTGTCTACGACATAGTGAGCGCCATCACGGCTTTCTGCGCGTGGAGGCGGTTCTCGGCTTCATCGTAGACGACGGAATGTTTGCCGTCAATCACGCCGTCGGTCACTTCGAGTCCGCGGTCGGCGGGGAGGCAGTGCATGTAGATCGAATCTTCTTTGGTGAGTCCCATGCGGCGTTCGTCGGTGATCCATGATTTGTATTTGTCAATCAGGGCTTTGCCTTCTTCTTTGCCTGTTGTCGTAAGGAGGGGTCCCCACGACTTGGGGTACACAACATCCGCATCTTTGAAGGCTTCGTCCATGTTATCGGTCACATCGAAACCGACGCCGTATTTTTTCGCGTTGTCTTTCGCCTGTTGCATGATGTCGGGCATCAGTTTGAACTCAGGCGGATGAGCCAGCACCACGTCACAGCCGAAGCGGGTCATTTGCAGGATCAACGATTGCGGAACCGAGATCGGCTTGCTGTACGACGCGGCATACGCCCACGAAACGACGACTTTCTTTTTCTTGAGGTCGCGTCCTTTCTTTTCGATGACGGTCATAATATCCGCCAAACATTGGAACGGATGATACACATCGCATTGCATATTGAGGATCGGCACGCGCGAGGCTTTGGCGACATCGTTGATGTATTGATTCCCGAACTGCCAATCGCATTGACGGATGGCGATGCCGTCGAAGTAGCGACCGAAAATTTCGCCGATCTCTTTCGCGGTATCGCCGTGCGAGATTTGCGTCGTCTCGCTGTCAATGAACGCGGCATGTCCGCCGAGTTGCGCCATGCCCGCCTCGAACGATCCGCGCGTGCGGGTGGACGTGAAGAAGAACAGCATGGCAAGGACTTTGTCACGCAACAACGCGTGCGGTTCGCCGAGCGCGCGCTTGCGTTTCAAATCCCACGCCACGTCCAATACGGTTTCGACTTCCTCTTTCGTGAAGTCAAGATCGCCAATGAAATCGCGGCCTCTGAAGTTGGTTTGCATAAGTTGGTCTCCTAGTTTTGTAGTTTTGTAGTTTTATAGTCTTGTAGTCGCAGAGCGGCTAGTTAGATTTTTATTTTATGAGGCTCGGCAATATCGCATAGAACTCCGTCGCTTTGACCATATCTTCGAGCGAGACGGAGTCGTTGACAGTGTGCGCGGTCTCCTCGTCGCCTGGACCGAATCCGATCGACGGGATGCCTGCCTTGCCCGCCCAGTAGATTCCGTTCGTGGAGAAGTTCCACTTGCCGCTGGGGGCGGCGGGTAAGCCGATTTGTTCACGCGCCAGCTGTCCCGCGCGGACGAGCGGATGATCTTCCTCCAATGCCCACGCAGGGAAATATTTATCCACAGGGAAAACGAATCCCGTGTACGACGGTTCGTCATAAAAAAGTTCTTCGAGTTTGACGCTGTCTTTGAACTCGTTGGGAATCAACGCCTCGACCTGCGCCCGAACCTGCTCCTTCGTTTCGCCGAACGTCATGCGTCGGTCAATGAAGATGACCGCTTCATCAGGCACCGCGTTGATGGACGGAGTCTTGACGTGCATATCGCTGACGGTGATCTTGCCATGACCGAGAAATTCATGATCACCGAGTTGCGGTTCGAGATCGCGAATGCCAGCAATGATCGGAAGCAATTTGTAAATGGCGTTATCGCCGAGGTGATTCGACGCGGCATGCGCGGACTTGCCCTTCGATGTGATCTTCATCTCGAGGCGACCTTTGTGTCCGCGATACGTGAGCATCTTCGTCGGTTCGCCGATGACGACAAAATCGGGCTTGATGCCAGGGTCAACTTCAACGAAGGTGTTGGGCGCAATGCCATCACACCATTCTTCCATGTTGCCGAAATAATATGCAGTCCAGCCGTCGAGCAGACCGAGGTCGCGCGCCATTGCCAAACCGTAGATCATCCCAGGCGTGGAGCCTTTCTCGTCACACGCGCCGCGAGCGTAAAGGATTCCGTTTTCGACTTTGCCTTTGAACGGATCCCAGCCCCACATGGACGGGTCGCCGACGCCGACGGTGTCAATGTGCGAATCGTAGACGATGACGCGCTTGCCATTTCCGATGCGACCGATGGTATTGCCCATCTTGTCGAAGCGGACTTCATCGAAGCCGAGTTTCCTCATCTCCGCCTGCACGCGCTCGCCAACGGGACCGATCTGAGAATCCATACTTGGAATCTCGCATATCTCCAGCATGAATTGGATTATCTCTTCGCGCGAGGCGTTCACTTTTTTTTGTATTTCTTGTAATTTGTTTGTCATAGTTTTTTCCTTTTTACCACAAAGGACACAACGGACACGAAGGAGTTACTTCAATGGTTTTCCTTTGTGAACTTCGTGTCCTTCGTGTTTAATTTGTATTTCCTACTCGCCGATTGACGTGAAAATGGAAATAGCCAGGGATAAAATAACTCACCGAAAAATCAACTACATTATTCTTGAGATCGAACAACTGCGACTCGAATTTCAACAGCACATCATCGCGCTGGATTTCGAGCGGCTTTGCCAC
>JAJTXU010000017.1 GCA_021462845.1 Anaerolineales bacterium
CAATGTGAGCGTCGGTGATTTCGCCGTGAATGGCGCAACCACTGCGACAGTCACGCTTGTTACACCCATCAGCGGAACCGTGTACGATATCACGGTCTCGGGCGGCGACCTGGCGGGATTCAACGGCGTAGTTGGCATCGATTTGAGCGGCGCGCAAGACATTACCGATTCCCTTGGCAATGCGCTACCAGCCGGTGAACCTGCTACGGATGAAACGTATACATTGGATAACTCTACACCAGCGCTGACATCCTTTGCTCGTCAAACTCCGGCAACCAGCCCAACCAATGCGGATACGCTCGTGTTCCGGGCGACTTTCAGCGAAACTGTTGTCAACGTGAGCGCCGGTGATTTCGCCGTGAACGGCGCAACCACAGCGACAGTCACGCTTGTCACACCCATCAGCGGAACCGTGTACGATATCACCGTCTCCGGCGGCGATTTGGCGGGATTCAACGGCGTGGTTGGCATCGATTTGAGCGGCGCGCAAGACATTACCGATTCTGTTGGAAACGCGCTCCCCGCCGGGGAACCCGCCACCGATGAAACTTATACCGTCGACAATACCAGCACATCGCTCGCATCATTCGCTCGTCAAATACCCGCGACAAACCCAACCAATGCAGATACCCTGGTCTTCCGGGCAACCTTTAGCGAAGATATGCTCAATGTCGATACGGGAGATTTCACGGTCAACGGAACTACAACGGCAACGGTAACTTTAGTAGCCCCAGTCAGTGGCTCCGTATATGACATCACGGTCTCCGGCGGCGATCTGGCAGGATTCAACGGCGTGGTTGGCATCGACTTGAGCGGCGCGCAAGACATTACCGATTCTGTTGGCAACGCGCTTCCCGCCGGCGAACCCGCCATCGATGAAACCTACACCGTCGATAACTCTGGTCCCACCGTCACCGCATCTGTACCGGCAAACACCGCCACCGTAACCGGCCCCACCCAGCTAACCGTAACCTACAATGAAGATGTGAAAAATGACGGGTCGGCAGGCGCGGCGAACAACATCGTCAATTACCTGCTTGTCGAAGCCGGAGTGAACACCACCTTCGATACACTTTCATGCCTGGGCGGCGTGGTTGCCGATGATACAGCCATAACGATCAATACAGCAACCTACACAAACAACGGCGGAAGCGGTCCCTTTATCGCCACGCTCGACATCAACAGCGGCGTACCCCTTCCCGTGGGAACGTATCAACTCTACGTATGCGGAACCACTTCCATTGAGAACCTGATAAATCTTGAGTTGAACGATGGTCTGGCAGACACGATCATCCAATTCACAGTGATCGCCGGCGGCGCGGGTGGAGGAGGCGGAGGTGGAAGCGCGCCAGCTACTCAACGCAGCGCTGTGCCAGCCACGGGCTTCCCGCAAGGCATACTCACCACCCTACCGCTTCAACCCGCGGAAAAAGCCTACACCGCCACAAGCCTGTGGATCGAAATTCCGCGCCTCGGCGTAAAGATGAACATCGTTGGCATCCCACAGACAAAAGACGGATGGGATGTAACCTGGCTTACGCGTGATGCCGGCTGGCTCAACGGTTCGGCATTCCCCACCTGGCAGGGCAACTCAGTCCTCACCGGTCACGTATGGACAGAAACCAACAAACCCGGCCCTTTCAACAAACTCAAAGACCTGCAATACGGCGACCAGGTCAAGATCCACGCCTTCGGTCAGGTATTCATTTACGAGATCCGCGAATCGGCATTAATTTCATCCACCGACACAAAATCAATGATGAAGCACGAGGAAAAAACCTGGCTCACACTGATCACCTGCGAAGGGTTCAACGCGAAGACAGGCGATTACCTCTACCGCCGCATGGCGCGCGCCGTGCTGGTAAGCGTGGTGGCAGATAAATAACTCACCTTACGCAGAACGTCCCGAAGGTTTCCTTGAAAGTACCTTGTTGCGCCAAACCAACCTTCGGAACGGTGCGTAACATCAGTAAATAACGCTCGAAAAAATCAAAAGAGTCCGCCAATCGAACTGGCGGACTCTTTTAATTCATGCGCTTCAGAGATAAAAACATGGGCGTCACTGCCCTGCGCGCGCCCAATGGATAAAAAATCACACCGCTTCAGTTCCGACGGGGCGGCTGGCAACCGAAACCCGGCATTTCTCACACGCGTATTGATTCACCCTCCAAGAGATGTGGATATCCGGTATTACTTACTGATGTTACGCAGTTGAAGTCGATTTGGCTCTCGTAATGCGACATTCATGTCGCTCTTGCGCAAGAATGGCTGGAAAAGCGAGACGCTTCGCAGTCTCGCGTTACGATCTCTACTGCGTAAGGTGAGTTACTTATCCGCTTCAATTCGTCTCTTTCCCCCAACGCTGTTCAACTCGTACTAGCCCTTCTCCTCATGAACCTTATATGGAATAGTCATCAGAAACCCGATCGCGATGATAACTTGCCCAATGAGCACCCCCGCCGATTGCCATGGACCGAAATACGGAACATTCGGCAGCGGCTGTGTGCCCAACCCAAAAATATCCGCCATGCCGGTAAAGACCGCGATCACATAACCCGTGCTCACCAACCGCAAACCAAAATCGGCTACGATGCTTCGTTGTTCCCTGCCCCATAGCGCCATAAGCCCGATAGACCCGCCCACACAGATCATTGCCAGCCCAATAAGAAAAACGGAAATTTGAATAAACCCAACTACTGTGCTTCGATCCCAACCAAACCAGCCGGGTTTTGCCCCAACGCTAAAGATAAACAACCCCAGCCCGATAAGAATCAGGCTGAATTGAATCCGCAAACGTGAAATCCGAAAACCGGGTTCGCCGTTCATGTTGGCAAATGCTCTCGTAAAAATCTGAGCCAATTGCCGCCCAAAATATTTTCCGCGTCTGCTTCGGTGTAGCCGCGCTCGAGCAACTTCCCGCGCACCATCTGCAGGTCAGCGATGGTATCCACCTCCGCAGGGATCGATTGCAAGCCAAAGCCGCCATCGAAATCGGAACCGATTGCCGCATGGAGCGAATTACCCGCGATCTGGCACACGTGATCGATATGCGAGATGTACGCATCCAACGGCACTTCCGCGCGGTTCCCGGTCTTGCGGTTCCAGCCTACCTTGAGAAAAGTGTTGAATGGGATGAGACCCTGCACGCCGCCGCGTTCGATCAGCCCTGCAATGACACGATCGGGCACGTGGCGGTTTGACTCTGATCCTTTCATCAGCGCGGCGCAATTCGAGTGACTTGCCATGATGGCGCCTTCATAACGATCAAGCGACTCCAACGCGGCGGCTTCGTCCATGTGACTCAGGTCGAGGATGAAATTAAAATCTGCCATGGCAGAAATCAACTGGCGTCCTTCGTCTGTCAACCCGCCGGGTTCACCGGTGCCGCCGCAGTAGCGCGTTCCCACCCAGGCAAGGCCGATCATCCGCAAGCCCAGTTCCCACCATTCAGAGAGTTCCTTAATGGAGCGAATTCCCTCCGCCCCTTCCATGAGCATCACCAATCCCACCGGATGGCCTTCATCTTCACGCGCGGGCTGTGACCAATGCCGAAGATGGGAATCCAGTTCGCCCGTCGAGGCGATGAGGCGGAATTTATCCGGATGCGAATCCGCAAGTTTACGATAGGCAGTTGCCTGGTCGCGGTACAGTTTGCGGGCGGTGTCGAAGTCAGGATACCACAGGCTGTCCCACGTTTCCTTTTTGCGCGCGGGGGTGGCAAACAGTGTCGAGAATACGACCGCCACATTGCCGCGCTGATATTCGCGCCATCCCAGCGTGCAATCGCCCATGCGTTCGGGGATGAGGGTGCTCGCTTCGAGGCGGCGCGTTTCGGCCACCGGGCGCGTGTAATCGCGCTTGAAGGTGAGCATGTTCCAGGCAAGGTCCTGGTGAGAGTCAACGATGAGAGTCATCTATTCAAAAAAGCGCCCCGCTCGGCGGGACGCTTGCCATTTACTTTTCTTCCGTCGATTCGGTTGGCGGATCGAACGGTGAATCTCCCGAAGGATCATCATCCTCGACGTCGAATTCTGCCGCGAGCATTTTGAAATCCTTGTCGGCAAAGGCGGCTGAGTCCACTTTGCGAAGGCTCAAGCCGATGCGATGCTGGTCGGCATCGATACGGATGACGCGCAGGGTTTTTACATCGCCTTCATGCAAGGCTTCTTTCGGGTGTTCGATGCGCTGTTCTGAAATTTCAGAGATGTGAATCAAACCTTCCACATCTTCATCGAGGCGGGCAAATGCGCCGAACTTCGTCAGGCGCGTGATCTTGCCTTCCACGAGTTGACCGACGCTATATTTCTGAATGCGCGCGTGCCAGGGATCGTCTAACAGGGCGCGCACCGATAGACCGATGCGCTTCTTTTCACGATCGACATTGATTACTTTGACTTTAACTTCCTGCCCTACTTCGAGCACTTCGCGCGGGTGGTCGATGTGATCCCACGAAAGTTCTGAAAGATGCACAAGCCCATCCGCGCCGTTGACGTTGATGAACGCGCCGAAATTGGCGAGGCTGGTCACGCGCCCGGTATACACCTGCCCTTCCTGCAACTCGTCGATGACGCGCTCTTTCAGAGACTGGCGTGATTCGGCGCTTGCCGCGCGTTCCGAAACGATCAGGCGGCGGCGTTCGCGATCCACCTCAATCACGCGAATCGTGATGGGTTGCCCCACCATCTTCTGATATTTTTGTTCGGGCGTATCGCCGGTGATCTGGCTTCGGCGCAATGCCCCGATCTGCGAAGAGGGTAGAAAGCCTCGCAAGCCTTCCACAGCCGCGATCAACCCGCCTTTATTGAAACCGATGATCTTGGTTTCGATCACCACGGCATCGGTAATGAGTTTTTCCACATCATCCCACGAAATCTGTTCCTGCGCGCGCTTGAGGGACAGGACAACGTTTCCGTTCGCGTCTTCGGGGTTGATCACGAACACATGGACTTCCTGCCCGACCGACAACGCTTCGATCTCCGCCGGGGTGAGTTGGTCCAATTCTCGACCAGAAACCACACCTTCGGATTTCGCGCCAATGCTGATGAGAATCTGGCTGGGGCTGATGCTGGCAATCGTCCCTTTACGAATCTCGCCAGCCTGAGGCAGGTCGACGTTTAATTCCTGCTCATTGAGCAGTGATTCCATGGTTTGATTGTTCGCATGATTTTGTTCTCCCTGCGGATTGCGATCACTCCCTTGGGTAGGCAGGGCTTGGTTTTCGTCTGTCACTTGATTCTCCGGTTGGATAAAATATGCACGGGATTATACAGGTGAATGTACAAGTTGACAACCCGCCCAGACAACCATGTGAAAAAATCATTCGGGATGGCGTGCCTGATTCACATAGATAGCTTCAGTTTGGGGATTTTTCAAACACGAGTTATAATCACGCTTCGGAGTCACTTAATGCCACCTATTTTCCCCTTCACAGCCATTGTAGGACAGGAGCGCATGAGACGCGCCCTCATTTTGAATGCCGTAGACACACGCATCGGCGGCGTGCTTATTCGTGGCGAACGCGGCACTGCAAAATCCACCGCTTCGCGTTCGCTTGCCGCCCTGCTTCCCAGCGTCAAAGTCGTAGATGATTGCCGCTTCGGGTGCGATCCCGACAAGCCCAACACCTGGTGCACCGAATGTAAGGAACGGTTCTCTGGAAACAAAAAAGTTCCTTCGCATGTGCGGACAACCTCGTTCGTGAACCTGCCCGTCTCCGCCACCGAAGACCGTGTGGTCGGCACGCTTGATATCGAACAAGCCATTCAAAAAGGCGAACGACACTTTGAACCGGGCGTGCTCGCCGGCGCAAATCGCGGCTTGCTGTACATTGACGAAGTCAACTTGTTGGATGATCACGTGGTAGATGTTCTGCTCGACTCTGCCGCGATGGGAACCAACATGGTCGAACGCGAGGGCATCTCGTTCTCTCATCCCGCCCGCTTCATTCTCGTGGGGACGATGAATCCGGAGGAGGGCGAGCTTCGTCCACAACTTTTAGATCGCTTCGCCCTCTCGGTAGATATCGTCGGCATCCGCGACGCGCGCGAACGGGTGATGATCATGGAACGCAACCTCGCTTTTGAACAAGACGCGGAGTCTTTCCGTCAGCAGTGGAAACCAAAAGAGGATGAGTTGTCACACCAAATCGAGAAAGGTCGCGAACTCGTCGGCGAGGTAAAACACACCAGCCGCGATTTGCTATCCATCGCCGCGTTGACCGCTTCGCTCAACGTGGATGGTCACCGCGCGGATCTGGTCATCCTGAAAGCCGCGCGCGCCCAAGCCGCGTTCGAAGGTCGGACGAAGATCAACGATCACGACATTGCGCTGGCGGCTGAGTTGGCGCTCCCCCACCGCATCAAGCGGACGCCCTTCCAGCAAGCGGAAATGACCACCGAGCAATTGCAAGAGCGCATCGAGCAATTGGCGGGTCAATCTGTGCCGGAAGAGTCGGATGAGAATCAGTCCGAGTCTCAGCAAAATAAATCCGAAGAAAAAAAAACTTAAAACTCGAAGATGAGCGCGAGGAAGGTCCGCAGGAGGGCAAGCCCGAGCCGATGCCGCAAGATGTGTTTGCGAACACGTCGGCAAATTGGTGGGAGGGCGGACAGAAAGTAAAAGCGGGCGAAAAATTTCAGCCGCGCAAATTAAACACGCCGCTCGATAAACTCGCGCGCAAACACGCGGGCAGGCGTTCGCTCACCAAGACCGAGCGCAAACACGGACGCTACATCAAGGCGCGTCCCGCCGGTGAAAAGAAAGATGACATCGCTTTCGATGCGACGTTCCGCGCGGCGGCTCCCTTCCAAAAGAAACGCGTTGAAAAAAGAAAACGACTCGCGTTTGCCATCGAGTCATCGGACTTGCAACGGAAGATCCGCGTGAAGCGCGTGGCAAATCTTGTATTGTTTTTGGTAGATGCTTCGTGGTCAATGGCTGTCGCTGAACGCATGAACGCGACAAAAGGCGCGATCTTGTCATTGCTCACCGATGCGTATCAACGCCGTGACCGTGTTGGGCTCATCGTCTTCCAAAAAGACCGCGCTACTCTTGTTCTCCCCCCAACCAATTCCGTTCAACTTGCCCAACGCGCATTGATGGACATCCCCGTCGGCGGGAAGACTCCGCTTTCGGCGGGCTTGTTCCTAGCCACAGACGTGTTGCGGCAGGAGAAAATCCATCACCCAGATATCGAACCGCTGTTGATCGTCCTGACCGACGGCGCGGGGAACGTATCCATTGGCGCGATGCCGCCGCAGGAAGAATCGTATAAATTCGCCGAGTTAATCGCAAACGAGAAGATCAAATGCGTGGTCATCAACATGGAACACGCCGCCTTCGATCAGGGACTCGCGCAACAATTGGCGAATCACCTCAAAGCGCCGTGCTACGCGCTCAGCGAATTGAAGGCGGAGAATTTGTACCACGCCGTGAAGGATGAGATGGCGAAGCCGATGAAGAAATGAGTATAATAACCGTATGGCAACGCCAATTTTGAACATCTCCCCTGACAGACTTGCGCAGTATCGGCGCACCGCTATCAACCGCCAAAATGCGCGGGTGTCAAAAATCAAAGGACGGATGAAAACTGCATGGAGGCTTGCCAGAAAAGCGGCAAAACTATTGCGCGAACAATACCATGCCGAGCGCGTGGCAGTGTTTGGCTCCCTGCTTCATGAAAAAAGATTTACCCCATGGTCGGACGTGGATATCGCCGCCTGGGGCATCCCCGCCGAGCAAACGTTCCGGGCTATCGGAGCAGTGATGGATTTGGATTCATCCATTAGCATTAACCTTGTCGATGTCTACGCCTGCACGTCATCCATGCGTAACGCGATCGAAATGGAAGCGGTGGATGTATGATCGAGGGGTATCTCGTTCTTGCAGGTCGAATCCGCAAAGAACTGGATGATATTAAACGGCTTGTCGCAAAAGCCAATCGCGCGATAAAAGTTGCGCAAGAAAACCCACGAGACGCGGACCTTTATATCGATTCGGCTTCCTTGAATCTGCACGATGCGTATTCGGGATTCGAGCGAATATTCAGGCAGGTCGCCGCCATAGTAGACGGAAATGTTCCAAACACCCCGGAATGGCATATGGATCTGCTCGAACAAATGGGATTAAATCTACCCAAAGTCAGGCCGCCTGTTTTGAGATTGGATTCCATCGAACAATTGGAGGAGTATTTGCGATTCCGTCATGTTGTCCGCAATGTGTACACGTTTTCATTCGATCCTGAACGAATCGCGCGTCTTGTCAAGGACATGGAAACAGTATTCGATCAGGTTCAAAATGAGCTCTTGGCTTTTGCAAGTTTTCTTGAAACGGTGGGGACAGAGTAAAGACGCCCAACAATTAGCAAATCACCTCAAAGCGCCATGCTATGCGCTGAGCGAATTGAAAGCGGAGAATTTGTACCACGCCGTGAAGGATGAGATGGCGAAGCCGATGAAGAAGTAGAAAAAGAACTCCGAGATTTTTGAAAAACTCGGGGGCCTGACATTTGATACTGCTAGACTCCCCTCTCCCTTTGGGAGAGGGGCTGGGGGGTGAGGTCAGAACTAGGGTGAGCGGGAGCAACGAAAACCCATGTCGTCGTTCGTGACCGACGGATCGAGCCTGAGGCGAAAAGCGGAACGGACGTCGTACCCGATGAAGTACCACGAGCCGCCACGTAGCACACGATATTGACCCGAATTGGGACCTTCGGGAGCTGAGGAGGGCGCACTCGAATAATAGGTCTCTGAATACCAATCGTTCACCCACTCCCACACATTGCCAGCCATATCATACGCGCCATAAGGACTGGCGCCATTTGGGTAACTTCCAACGGGGGCGACATCCGCAAATCCATCGTCGAAAGATTTATCTGCATATTCAAACGAGCAATTTGTGTCACAGAAGTTTACATGAGAGCCGTCGAATGTATTGCCCCACGGATACACATTTGCAGTTTCGCCGCGCGCGGCTTTCTCCCATTCGGCTTCGGTTGGCAGGCGGCGGTCAACCCATTCGCAATAGGTTTTCGCCATATTCCAATCCACGTTGATCACGGGATAATCATCGAATTCGGCGTTGCCGTAATAACTGGAATGAGTGTATGAGCTTATGTTGGTCGGTTCATCGCATACCCCTGCTTCCACGCACAAATAGTACATTCGAACAGTCACTTCGGTTTTGTCAATCCAAAAGGCATCTAAGAAAACGGTGTGAACCGGTTTTGCATCGGAAGCGCCATCATCACTGCCCATTGTAAATTCACCTGAGGGAACGTAGAGCAGGGTCATGCCGTCTTTGCCCGTTTCTGGAGGAAGAAACGTCGTTGTGGGTCGAGGCGTTTCAGTCATTGCTGGAGGAGTGGGTGTTCTTGTGATCGAAACAAAAAACTGTGTTGAAGTGATTGTGCGAATAATCGGTGGTTGCGTGGTATGAGCGAGATCTGGCGACAAGATGGCGGCGTTGTTGAAAAGAATTATACGGGCCCAAAGACACAAAGCAATCAAAATTAACCCACCAGTAATTCCAGCGAAAAATCGGTAATTTACGCTTGATGCAATTTTTTTCTTGTCAAGGGCAGTGCGTGGCGAAATGCCTTCACCCTGCCTCTCCTTCGGAGCGCTTTGCGATCTCCCAAGGGAAGATGGGGATTCGCTCGTTGGTTTAGCAACTGGTTTTTCAATTGGTTTTTTTACTTCTTTCTGTTCTTCTGGAATTTTGAACAGCGCAGGTTGTTCACCGATTAAGCCGTGCGCGGTCAACGCTTCGCTGGCGATTTTGCGAAAACTGAAACTATCGTCATTCTCGGCGATCTCGCGCAGTTTTTCTTCCGCGCCACGCGCCAAACCAAGGTGCTTGCCGTTCAATAAACCAATCAAATCCTGAATTCCAACTTTGCGCACGCTGGAGTTGGGGTGAGAAAGCAATTCAAGCAAGTCGGATGGCAACGGCGCGGGTTTCACTTCACGCGGCGGCAAATTCTCGCGCAAGAGAATATCGCCCTGTTGTTTGTACGACCATTTGCTCGGGGTCTGCTTTGGGGTGCGGCTCACAACTTGTTCATGGGCATAATCATACAATTCATCCACATGAATGCGGCCATCGCCGTCGCGGTCGGCTTCGCCTTTGAGCCCTTCGATGAGGAAATGCGTGAAAACGGATTTCTGCGTATCGCCGATTACCTTGTCCCCTTCCCACGCGTATTGCGTCGCGTCGGTGGCGGTGAGGACGACGCGCCCGAATCCGCTCCCCTCGAAGGCGGATGCAGTACCCATGCTTTTTCCCACCGCCGAAGCGGATTTGCTCCCATAGGCAAACGCGCCGCTGTTGCAACAATCGAGGATCAACAACTGCCGCTGTGAACGGCTGTTGTTCATGGATTGGGTGACGAAATCAGCGGGAATTCCGCTGGCTTCGAGAATATTAATTTCCGTGTCGTTTGCCGCGAGAAACAATTGCCCCACGTCATTGCGCACCCCGTGACCTGAAAAATAAAGCAACAACAAATCATCGCGCTTCCGTTCGGCGAAGAACCGCGCGATCGAACGCCGCGTCTTCCCTTCGCCCTCGTTGAGCAGAACCTGCACATCAGTGAATGATGCAAGGTTGCGCAGAACTTGGGCAAACTCTTCCGCGTCCCTGCCGGGCGCGGTCAGTTTAGCGAAACTTGTATCTTGATATTCCGTATTCGCGATGACGAGGGCAAATTTGGAAGTCATTCTCCTGCCTCTGGGTTGGTAGGGAGATTATACGATTAAACCTCGATTATTCCGTAGGACAAATTGGCAATTTGTCCTACTTTTGTTTCAACAACTCCTCCACTAGCGACTCGGGCACCTGCACGGCGATGACCTGTCCGCGCACGGTGATGATGCCGTCCGCAACGATCCATTCTTCGACGATGACTTTGCGTCCTTTGACTTCTTTCACCTTGCCGCGCACTTCGAGATCAATGCCCAACGGCGTCGGCTTGAGGTAATCCACGTGCAGTGACGCGGTGAGCGTGCGCGTGTTGGGCTCGGCATTCGGATCTTGTTCTTTGGCGGCGTTGTAGAGCGCGGCGGCGGCTGTGCCGGTGCCGTGACAGTCAATCAGCGAGGCGAGCAGTCCGCCGTAGACGTAGCCGGGGATCGAGATGTGATACGGCTTCGGCATGAAGTGGCAAACGGATTCGTCGCCGTCCCAGTAACTTTGGATGTGGTGTCCATGCTCGTTGAGCGTGCCGCATCCGTAACAATGAGCGTACGAGTCGGGGTAATACTCTTGGAAGGATTTTTGGGTCATGAGATTTGTCCTATCTTTGCGCTTCGACTGCGGAACGAGGAACACGTCCATTCAGTCAGCGCGAGGGGGTGAAAATTATGGGGTGCCGGTAACAGCCGTCCCGATGGGAAGAGGCGGTGTCGAGGCGGGAGTCACGGTTGAAGGCGGAGTCAAAGCCGGAGATTGAGTTGACGCCGGCGAGGGGGAAATCGTCGGTAAGAGAGTGGGGAGCGGCGTTGGCGCGTCTCCTTGTATGACGAATTGACCGACGACTTTGTATTCGAGACCAACAAAAATTTGCACGGAGTAATTGCCGGGCAAAAATTCTTCGGGCGGCGCTTCCCATTCGGTGAAGCCGTAGCCGCCGGTCTCGCCGTCCCAGGGAATCGTTTCGTAGTGGACAAGCTCGCCATCGCGCAACCAGAGCGCGGTCCATTGCGAGCCGGGGATCATTTCGGCGTAGGTGAATACCGCGCACATGTAATCGACCGGGGTTTGAAAGACCGCCGCCGCTTCGAACTCGACAAAGTTGGAACAGTTTTCGGTGAATTGCAATGGGCTGAAGACCGCGTTCGGATTTGGCGTGACTACGCTCTCAAACAGCGCTTCGATAGCCAGTGGCACGAACGGGGTTGGCGTGATGGTCGGCGTATCGGTTACGGATGGGGTGTTGGTGATGGTGGGTGACAGCGTAATGGTCGGCGAGAGGGTGATCGTGGGCGAGAGTGTGATGGTCGGTGAAAGAGTGATGGTCGGCGAGGGAGGAAAATATCGGTATGCCACCGGCTCGCCAAACACAGACAGCCAAATGGCAAGCGCGAGCGTCAACACTCCGAATACGAAGGTGATCAATCCGCCGCGTTGCCGCTTGACCTTGATGCGGTAAAACGAAAGTTTTCGCGCAGAGATGAATGCGCGCAATCCGGAACGCATAACAACGAACGCGCCGATGAAGAGGAAGAAAACGGCAGCGATGATTCCCGCGCGGATGTCCATGGAAAAGATTATAGCAGGAGTAGTTGCGTAGTTGCGTAGTTGCGTAGTTGCGTAGTTGCGTAGTTGCGTAGTCACGAAAACAAGTGAACATGTTCTATTACCTGTTTACTTGCTTACCAGTGTGCCTGTTTACCCTGTATCCTAAAAACCGACGCGATTATGGGCTTGAACGTCGTGTCGATGTTGGGGTGCGTGTCACGGTGCGAGTGATCGTTGCCGTTTGGGTCGGTCGTGGCGTGCGTGTGAACGTGGAGGTCGATGTGGGGCGCGGTGTGCGGGTGGCAGTTAAAGTTGGCGTGAGGCTCGGCGTGACGGTTGGAGTCGGTGTTGAACTCGCGGTTTGGCTCGGCGTGACGGTCGCAGTTAGTGTGCTGGTGGAGGTTGGTCGCGGCGTGCGGGTGAATGTGGAGGTTAATGTTGGGCGGGGTGTGCGGGTTGCGGTAAGCGAGGGCGTGACGCTCGGCGTGAAAGTCGATGTTGAAGTTTGAGTCGCTGTTGCCGTAAAAGTCTGCGTCGGTGTGAAGGTCAAAGTTGGCGTGGAGGTGATGGTCGGCGTGAATGTGGTTGTGTGCGTGGGCTGGCGTGTGTCGGTGGGACGCGGCGTTTCGCTCGGCTTGACCGTTGAGGTGGGGATCGGCGTCCGCGAGGGAGTGAACGTCGCCGATGGAATCGGCGTGTTGGTGATCGTTGGGGTGAATGTGAATGTGGGTGTTGGTCGAGGTGTGCGAGTTTGAGTCGGGGTAATTGTGGGGCGGGGTGTGCGGGTAAATGTGGAGGTTAATGTAGGGCGCGGCGTGCGCGTGGCAGTGAGTGTGGAGGTTGAGGAGGGCGCGAGGGTGACGGTTGCGGCAGGCGAGGAGGTTGAGGATGGGGTAAACGTGGCAGTTGCTGAAGCAGTTACACTGGGCGTATGACTCGGCGACGGAGTCGCAGTGACAGTGGCGGTTGGGGAGTTCGTCGCGGTCTGGGTTGGGAGCGGGGTGATCGTCGGCAGTGCGGTGGCAGTGTTTGTTGCCGAGGGCGTGGGCGAGGGAGGAAAAATTTGATTCGCAATGGGTCTTCCAAACAATGCTGAAGCGCCGCTGGCAGCCAACGCCATCAACGCTACCATGAGCCATTGCCGACCATAGCGCATATACGATTGGCGTTTGCGATAGAACACCATGGTGCGAGCCGTTTGAATCGAGCGAATGCCCACGCGCGCCGCAAGCAATGCCGCAATGGCAAAGAACAAAACGAGAAGGATGACGAGCAGGCCCGCGTTCATAAGGCGAAGATTATAATGCCTTGTTGTTGCAAGCGGCAGTCACTTGCATAGTGTTTGTCATCTCATTTACAATGGATATATGAAAGAACTCGTCTTCCTCAAACTCGGCGGCTCGTTGATCACGGATAAAACAAAACCATACACTCCCCTGCTGGAGGTGATGGACGATCTCGCGTTGCAGATCAAGACTGCGCTTCAGGCTCATCCCGATTTGCGCGTGCTGGTGGGACACGGCGCTGGTTCGTTCGGTCATGTGCCTGCAAGCGAATATAAAACGCGCGACGGACTTCCTCCGCGCTCGACGCCGCTCGTCTATCGTCGGCGCGACGACACGCAAGATAGTTACTGGAAAGGTTTTGCCGAGGTGCGGTATCAGGCATCCGCGTTGAATCGATTCGTGATGGAGGCGTTTCATAAAGCAGATCTGCGCGCCATCGCATTGCCGCCATCTTCGAGCGTGATTTCAAGCAACGGAAAAGTTTCCGTGTGGGACACAACTCCGATCCGCATGGCGCTCGCGGCGGATATCGTCCCCGTCGTGTTTGGCGACACGGTCTTCGATGAAGTGCGCGGAGGGACGATCCTTTCGACGGAAGACTTGTTCATGTATCTTGCCAACGCCCTGCACCCGGATCGAATCCTGCTCGCGGGGTTAGAAGCCGCTGTGTGGGAGGACTTTCCCGCGCGCACGCGCAAGGTGGAGAGAATTACGCCCGCGTCATTCAACGAGATCAAATCGGGCATCGGCAAATCAGCCGCGGCGGACGTGACCGGCGGCATGGAATCGAAAGTGAAGCAGATGCTCGAACTCGTGGAGAAACACCCGAACCTCTCCGTACAGATTTTTTCCAGCGACGAGCCGGGGAATTTGGTGAGGGCGTTGGGTGGGGAAACGTTGGGGACGGTGATTGGTTCTTAGAGATTAGAGACTGGAGATTAGAGATTAGGTCTATTCGTGTCATTTGCGATTTCGCGGCATTCGCGTTGACGGTTTTCAGACTTTGATAAAGCCAGAGCCGCGCAAAAACTCGCTATTGCCAAAAAACGAAAAAGTTTGATAATTGAAGGGAAATCATTTCAGAGGAGCAACCACCATGGCAAAGAAACCTGTTCGGGGAAAGAAATCCAAGCCCGCGCGAAAGTCAGCGAAAAAGGTAGTAAAGAAAGCCCCAGCTTTCGCCCCCACCAAATTGAAGTTGGTGAGACCCGTCCCGTCGAATATCGAGATCGCGCAGGCGGCGAAGGTCAAACCGATCCTGCAAGTGGCGGAAGAGTTGGGAGTCCGCGAGAATGAACTTGAGTTGTATGGTCCATACAAAGCCAAGATCAAACTCGAAATTCTCGACCGCCTCAAAGACAAGCCCAACGGCAAATACGTTGTTGTGACCGCCATCACGCCGACCCCGCTTGGCGAGGGCAAGTCCACGACCACAGTGGGCTTGTCGCAGGCGCTCGGCGCGCACCTCGGCAAAAAATCCGTTGCCGCCATTCGCCAGCCATCGCAAGGACCGATCTTTGGAATCAAGGGCGGCGCGGCGGGCGGCGGATATTCGCAGGTCATCCCGATGGAAGATTTCAACCTGCATCTGACCGGCGACATCCATGCCATCACCGCCTCGCATAACCTCGTCGCGGCGGCGCTCGATGTACGCGTGATGCACGAAAAACAACAAGACGATGAAAAGTTGTTCAACGCGCTCTGCCCGCCAGACAAAAAGGGCAACCGCAAATTCTCGCCCACCATGCTGCGCCGCGTGAAAAAACTCGGCATCAATAAAACGAATCCCAACGACCTCACGCCCGAAGAACGGAGTCGCTTCGCACGGCTCGACATTGACGAGTCCACTATCACGTGGCGGCGCGTGCTAGACGTCAACGACCGCTTCCTGCGCGAAATTCAAGTGGGACTCGGCAAAGACGAAGCGGGATTCGAACACCGCTCCGGCTACGACATCACGGTTGCTTCAGAAATTATGGCGATCCTCGCGCTGACGACGAGCGTCAAAGATATGCGCGATCGCTTCGGCAAAATGGTTGTCGCCACAAACAAACGCGGCGAAGCGGTCACAGTGGAAGACCTCGGCGTGGCTGGCGCAGTCACCGTCTTGATGAAGGACGCAATCAAGCCGAACCTCATGCAGACTCTCGAAGGCAATCCCGCCACGGTTCACGCCGGACCGTTTGCCAACATCGCCCATGGCAACAGTTCCATCATCGCCGACAAGATTGCGCTCAAACTCGTCGGCAAGGACGGCTTCGTCTGCACCGAAGCCGGCTTCGGCGCGGATATCGGCATGGAAAAATTCTTCAACATCAAATGCCGCTACTCCGGTTTGATGCCGCACGTGGTGGTGATGGTCACCACGGTTCGCGCGTTGAAGATGCACGGCGGCGGACCGAAAGTCGTCGCGGGCAAGCCTCTCCCAACGGTCTACACCGACGAGAATCTCGAACTGCTCCGCGCCGGTCTGCCGAACCTCGAACGTCACATCGAGAACGCGCGCAAGTTCGGCGTGGAGGTGGTGGTGGCGGTCAACTCGTTTGCTACCGACACGAAAGCCGAAGTGGAACTCATCCGCGATGCCGCGTTGAAAATGGGCGCGATGGACGCGGTCGTTTCGACTCACTGGGCGGACGGCGGCAAAGGCGCGAAGAAATTGGCGGAGGCGGTGGTGAAAGCGGCGGAAAAGCCGAGCAAGTTCCAATTCCTGTACCCGCTGGAGAACAGCATCAAGAGCAAGATCGCGGATATCGCGGTCAAACTCTATCGCGCCGACGGCGTGGATTACACGCCCGAAGCCGAAGAACAGATCGAGCGCTTCACCCGCCTCGGCTTCGACAAACTTCCCATCTGCATGGCGAAGACGCACCTCTCGTTCACAACGGATGCCAGCAAGAAAGGCGCGCCGACGGGATTCCGCATCACGGTGCGCGAGATCCGCGCGAGCGTGGGCGCGGGATTCTTGTATCCCATCCTCGGCGACATGCGCACGATGCCGGGCTTGCCGACACGCCCCGCCTTCTTCGATGTGGATTTAGATTTGAAGACCGGCAAAGTGGTAGGGTTGTTCTAAAAACTTTTCGGGATGTCATTCTGAGCGAAGCGAAGAATCTCCTCGCCGCATTGGAGACCCTTCGCTCCCGCTCAGGGTGACATTCCTTTTTTATTCACCCGGTAAACCTCCCCCTCTTCGATCTTGACAACCAACTCAAGGTCTGCGATCTCTGCCAGCAGTTTCGGCGGGACTACGTTGCGATAAATGCTGTTCGGCAGAATCCAGATGATGTAACCGGGTTTGTCTTGGGGCCAGCCCGCGTAGTTCTGCTTGATTTCGTCCAAGTCCATGGTGAACGAACGCGGCATGACCGGCGACTCGCGGCGCGTGAAGAACCAGACGCCGTCGGTGTAGTTGCTGTACAAGGTTGCGTCGGAATTCTCTCGCGCGATCTTCTGCATCTCTTTGATGATCGGATTCTCGTGGAAGGCGCGGTTGTTGTACACGTTGTATCCGCTCGCTTCGCCGTCTTGCATCGAGGCAGAAACGTATTTCACCATGCTCCAGCCAGGATAAACTGCCAGCCAGAGAAAGAAGATCGCTGCGAAAAGTTTTTGAAGGGTGAGTTGATTCCATTTCAAATGAGGGAGGATGAGCGAATCAAAAACGACAAACATCATCACCAGCACAAGCGCGAGCAGACCCACGTAATAACGATCCGAAAACAGATCCACGTGGTCTTCGGTGGTTACTGAATACATCAAGCCGAGGATCGTCCAGACGAAGAACGCCCACGAGACGAGCGGGATAGGTTGCATCATCGTCCGCGCAAAATTCTTCCAATTCTCTTTTTTGTTGACCAACAAAAGAATCACTGCGACTGCACCGACCACGATCCACGGATTGTCGAAGAGCGGCTGAAGCGTTGGGTGATACGGCAGGAACCAATGCAAAATCTTCGCCAGCGAGAGGCGCAAGTTCTCAAGCGGATTTACGATCGAGCCGCTCACGCCCCAGAACGAATCGTATTGACCGATGTTGTGAAACCAAATCCATGCGGCGATGGGGACTAGAGATAATACGCCGAAGACGAATCCCTCGCGGATGCCGCGCCAGATGTCCCTGCGATGGGCGAAGAGGATGAAACAGCCCCCCGCCGCAATGAGGCTCGCCCCAAGATAACGCTGAAGAGGCGCAAGAGCCGACATCGCTATCATCCACCACAACGCGCGGCGCGAGCGAGTCTGCAAATAATCCGCGCTGGCGAAGAGGAAGATCATCGAAAATGTGACGAACAGCGGCTCGGAGGCGATGTTCGCGTGAATGCGAATCGCCATATCCGATGTGAGGATGAATAAGGCGCTGAGATATTGACGGAGCGGCTTATCGGGAAAGGCGTGATAGACCAACGCGCCGTTGAGAAAAATATTTGCGGCGAACGTGATGATGTTGAGCCATCCCGCGGCGAAAAGCACGTCGAGACCCGTGAGGCGACTCACGCCCGCAATTTCAAGCGGATACAACGGGGGCCACCACAACAGCGGCCGCCCGGTGTGATCGAAGAAACCTTTGCCGTCTAAAAGATTTTGCGCGATGGATAAATATTTCGTCCCATCGGCGGACACGCCGGGACCGTATTTCGAGGCGACCAGCGCGGCGATCGACGCGCCCGTCAGCGAGATGACAAGCAGGAACCACAAGTACTTTTTGTCCATTGAATACGGCATGTTTTCATTATAATGGAAGGCATGACCCCGCTCCCCGCGCAAACCATCGAAGAAGCCCTTGAGTTGATGCAGGATAAAAAACTCACCGCGTCGGACCTCGCTTCTGCCTGCCTCGGCAATATCAAGCGACTCAACCCCAAACTGAACGCGTTCATCACCGTGCAGGATTCTCGCGCGCGCAGTGTGGCGAGCACAATGATTCCCGCGTCAACTCCCCGCGCCACCTACGCGGACGTTCTGCGTGGAATCCCCATTGCCGTCAAAGATCTGTTCGACACAGCGGAGATACGCACCACGGTTGGTACGAAGTTTTTCGCAGATCACATCCCCGATGAGGACGCCTTCGTGGTGGAGAAACTCAAAGCCGCCGGCGCGTTCATCATCGGTAAGACCAACACGCACGAGATCGCGTTGGGCGTCACGGGCAATAACCCGCATTTTGGCACAGCCCGCAACCCGCGCGATCTCACCCGCATCCCGGGCGGCTCCTCGAGCGGATCGGCAATCGCTGTGGCAACCGGCATGGCGCTCGGCGCGCTCGGCACCGACACCGGCGGCTCGATCCGCATCCCCGCTTCGTTGTGCGGCGTGGTGGGGTTCAAACCCACGTATGGACGCGTGAGCCTGCGTGGCGTGTTCCCCCTCTCGTGGAATCTCGACCACGTCGGTCCGCTAACTCGAAGCGTGAAAGATGCGGCGCTATTGTTGCAAGCCATCTCGTCGTATGATGCGCTCGACGCCGCCTCCATAAAAATGTTGAACGGCGATTACCTCGGTCACCTGACTGACGATATATCAGGCAAGCGAATCGCGTTTGCCGTGGGCGAATACATTGAAAGCGCAGACCCAGAGGTGCTGCAAGCCGTGCGCGGCGCAGTCAAAGTTTTTGAAAGTATGGGTTGCGTTATCGAAGAAGTTGGCATGGATTGGTTGCGCGATGCCGCATCCGCTAACAAAACCATGACCCAAGCCGATGGCGCAGCGGTACATCGCAACCGCTTGAAGGAACACCCTGATTGGTTCGGTGACGATGTGCGCCGCAGACTGCAAGACGGCGCAAAGACCACATCCACCGAATACGCGCTGGCGAGGCGGACTCAAGCGGAACTGAAAAAACGATTCGAGTTGTTCTTCGAGGCGTACGATCTGTTGATCCTGCCGACCACGCCCATCCCCGCGCCAACCATCGAAGGTCATGATGCGGTGGAGCAAGCCGCGCGCTTAACCCGCTTCACCGCGCCGTTCAACCTCGCGGGTCTGCCTGCGCTCTCCATCCCCTGCGGATTCACCTCCGGCGGGCTTCCCATCGGCTTGCAGATCGTCTCGCGCGCGTGGGGCGATGCGAAAACGCTGAACGCCGGGTATGCCTTCGAGCAGGCGACGGAGTGGCATACGAGACTTCCCGCCATTTAAAAGTGACAGCCATCTCGAAGATGGCTGTCACTTTATTTTTCCTTCATGCAATCCAAACCCCGCTTCTACCTCCCTCAATTGAACGGATTACGTTTCATCGCGCCAACTTCCCGTCACATTACAGGTCGTCGCGCGTGATCACCATCATGGACTCGGATCTTGTGTAAGCCCTGACCCAAGTAGCAACAGATCATGGGGGGCATTGCGTTGACGAACGAACACAAGCGCAGAGTTTCTCACACCAAAGAAAATTTCCACAATTATCTGATGGCGGCGCGCAAACGGTAGGAACGCCAGGAGTGTCGGGATCGTCTCCGCCGCCTGGCTTTCTTGTGGGAATAATGCAATTCGGGATGCCCACATTCTTCACCACCGAAACAATTCCCTGCGCGGGGTACGGCACGCAGACATTTTGACCGGGGAGATAATACGTTCCCACCGGGCATTGCGGAAGAGGCACACTGCTATCCTGCCCCGGCAATGCTGAACAGCATTGACTGTTCGGATCATAATTGAAGCCCGGCAGGCACTGTCCCGGCCTGCCCTGCGAGATGCATTGATTTCCCTGTTGCGTTGATCCCGGCGGGCACGCCGGACTGCCCGGTACAGTCTGCTGGCAATCGGCTTTGATCGAAACTGTCGTCGGTGAAAGACAACTATATTGACCCGGGTTGCCGGTGGATGAACACGTGCCGGCATCGATGGCCGCTCCTGGAGGGCCGGTAAAATTCACATTCGTCGAACCGACCTGCCCCACACACAGCGGCACGGTCGAAATATCAACAGTAGGACACGACTCCGATGGCGAGCCTCCGCCGCTGGGCGAGCCGGGCGCGCCATCCTGCCCATACACCGGCGCGGTAACGCACATCGGCGCAAAGTACATCGGGTCTTCCACCACACAGCGGAAGCCGAGATCGTTGCGTTGTTCCACCGGCGCAAGCGACAGCCGCCGCGCCGATTCGGATTCGTACGCGGGAGAATTGAATCCGCTGGAGCGAACAGACCGACGGAGGGCAAGATCGGGACCCAGCGGGTCATCCACCGGGGAATTGTTGTAATAGTTGGCATCGTACCAATCCGATACCCATTCATACACATTGCCAGCCATGTCGAACGCTTCGTAGTAACTCTGCCCTGCAGGATGATCGATCACTTTGGACGTTTTGAACTCGCACGTGCCAAAGTTCGCCAGCTCGCATTGCGGCGTGGCATCACCCCATGGATAGATATTCCCCTCGGGTCCGCGCGCGGCTTTTTCCCATTCGGCTTCGGTCGGCAAACGTCCATTCACAAACGAGCAATACTCCGAGGCTTGCTGATAATTGACGCCCGTCACCGGGTGATTTGCCTTCAACGGGTCTCCGTACCCTTCGTTTTTATCGATACCTGGCGGCGAACATTTGCCCAACCAAACGCACAGCGCGTATTGTGAATTTGTGACCTTCGAGCGATACAACCAGAAATCGCTGACGTTGACCTCATGCTCGGGGTTATCGTCGCCGCCATGCCCCATGATGAATGTGCCGCCCGGCACCGCCACGAGCATGCTCCCATCCACATACAGAAATTTCGACCCCACCTCCATGGCAGGACCGGAGAGATCGATCGGCGCTTGTGTAATCACCGGCGACTCTGCCGGCTGGATCGGGACTTCTGTCAGGACAGGCGGTTCAGTCCCGACGGGAGGCTGGGTCGCGCTCCCCGGCTCGCTCGTCGCCTGAGGCGCCGCGCTCAAATTGCAGGCAGAGACGAGTACCGCCCCAATGAAAAACATCGAAACGATGATATTCAATTTCTTCATGAGGAATATTCCTGGTGGGAGTCTAAAGTTCACAATGACGCCATTATACAATCCGCCCAAAAAACCAAGCCCTTACAAATGGGTGATACATCAACGCTGATACAACGACATCTCCCACACGAACAACCTGCGCGTGGATATTCTTTTCAACCCATCCTCGTTCAACAACTTCTCCATCTCCGCAACGGGATGCACGAACACGCGGAACGGATCCCTTCTCACCCGCTGGAAAAAGTTCATCATAGACATTACCATCTTGATGTACCACGTCTCACGCGGATAGGTGAGCGCGATTGCTTTGCGGCTCTTCGATGAAGCCGCCTTCAACAATTCTCGAAAATTCGGGTAACAACACACAACCCGGTCCAACGTGACCACATCCGCCTGCGGAAGTTCATCCGCCACATCCGTAAAATCCGCATGGATGAATTTCACCTGTGCCTCATGCCCAATTCGTTTTGCCTCCTCCGTGGCAACCTTTAAATACGCCGACGACGCGTCCACATGCGTGGCTTCGCGCGCTACATCGTTGAGTAACTCGTGATGAATCGTCCCGATCCCGCCGCCGATGTCCAACAGCGCGGCATCCTTCAATCCCAACGAACGGACTGCTTCGAGGATCAACCGGGTTTGCTTGGCAGGTCCTCGGCGGCGGTAGTCTCTGAGATTCGTTTTGGCTTCCGCGTCGGTGAAGGTATTGTTTTCGATTTCACAACAATTGCAGGGCATGAGGTTTCGCTTTCTTGTAGTGGCGACTTCAGTCGCCGCTTTTATTCACAGCAAATAACGACTAAAGTCGTTACTACGTTAACTTCTCTAAAACACTCTCATAAAACCCTAACGACCCCGGATTGACCAGCGCGTCCCGATTACTCACCGCCCGCCCATTCAAGATATTCGTCACCGCGCTTTCGACCTTCTTCATATTCAACGTGTAGGGAATATCTGGCGTTTCCAAAATCACGGCTGGGACGTGTCTCGGCGAGGCGTTTTCGCGCAAGGTCTTTTTGATTTTATCTTTCAACTCATCGGTCAGCGAAAATCCTGCCGCGAGTTTGACGAACAGAATCACGCGTTGATCTTCCTGATAATTTTGTCCCACCGCGAGGCTGTCCGCGATTTCGGGGAGGTTTTCCATTTGGGCGTAGATCTCCGCGGTGCCGATACGTACGCCAGAGGGTTTTAACACAGCATCCGAGCGACCGTAAAACGTCACGCCTCCGGTATCTTTGTGTATCAAGACATAATCGCCATGACGCCACACGCCGGGATACACATCGAAATACGCCTTGTGATATTTCGAGCCGTCAGGGTCGTTCCAAAAATACAGCGGCATCGAAGGAGCAGGCGCTTCGCACACCAACTCGCCCTGTTCATCGTAAATCGGTTTGCCTTTTTCATCGTACGATTGAATCTTCATCCCCAACGCCGCGCTCTGCAATTCTCCAGCATAGACTGGCGAGATCGGACTCCCCGCCGCAAAACACCCGTTGATGTCTGTGCCGCCCGCGATGGAATTGAAATGCAGGTCTGGCTTGATCTCCTTGTACACATATTCAAATCCGTCAGCAGAGAGAGGCGAACCCGTTTGCGAAATCTCGCGCAGGGACGACAGGTCGAAGTCTCTGCGCGGCGAAACGCCTTCCTTTTTCAAGAAGTGGATGTAACTGGCGCTGCATCCGAAGATGGAAATTTCCTCATCTTGAATCAACTTCCACATCGCGCCCGCGTCGGGGAAGTTCGGGTTGCCATCGTACAAAACGATCGTCGCGCCGACCGCCAGCGAACTGACCAGCCAGTTCCACATCATCCAACTACAGGAGGTGATGTAGAAAATCTTGTCGTTTCGTTTGAGGTCAGTGTGCAGAATCAGCTCTTTCAAATGATTGATTAACACACCGCCCGCGCCCTGCACCAAACATTTCGGCTTGCCCGTCGTCCCCGATGAGAACATGATGTAATGCGGATGGTCGAACGGCAATTGCTCGAATTGGATCACAAGATTTTTTTCTTTGGCAAGAAAATCGTCGTAATGGACCGAGTTGGGGATTTGAGAAATGTCAGGTTTCTCGCGCGTGTACGAAACGACGATCACTTTTTGCAATGACGGAATACCCCGCGCCACCTCCGTCGCGTGAGCCAGCGTGTCGAACGCCTTGCCTTTGTAGAAATATCCATCCGCGGTGATCATCGCTTTTGGTTCGACTTGCCCCAGCCGTTCGATTGCCGCGCCGGGACCAATGTCTGTGGCGCACGATGCCCACGTCGCGCCGAGGCTCGCCGCCGCCAACATACAGACGACCGTCTCGATGAGATTCGGCATGTATCCCACAACCCGATCCCCCACCCCCACGCCCGACTCTTTCAACGAGTGCGCCAGCCGCGCCACTTCGTCATACAACTCCGCATAGGTCATGCGTTTCGATGTTTGAGTCTCGCCGACGAAAATAAAGGCAAGGTGATCGTCTCGATAGCGTAAAAGATTCTCGGCAAAGTTTAACTTCGCGCCGGGGAACCACTTTGCGCCGGGGAAAGTGGATAAATCCGCCACTACGGAATCAAATCGCTTGGAGGCTTTGATTTCGGCAAAGTCCCACACCTCCGCCCAAAAGTCGGCGATGTGATCCACCGACCACGCGTACAGATTCGAATACGAAGCGAGGTTCAACTTACGCCGTGCGTTGACCGTGTCAATGAAGCGCGTGATGTTCGCGTCTCGTTTACGTTGTTCAGAGGGAATCCATAATGGAGTTTTCGTCATGTGTCTAAAATCCTTGCGAAGGTTCACAACCTTCGCAAGGATAATTCATTTTTGCAAACACGCCAACAATTCGTTCACCACGCCCTGCGGCTCGGACTTCGTCAACGCCAGCACTGGAACGGTTGCAACGGGAAACACTTCACGCAAGCCGTCTGCTAGAGCATGTCGCGGCAAGATTCCAACCGCGTTCAAATCATTCGCCAGCGCATCCGACATCTTCGCTGGGCTGACCGCCACCAACGCGGACGAAGAAACGCTTCGTCCCTCCATCACGAACGGATCGAACATCTTCTGCACATCCGCATCAGACGCATACACCCACACTTGCACGGACGGGTCGCCGAGTCCCATGAACAAGGCGCGAGCCTCGTCAATAGTCAAATTTTGAATCGAGCTTTGACGATTCACAGCGATCAATATTTCTTCTTCGCCGATCTGATACGCAAACGAAGATAAAAAATCAGGCTCGCCAATTTGCAATGCAATATCAGCAGAAGATGGATCATCCACGCGGATGAGGGAAGCGACAGGGTCCGCGCAGGCGTAGAGGTCGGTCAGCCACGGTTCGGCGGCGAACGTCGAATAGACGGTAACAGGTTGAAGGGAGGCTTGAGGCGTTTTCGTCGAGCAGGAGAATAAGAGGAAAGAGGAAAGAAGAAAGAGGACGAGGGTCGTGGAGCGGATTGGCAATCCGCTGAGAATAATCGCGGGATACCATCCCGCGCCACGAATCACCATTTGCGAATCAACTCCGCGATCAACTTCGCTTTTTGTTCGAGGCTGTCGGCGAAAATAAATTCACGGTCCGAGTGATAGCCCTCGCCCACCGCGCCCATGCCGTCGAGCAATGGGATGCCGAGCGGCGCGACAAAATTTCCATCCGATGCACCGCCCGTGCCGCCCGCTTTGAGTTCCATGCCGAGCGGCGCGGCGATTGACTTTGCTTTTTCAAACGTGGACTTCATCAGATCATCGAACGGCATCGGCGGACGATTCAATTCGCCCGTGACTTCAATTGACGTTCCATCGAGAACAGGTTTGAGTTTGTTCATTTCCGATTCAAGCCGCTCCCACTCGCCCGCCTGCATCACGCGCACATCCACTTCGATGTGCGCGTCCTCCGGCACAACATTCGACACCGTGCCTCCGCGCATCACGCCGACATTCACCGTCGTTTGTTTTTCATAATCGGTCAATTTTTGAATCGTGATCACCTGATGCGACATCTCTTCGATTGCGTTGCGTCCCGCTTGATGATCGCCGCCCGCGTGCGCCGCGCGTCCGCGAACTGTCACTTTGAATCCGCCCGTGCCTTTGCGCCATGTTTTGAGCGAGCCATCGAGCAACGCGCCTTCCATCACCAACACCAGCGCGGACTCTTTCGCCAGCGACTCAATCAACGCGCGCGATGTATGACTGCCAATCTCTTCGTCGGATGTGCACAACAGCGTGACAGGGCGATTCAACCCGGACCTTTGGGCTGACTCGACCGCGGCGAGCGCGATGACAATCCCAGCCTTCATGTCCAGCGTGCCAGGACCGAAAATTTTCCCGCCCTCTTCGCGGTAGGGAGTTTTTTGAATCGTGCCGAGGGGGAAGACAGTGTCCATGTGGCAGAGGATCAAGATCGAAGGATAAAGGCTGACGGATGAAGGATGAAAGCGCGCAAGGATATGATTCCCCGTTTCGCTATTTTGAATCACCTCAACCTGCCCGCCAAGTTTGCGCATTTCATCAGCGACGATGGCGCCAACGCGATCAACAGCGGATTTGTCATGCGAGGGGGATTCGGTTTCGACGAGAGTCTTGAGGAGTTGTGTTAGTTTCATGGTTGGTGTAGCCCAGTGAAGAAGTTACCAGTGAACAGTTATCAGTTTAGTTTTAGGACAATAACAGAATAATACTGCCGACGACCGCGCAATAGGCGGCGAATACATACAACGAACGATGACTCAAATAATGGATCAGCCATTTGATGGCAAACCAGCCAACAATCGCAGCCGTGACAAATCCCACCGCGAGCAAAGGCAGGAATTCGCTGAGATTCGGCATTTGCAACACATCGATCATTTCGTAGCCCCCCGCAGCGAGCATAACGGGAATCGACATCAAGAACGCAAACCGCGCCGCGGATGGACGGTCGAATCCGCGAAACATGCCGCCAGCGATAGTTGTTCCGCTTCGTGAGGCGCCGGGAAAAACGGCAATGATCTGCATTACTCCAACGAAGAACGCATCAAGCCAAGTCATGGAATCGAGTGTTCGATTCTTTTTTGTAAGCCATTCAGCGAGCGTGAGTAAAACTGCCGCAGTGAATAGTCGAACTGACGCTTGAAGTATGGGATGTTGAAACATCGCTTCGACTGCATCTTTCAATAAATATCCCGCAAGCAGTGCGGGGATGGTGGCGATGATAATATACCAGCCAAGTTTTGCCTCGGGTTTCAGACTTCCGAAGTCTCTGAGACTTCGGAAGTCTAACGTCGCTCGCGCAATCGAAAGTAAATCCTTCCAATAAAACGCAAAGAGGGAGACGAGCGTTCCAAGCTGGACGATGACGAGAAACGAGAACATCGCGTCATTGGCGGGGATTCCTAACAATTGTTGACCGATGAGCAGATGCGCCGTAGATGAAACTGGAATGAATTCGGTCAGTCCCTGGATGACGCCGAGGAGGATGGCTTGGAAGAGGGTCATTGTTCTCGATGATTTTTTACCACGGAGACACTGAGGCACGGAGATTTAATTTCTCAGTGACTCCGTGTCTCAGTGGTTAAGGTTTTTGATTTTCGCGCTGCGTTCCCCTGCCATTGACCGAGTAACTCAGGCACACGCGACTCGAACGAACCATTGGCGATATAACCGCGAATCTGTTCCATTAACCGAATCAACGCGCGGAGGTTGTGAATGGAAATCAACGTCCCTGCCAGCAGTTCCTTCGCCACGATCAAGTGACGGATGTACGCTCGCGTGAAAGTCTTGCAAGCGTAGCAATCGCACGTCTCGTCAATCGGATTTTCATCGCGGGCAAATGTCGCGTTCATCAAATTGAGTCGTCCCTCGGGCGCAAACGCGGAGTGGTGACGGGCAAGGCGAGTGGGCAGGACGCAGTCGAAGATGTCAATGCCGCGCGCCACGCCATTGATGAGATCCTCGGGCGTGCCGACTCCCATCAGGTAGCGCGGTTTGTTTTCGGGCAACAACGGAGTGACCACGTCGAGCGTGTCGTGCATCTCTTGTTTCGTTTCGCCGACGGAGAGTCCGCCGATGGCGATGCCGGGGGTGTCGAGCGAAGCAATGAAGTTGGCAGACTCAGCCCGAAGGTCCGCTTGAACGCCGCCTTGCACGATCCCGAATAAAGCCTGATCGCGGCGCGTCTGCGCTTTGAGGGAACGCTCTGCCCAGCGATGAGTCCGCTGCATGGCGAGTTTCGAGTAGGCGTGATCGTTGGGATCGGAACATTCGTCGAACGCCATGATGATGTCGGCGCCGAGGTTCTCTTGAATGGCGACAGATTTTTCGGGCGTGAAGCGATGCGTCGAACCGTCTATGTGACTTTTGAAGGTGACGCCATCGTCGTCAATTTTGCGGGTCTGCGCGAGCGAGAACACTTGAAACCCGCCCGAGTCGGTGAGCATGGGACGATGCCACTGCATGAACTTATGCAAGCCGCCCATGTCGCGGACGAGTTCGTCGCCGGGGCGCAGATAAAGATGGTACGTGTTGCTCAACACGAGCGAGGCGTTGATATCTTTGAGATGCTCAGGCGTAAGAGTTTTGACCGTCGCCTGCGTGCCAACGGGCGCGAAGACGGGCGTGACGAGATCGCCATGAGGTGTGGAGAAGATCCCCGCGCGGGCGCGGTTGTTTTTGGAGGTGATCTGGAAGTCAAACATCGGGGCTGATTATAACGGGTGGCCGACATACGATGAATGATAAAATCCTAACCATAGTTATTCCTGCCCAGTTGAAATTGTTCTATATCGCGTAAGCGAGAAGCGACCCGTCAACTTTGAGGGGTAATTGGCAAATGAAAATTAGAAAGAAGAGATTTTTGTGAGTTTCATGATGATATGGTCAACCAATTTGGACAAGATTACAAAGGTTATTTTCAACTTGAGCCTTGGCACGACCCAAATAATGAGTATTGGGCTCAGATATATATGAGAAGAAGAATTAGCCAAGCAATAGATCATTGCAAGAATTGTACCTCTACGGATAAATTTATCGTTGCCGCTCTTTCCCAAAACGGATCAGGTTTTGATTGGAAGAGTGCAGAGGAACTTTCGACTGTTGGCCCTAATCTTTTTTGGCGCAAAGAGAAAAGCGGAGTTATAAGATGGGACGCCTATTTTGATGAACGAATCGCCAAGAAAGGATACCGAGGATGGTTTGATACTCGTCATCAACTTGACCTGTTTGCAAATTTTGTGTGGAAACTTAAGAGTGAGAATTGGTATGTTCCATCTGACCTTAAATGGAACGACATTATCTGGCCCCTGGTGTATGACACCTATTCTCCTTAAACCCGAGGTTATCGGACCATGAAAGATAAAGCTCTCATCAAAAATGTAACTCTGCTATTGATGATTGTTACTATTGTGGCATTTTCTATAGCAGTGTACATAATTAATCCTACTTTTTCGGATCAAACCAGGGAATCGCCGAATGGGTTAAGCGATTACTTTGAAACGCGCTACTTTGAAATAGATCCAAGGACAATTCTTGAAAGCCTAGATAGAAGAAACGTAGATGTATTTTTGCCTCTAACAGCAACTCCTGATGCCTTTGATAAACTATACAGCGTCCCGCCGCCTTGGAAGCAATCTGATTATCTGAACATATCGAATGCTCTCCATCGATTTGTTTGGAATGAAGATATCGACGACTGGCTAATAGAGAGTATGTCTTTCTATGGAGATTGTCGATATGATCCACTCGGCTTTGATCTTTTCAAAATTACATACTTTAAGGACATTGGAACACAGCAATATGCCGCGCACGAAATAGATCTTTTTTCGCTTTACGGCGGCGCGGCTGTTGGAGGTGGAACCAATTTTCCAAAACCCTTATTTGGCTGGAAAAGTATCGACCCGGAAAGACTCAATATAACTGCGGAAGATGCACTAAGAATTGCGGAAGATAATGGCGGAAAAGAAACTCGACTATCTTATAAGAACGAATGTGAGATTTCCGTCTTGATAAGTTCACGCAGACAGATATGGATGGTTGGCTATTATCCCGACAATACTATTGGTCCTATTTTTGAAATCACAATTAATCCATTCACGGGAGAGTTCAAGATTCGCAATTAACCTTGATGAACGATATTTTGATTCGATTGTTTATGTAATGTTGTGAATTGACAACGAGCGTCAACGGCCTTCTCGATAGACGAAACAAACCAATATCTCTACGGAGTTGGTAGAATCGCCCAAGTGAACACAGTTACTGATTATTTCCTCGCTGACGCCCTCGGCTCGGTGCGCCAATTGACAGACGCACAAGGCGCGGTGACGCTCGCCAAGTCCTACCAACCGTACGGAGAGACGCTTACGAGCGCGGGGAATGGGACAAGTCCCTTCGCGTTTACGGGCGAGCAGGTGGATGTCAGCGGGTTGACGTATCTCCGCGCGCGCTACTACTCGAGCGGCGATGGACGTTTCCTCACCCGCGATACGTGGATGGGGGAGTACAACCGTCCGCTGTCGTTGAATCGGTGGGGGTATGTGGAGGGGAATCCGGTAAACTATACAGATCCATCAGGATTATGTGGTCTACCGGGAGAACCACCATGTCCTCCTGACCGGCGGGAAAATGGCACGGGTGTATTGCCTGAGTGGTGGGTAGTAGGTCAAGCAGAAGTGCAATCACAAATATACGTAGATGGACTTGGCTATTTTGATACAGGGCATCTACGCAGGGGATGGAGAACAGCAGGCTTTTTTATTAAAGAGATAGAGGCGTCGCTCAATCGAGGCGACGGTGTATTCCAAAATCCTGCAATCTCCCAAAAGTGGAATAAGAAAGAACAGAAGTGGGAAACCGTTTACTTAGCCTACTACTCTGTTACTGCAAAGGTTGCTAAAGATCGTAATGGCCGGTTCGATAGGAATCATATACTCGGTCTTGCGTATGGAATGTATATAGACTTTGAGCTTGGTTACGAAGAGTACCAATATAGTACACCGTGGTGGGAAGACCACTTCTCGGGATTTGGTCCAGCAGATTTACCATCGGATCATTTGGGTTTCTGGGCATATGTGAATGGTTACGAAATAGACGAAATCCCAAGCTTATTGCAGTGTCTCGGCAATATACGCGTTTTGGGCGGGAAAGCTAGTAGTGTTGTTATGACATCCTATGGCATTGCGGAGAATCATGAACTCTTGCCGATGATAAATGATACTGTTCGCACGGGAAGATATACAGCCTATACAACAAAAAATATAGCCTGGCCAGCATTTTTGGAAATTCAGCCGATTCCGAGTGGGCCAAATACATGGCAAAGGGGATATGATTGGCAAAAATGAAGAAAAACACGAGAATACTCCTGTTGGTTATCTTAGCCGTTGTGTTTGCCCTTGGCGCAAAATTGTGGGCAGACAAGTCAACGATCGGGGGTGATGAGTACTCATCACCCCCGATTGACCCAGCAATTGAGCTGGCATTTGATTTTGCACATGCCCTTCAAAGGAACGACCTGAGGGCTTACGATATGATTGATCCAAACCTAAAACCGCGTCTTGATGAATGGATGAATTCACATAAGAGCCGGGAATGTGTTCGTGATGTTGATTATTCATTAATTAGTGCCGGCACGAATTCGGGAAAAATGATTATATTTGGCTGTTTTACTGAAACATTTTACTTGGATTTTGAAGTTGACGACATTGTCATCAAGGATTTGAAAGTGATCGATTGGGGCGAAGTGAGAGAGGGAAATTGATCAGGGAGGTTTGATTTACGCGCCGATTCCGCCAACCGCCTAACCTCCATCAGCGGAGGGCAGACCGCAACTTATGCCTACAACGGACTCGGCGACCGCCTCTCGCAAAACGGAGTGAACTACACGCTCGATCTTAACTCGGGTCTTACCCAAGTCTTGAACGACGGAACAAACACATACCTCTACGGCGCTGGTAGAATCGCCCAAGTGAACACAGGTACTGAATATTTCCTAGGAGATGCTTTGGGAAGTGTAAGGCAACTGACAGACGCCAGCGGCGACATTACGCTTGCCAAGGGATATGATCCGTATGGGAGTGTTGCTCAATCTGTTGGAAGTGGGGAAAGTATCTATGCTTACACGGGCGAGCAGACGGATGTCAGCGGGAAAAATTTATTCCAGCGAAGTCAGGCAAAAACCATATCAAACCGCCAGCGGTATCGCTTCGCTGGAAATGTTCTGATACAACCCCGCTCGAATCTCACGCATATATTGCCAACGCGCCGCGCCGATCACGCGCGCATCGAGCAGAACATCGTATTCCAATGAAACGTCCGCGCTGAACTTGCAAATCTCGTCCCGAACCTGCCACGTTTCATCAGCAACGATCACCGCCACGTCAATATCTGAATCGGCGGTCGCTTCGCCGCGGGCTTTCGAGCCGAAGAGCATCGCCTGTTGAAGTTGACTGCCGTAGGTCGAACGGAGGCGCGCTAAAAATTCCGAAATCGCTTTTTGTTCAATCTCAGATAAGTTTTTTACAACAGGCTTTGTTTCCGCAACCATGCTTCGACCTCCTCGATAAACGCTCCCGCATCGCTCACGTCATTGACTGCCTGCGCTTGCTCGATTCTCAGATTAATATCGTAATCTCCCGATTGGCGATGCGCCATGATGCGTTGATACACCTCGCTCCATTTCACATCCAACTCGCCCGTTTTGATAAAGTGCTGACGGAATGCCGAGAGAACCGCGCTGTGTTTTCCAAACGACATACCTTTTGCGAACAACAACGCGCTGGCGGCATAGAAGACCGCATAATACGCTCGGTTGCACGCCGAGCCGTAAAAATCGTTCCCAAGATTTAACCTTGCGACCTCCAACACCTCGCGGGCATTTTCCATGTACAGGCGAAGATTGTCTTTAGGATCGGGCATGAGCAAAGTATAATCGAAAACTAAATCGCCCAAGTGAACGCCTCCACACTGATTACTGCTCACTATCTTTTGATTGCCCTCCGCCACCTCACGAACGGACAAGGCGCGGTGACGCTCGCCAAGTCCTATCAACCGTATGGAGAGCCGCTTGCGAGCGCGGGGAATGGGACAAGTCCCTTCGCGTTTACGGGCGAGCAGACGGATGTCAGCGGGTTGATGTATCTTCGTGCAGCACTGGTAGAATCGCCCAAGTGAACACAAGCACCGAATACTTGGTTTCGACAAGCTCAACCCACCGCCTCGCTGACGCCCTCGGCTCTGCCGTCAGGGACCAATTGACAGACACACAAGGCGCAGTGACCCTCGCCAAATCCTACCAACCGTATGGAGAGCCGCTTTCGAGCGCGGGGAATGGCTCAAGTCCCTTCGCGTTCACGGGCGAGCAGACGGATGTCAGCGGGATGACGTATCTCCGCGCGCGCTACTATTCGAGCGGCACAGGCAGGTTCCTCACCCGCGATACGTGGATGGGGGAGTACAACCGTCCACTGTCATTGAATCGGTGGGCGTATGTGGAGGGGAATCCAGTTAACTACATTGATCCTACAGGACTCTGTGGCGAACCTAGATCATCCCCATGCCCTGATTGGTGGAATAATAGTTCACATATCTATGTGGAAGGATATGGGTATTTTGACGTTCAGCATCTTGATAGGGGCTGGCGGTCAGCACAGTATATGGAAACGCAAATAAATGCAATGGGTGAAGGTGGCGGAACACTTCCTATGGCATCAGGTAAAGATTTTATAATCACTTATCGTGTATTCGCAAACGTTAAGAAGCTTGATAAAAAAACGAAAGTTGGCATTATGTATGGAATTTATCAAGACTTTGAGCTTGCTTATGAAGATTATCAGGCACGCAAACTGACTAAGTTGAATTTCCCATCCGCGTTCTCCCCAGAAGATTTACCGTCAGACCATTTGGGTTTTTGGGCATACGTAAATGGACACAGAAAGAATAAAATCCCTGATTTATTGGAGTGTTTCGGTGAAGTAAGGGATTTAGGCAATGGAATTCTAAATAATTTTGTAACTCTCGTATCTTATGAAAGCAACGATAGCGGGTTAGCATGGAGGAATCGAGATATCTTACCAATGATATATGGAAACGGTTATTACAGATTCAGTTTTCCAAAGAATTACGAATTTTTGCCAATGGTCGTTGATCACGTTCAATATGAAAATGGAGGATTTGAAACAACGACAAGAAACATAAATTGGCCGACACTGTTTGAAATCCAGCCCATTCCGAGCGGACCGTCCACTTGGCGAAGGGAAAATGTGTTCGAAAAATGAATAAAACTCCGAAAATACTCCTTCTATTTTTTCTGGGGGTTATCTTTGCGTGCATTTTATACATCTGGGTGACTCTCTCGCCTACAGCAGCTGTATACTCGTTGATTTACGATCGTTCTACTGAAGTGAACTTGGCACTTTCGTTTGCAACTGCGCTAAGTACCAACCACCCTGCCGCCTACGATATGATTGACCCTGCTTTGAGACCTCATCTGGATGAGTGGATGCGTATCCATCAAAAGATAAAATGCACCAGTCGGCCAGAACCCTTGCTAGTTGGATCGGTGACAGAGACTGCCCATTCATACAGTGTCTATTTTTCTTGTCTTGGGGTCAATGGATGGGATTCTTTGGATATTGAAATTGTAATTGAAGAGATGAAAGTAGTAAGTTTTCGACGACCATTCGAGTGAGAATTAATTATCTTACCTTACGATGTGTTCGGCAATCATCTCTCGCTCTCCCAAAACTAAGTTGATTTCAAACCCGGCGCTTCGACAATGCTTTTGGCGCTGGTAGAATCGCCCAAGTGAACACAACCACCGAATACTTGGTTTCGACAGGCTCAACCCGCCGCCTCGGCGACGCCCTCGGCTCTGTGCGCCAAATGACAGATTCACAAGGCGCGGTGACCCTCGCCAAGTCCTATCAACCGTATGGAGAGACGCTTTCGAGCGCGGGGAATGGCTCAAGTCCCTTCGCGTTTACGGGCGAGCAGACGGATGTCAGCGGGTTGACGTATCTCCGCGCAGCACTGGTAGAATCGCCCAAGTGAACACAACCACCGAATACTTGGTTTCGACAGGCTCAACCCACCGCCTCGGTGATGCCCTCGGCTCGGTGCGCCAAATGACAGATTCACAAGGCGCGGTGACCCTCGCCAAGTCCTATCAACCGTATGGAGAGACGCTATCGAGTGCGGGGAATAGCTCAAGTCCCTTCGCGTTCACGGGCGGGCAGACGGATGTCAGCTATCTGTTTCAAGCGATTCAGGATGGTGACTCTCTTACAATTCAAGGGGAGTACAGTGAATCTGTTAGCGTGTACCAAGATGCAATTAATTCAGACGATCTTGACTGGTGGTCAAAGGAAAGATTCGAGCTACAAGTGGATGCTGCGGTCAATCTACAGGCTCCGCCTTTTATGAAGTCTGACTCTTCTGAATATCCTCCTCGCCGCGTATGCGTATTACCGTATCATGCTAATTCATTTTGTTCAGGGAAATGAATCAGAAGCCATCACAACATACAACACCCTGCAACAAACCTTTGGCAACGACCCATACGCCCATCCCTACGTTGAAATGGCTACCGCGTTCTGGGAGGCATATCAGTCCGCGCATAGAATGTACGATGGCTGTGCGGCGGCCATCCAATACGCGGTCGAACATCCTGAAATTTTGATCCCGCTGGGAAGCGATTATCACGGGTCGCAAAGTCACATCTATGTGCCTGCGGATGTGTGTCCGTTTCGATAAGCCCAAAATACTACATAAAGATATAATCGGTTTTAGTTATTGGCAACAGGAGGCGTGATGAACTCAATTACTGTTTCTCGTCAATTTCAGTTGACGATCCCAAAAAAGGTGCGAGAGCATATGCGTATTAAAGTCGGGCAAAAATTGCACGTTATCGCCTATGACAACATCATCACTTTAATTCCTGTTCGCCCGATACAAGAAGCACGCGGCTCGCTTAACAATATCAAGACGAGCATTTTGCGCGATGACACAGACCGCGTTTGACGATTTCTTTCCTCTTTCTTCTTTCATCATTCTTCCTTCATCCTTCATAATTCATAATTCATCCTTCCCAAATGACCTACGACTTCATCATCATCGGCTCTGGCTTCGGGGGAAGTGTCTCCGCCATGCGCCTCACCGAAAAAGGCTATTCCGTTTTCGTTCTCGAAAAAGGCAAACGCTACGACGATAAAGATTTCGCCAAGACCAACTGGCAATACTGGAAATATCTCTGGCTCCCCGCCATCCGCGCGCATGGGATTTTACAGATCAGCATCCTCAAAGGCGTGATGGTCCTGCACGGCGCGGGCGTCGGCGGCGGCAGTTTGGGATACGCTAACGTGCTGGAAGTTCCCAGCGATGAAACGTTCGCGACGCCCGCGTGGAATCAAAACGTCAAATGGGGCGACGCGCTTCGTCCGCATTACGCGACAGCGCGGCGGATGCTCGGCGTGACGCGCAATCCCAAACTTTGGAAAGCGGATGAAGTCCTCAAACAAATTGCGGATGAACGCGGCATGGGACATACCTTCCGCGCTACGGATGTCGGTTCATTCTTCGGGGAGGCTGGGGTCGCCGTTCCCGATCCTTTTTTCGGCGGCGACGGACCCGCCCGCGCGGGTTGCATCCATTGCGGCGGGTGCATGGTGGGATGTCGTCACAACGCCAAGAACACGCTCCCAAAAAATTATTTATATTTTGCAGAGAAGAACGGGGCGGAAGTGAGGGCGGAGGTTGAAGTCATCAACGTTAGACCATTGACCATGGACGATGGACAAAAAATGGTCAATGGTCAATCGTCTATGGTCGAAGAAGCTCGTTACGAAGTCACCTACCACTCCTCCACCTCTCCATTCAAACGCAAACAAACAGTCTACGCAAAGAACGTCATCTTCTCCGCTGGCGTGATGGGGACGATGAAACTGTTGTTGAACTTGCGCGACGTGAAAAAGTCACTGCCGAATCTTTCACCGCGTCTAGGCGACATGGTGCGCACAAACTCCGAAGCATTGCTCGGCTCGATCGCGCGTAATTCAGATGTGGATTTTTCGCAAGGCGTTTCGATCACCTCGATCTTCAACGCAGACGAAGTGACGCGCGTCGAACCTGTCCGCTACCCGAACGGCTCGTCGCTCTTGCGCTTCCTCGGCGCGCCGCTCGTCTCCGATGTGACGAATGTTCCCGCGCGTCTCGTTCGTTCGCTCGTCTGGATTCTCCGTCACCCCATTGACTATCTCCGCGCGATGGTCTTCCCCAACTGGGCGCATAACATGACCATCCTGCTCATCATGCAACACGTGGACAATCACATGAAATTCCGCATCGGACGCAGTCCGCTCACGCTCTTCCGCCGCGGCTTGGTCGCCCAACCCGACGCCGATCACCAGATCCACGCGCGGGTGGATGCGGGTCACGATGTAACGCGTGAATTCGCCAAACGCATCAACGGCGCGGCAATGGGATCAATTACTGAGAACGCGTTCAACCTCCCCACCACCGCCCACATCCTCGGCGGCGCGCCGATGGGACGAAACGCCGAAGAAGGCGTCGTGGATGAAAATTTTCGAGTGCATAACTACGAGGGACTGTACATCATCGACGGCTCGATCATGCCCGCGAACCCTGGCGTGAATCCAAGTCTTACAATTACCGCGCTCGCGGAATATGCGATGAGTCGAATTCAAAGTAAACAGGGAAACACGTAGACACGTATCTCATAACTCGTATCCCGTAACTCGTATCCCGTAACTCGTATCCCGTAACTCGTATCCCGTATCCCGAATCACGTACCCATCATCTTTCCTCTTTCATCTTTCATCCTTCATCCTTTACAATAACCACCATGCCCACCTTCTCCCACTCCCTCGACTTCGCTCACCAACTCGACTCACAAGACCCCCTCGCCTCCTACCGCGAGCAATTCGTCATCACCGACCCCGACCTCATCTACCTCGACGGCAACTCGCTGGGACGAATGCCCAAAGTAGCGGCAGAACGCGCCAAGCAAATCGTAAATGAAGAATGGGGCAACGACCTCATCCGCGGCTGGAACAAAGGCTGGTGGGACGCCCCGCACCGTGTCGGCGACAAGATCGGCAAACTCATCGGCGCGGAAGCGGGTCAAGTGATCGTGACAGACACCGTGTCAAGCAACCTATTCAAACTCGCCACCGCCGCCCTCACACATCAACCCGACAAAAAACGAATCGTCACAGACACGTTCAACTTCCCATCCGATCTTTACATCCTTCAAGGCATAAAAAATCTGCTTTCATACGGTGGTCGAGTAGACGGCGATGCTCTTTCGCCGTCATATCGAGACCACGAAATAATCCGCATCACCTCCACCGACAACGACATCACCCCAAACATCGCTGATCTCGAATTAAGAATCAACGAACACACCGCCCTCGTCACCCTCTCGCACGTCGTCTTCAAAAGCGGGTACATCTACAACATGCAAGCCGTCACCGATCTCGCTCACAAGAGAGGCGCGCTCGTCCTCTGGGACCTCAGCCACTCCGTCGGCTCCGTCCCCATCGAACTCGACGCCTGCAACGCCGACCTCGCTATCGGATGCACCTAC
>JAJTXU010000170.1 GCA_021462845.1 Anaerolineales bacterium
TAGCCCAAAAGACTAACCACGGAGACACCAAGTCACGGAGTTTTTTTAATTGTTTTTCTCCGTGTTTCCGTGACTCCGTGGTTAAAATTTCCTGCCTGCTGTAAAACTCATCTACATACTTTTAGTGCACCCTCCCAACCCCGCCAATCTTTTGGGTAAGGTAAAATCCTTTTGGTAAGTCATGATCGTAATCCTTTCTGAGATTCGCGTTTCCGAAAGATTACGCCTGACCTGCCCTTTCGGGCAAGACTTTAATTTTACAGAAACAAGCTTATACTAACAGGGCTTACGCATAATTGGCGTTCTCTAACGCCAACAGGCGCGTTAGAGAACGCGCCCTACGCAAGGTTTTGCGTAAGTCCTGACTAACCAAAATGAGAATACAACTATCCCGGCGCGAGTTTCTCAAATTAAGCGGCTATGGCATGTTGGGGATGTTCCTGCCGGGGCTTCCGCATTTTCTCAGCCAACAAAACGATATCTTCACACAAGGGCGTATCATCGATAATTCGTTATGGTCCTACGAGGAACCGACGAAAAAATCGAAGCGCGTAAAAAATTACTGGCATGATCTCGTGGTGCCCATCACCGGCACAACCGTGAGCGAGGATGAAGCCGCCTATAACCGCGTCTGGTACGAAGTGGAAGACAAGGGCTACGTGTATTCGGGGAGCGTCCAGCCGGTGCGCACGATCCTCAACGAACCGCAACACATCTCGCTCAAGGGCGCGTTGGTCGAGGTGAGCGTGCCATTCACCGACGCCTACCTCGAACCGAGCGCCACATCCGAGCTTCTCTATCGCCTCTACTACGAATCCGTCCATTGGGTGAAAGCCAGCGCCATCCACGCGGATGGGACGATCTGGTATGCCCTGCTGGATGACAAGACCGGGAGCTACTACTACGCGCCGGGGAAGCACCTCCGCCTCATCTCCGACGGGGAACTTGCCCCGCTTTCCCCCGGCGTTCCCAACGAGCAGAAGCGCGTCGAAGTGTGGTTGAAGGATCAACTCCTGCTGGCGTTCGAAGGGACTCAACAAGTGTTCGCCACGCGCGTCTCCACCGGCGGGCGCTTGCGAAGCGGAACGTACACCACGCCCGAGGGTGAATACCTCACCTATCACAAACGTCCCACACGTCACATGGCGCGCGGTGACTTAGCCTCCAGCGGATTCGACCTGCCCGGCGTGCCGTGGGTAACGTACATCAAAGAGAACGGCACATCCTTTCACGGCACGTACTGGCACAACGATTATGGGCGTCCGCGCAGTCACGGGTGCATCAACATGACCCCGCAAGCCGCGAAGTGGCTCTTCCGCTGGACAACTCCCTCCGTGCCGCCGGAGAAAGAAGTGGTCTACGGCCGCGCGGGGACGAGGGTGGAGATCAAGGTGTAACGGATAGCAGGTATAATCGAAACGAATTCCAATGACGATCTCTGCCGCATCTGTCCCCCAAAAAAAAACTTCTCAATGAAGTGACACGCCGAATCGTGGCGAGCGTCAACCCCCGCCGCGTGGTGCTGTTCGGCTCCGCCGCGCGCGGACGAATGAACAGGAACAGCGATTTCGATATGCTCGTCGTCATGGGCAAACGCGCTCATCGCAGGCAGACCGCGCAGAATATCTATCGCAACCTACGCGGCGCGGGCATCGCGGTGGACATTGTGGTTGCCACCGAAGATGACCTGAAAAAGTACGGCGAACGCGCGGGGACGATCTTGAAATCTGCCCTCAGCGAAGGACGCGTGTTGTATGAAGGATAAAGACCCGGCTAGTCCGCGCGCTTGGCTGTTGCGCTCTCGGGGAAATCTAACGCTGGCTGAAAAGGGCGGATGTTTGAAAGATATCCTCTTTGAAGATTCGTGTTTCAATGACGCATTGAAACTTGCGGCAGGCGTGGTTTTCTGGGCGGAAAAGATCATCAAGTGAATCAACACTGAGGAGTTGCCCCATGCTCCCGAAAATTATTTCTCTCGCGATTCTCATTCCCTTTCTTTCTGCCTGCGCGGAGGCAACTCCCGTTCCAACAACGACTCTGCTTCCTACTGAGACGTTCACGCCTTCGCCTATTCCCACCGAGACCCCCACCCTCACCCCCGAGCCGACGGCGAACCCCGAAACCGCCTACTACCAATCCCTGACCGACGAGCAGAAAGCCCTCTTCGACCAAACCCGCGACATGACTGCGGAAGGCTTTACCCGTCAATTCTTAACCGAGCAGGGGCTAACCAACTACCTTGCCTACTACGATAAAGACGGCGAGGTTGCCTATGTTTGGAACTTTGAGCAGGGCAAACTAAACCCCGCCCTCAAAATCGAAAATAACTTGCTTATAAACGAAACTTCGGCAAGCCACATTATTTGGAACCCAGAACTAAACAGGGCAGAAGCGCAAAAAACGCTTGCCGATTATTTCCGATACGCCCGCGCCCGTGTGATCGCTGGAGCTAATCATGTGCAACTTGGCAACACGCTTGAAAGCGCCCTTGCAAACCCCTTGACGCAGAAATATTTGGACAATGGAAGTTTTATAACTCTGCATGGAGTCTCGTGGAATGATAAATTTCATCCATACTCTGTCCTTAGTCAGAAAATAAATGTGTCAGGTGATACACCTTTTGTTATCAAGTTTGTAGCCGAACCAAATAACAATATGGCATTTAGTTACCTTGCCGCTGATCCCGAAGTATATCGTGGATGGGGGTTTGAACAAAATAATGACAGAGTATATTTGGAATACTTCAATCAGGGAGCCGAAGACCTTATCTCATATGCGGATTACAAAGACATGGTGCTGACAAGAAGGGTATCGAGATTATTCAGATCTTTATTTTCGCGAGCTAGTGACTTTAATAACGCGCACGGCGAATTTGATACTGTAACTAGCCATATAATATTTAGTGATCAAAATCTAGAGACAAACAATCCTCTCATCATCTATTCACAAACTCGTTGACTTTGTGCTACTATGAATTGTGGGAAAATATATAGTCACAATTCTTGCAATTCTTTTCGCTTTTCTTCTTGGCTTTGGTGGCTATATTTACTTTCAAGGGCAAGAGGAAAATACCACCCCTCAAATTCAGAACATAAAAGTTGATTTACAGAATAAATCAAATCTTGAACTATTGTTAGCAGACAGTGGCTGGTACAGCGCCGATAAAGTGACTCTTCTTTCGGGCAGGGAAGTTGAGATAAATCAAATTGGTGGCATTGAGGTAATCTACACCGATAGGGAGCAACCATTTCTCAAGCAGGGCGACGGTAATGGAATGGTATTTGCCTCGGTTAACGCTGAATTTACAGATAAAAAACTGGTTTTTACTATTCATGTTGACCCTAAAAAACTAACCGAAGCGCAGGATAAAAACTGGTGGATAAACCATCAGGTTATTCGCGCTCTTAATAAAATGCTAAACCCAAATGCTACCGATGAAATACTCATTGAAAAAGATAGGGAAATGTTTGATAAATATAAGGGCAAGATTGATCTTTGGCAAATAAGTTTTTAAGAATATGAAAAAAGTAATACTGCTACTTATTATCTTGGGAGGATTAGTTTTTGCAAAAGATGTAAATGCGCAGGTGGGATGTTGCACGGGAAGTGTCGTAACTGGAAAAGCCGAATGTCCAAACGCTCCAAGTTCAACAAACTGGTTTTGCACAGAAACAAGCACGGCATATGGTTGCGGAGGGCTCGATTATTCAACTTGTGTAAACACTCGACCCGATCCATTTCCAGGTTGCGGTAATCCTGTCGGAAAATGTACAGGTTGTGGGTGGTCAACGACTGCATGCGGTGGCGGGGGAGGCGGGGGAGGAAATTGCTCTGATGTTGGTGTGGGATGTTCTTCTAATAACGATTGTTGCTCTGGTCGTTGCAGCGCTCAAAGGGGAATATGTGTAAACGAAGGAAATCCTAATTGTCCATTGGTTCCTGTTGGCTGCCCTGTGGGGACAGTAAGGGGAAGTACTGTAGTTAGCAACCAATGCCTGACTTACCAATGTCAAAACGATATAGGCTCCGCTCAAGTTATTGGGATGTGTTGTAATTGAATAACCCATCCGCATGAACATAAGAAATAAGTAACAGCGGAACAAATCCCCGCGTTTTCCAGTTAAACTTACATCATGCTCAACCCACAACTCACCCGCCGCGATTTTCTCAAACTCGTCGGCGCAGGGACTCTTGCCTTCGCACTCAAAGATTTGAAGGTTAGCCGCGCGTTGGCTGAAAACACCATCACGCAGGGATGTATGACCATCAGCGGCGTGCCATTGTACGACGCGCCGAGTTTCAGCGCGAACAAGGTCCATCACTTCGGCAAGGATAATGTGGTGGAAGTGACCGGTGTCGAGGAGAACGGCGAGTTCGGCAACGACTTCAACAGCGCGTGGTATCAGATCAACGGCGAGGGGTACACGTATTCGGGCTGGGTGTTCCCGGTGGAGACGAAGTACCAGAAGCCAAACTTCAACCTCTTTGAAAAAGGACAACTGGGCGAGGTCACGATTCCGTTCGTGGATGTGAAACTCGACCCATACGTCTATGCCAAACGCGGTTATCGGCTGTACTTCGGGTCAACACATTGGGTGAAGCGCGTCGTTGTGACGCGCGAGGAGAAAAGCATCTGGTATCAGATCTACGATTCGCAATTGCGGGAACATTTTTACGTTCCATCACACGCCATGCGGCTTGTGCCGAACGAGGAATTAACTCCGCTTTCGCCGCAGGTTCCCGATTCAGAAAAACGCATCGTGGTTGATCTTGCTACGCAAATGGTGACCGCCTTTGAGGGCGAGACGCTCGTCTTTTCACAACGCTGTTCCAGCGGCGCGGAAGGGACAGAAACGCCGACGGGCGAATTCCGTACGTATCACAAGGGACCTTCGGTCCACATGACGAATCAAGGCGACGCATTGGAGAACATTTATAATTTGCCCGGAGTTCCGTGGTGCGCGTTCTTTACCGGCATCGGCAACGCTTTCCATGGCACGTATTGGCATAACGATTACGGGCGTCCGCGCAGTCACGGGTGCGTGAACCTGCCGTCAGACGCCGCAAAATTTATCTATCGGTGGACCAGCCCGAACGTCCCGCCTGAAACGGAGTATCTCCATAAACCCGGCGAGGGGACGAAAGTCCAGATTTTTTAACGTAACGCAAGTTGGCAACTTGCGCTACAAAAGGAGAATCCCATGAATCCAATTTTTCAACACCCGACGTATTTGCTCAAACGCCAAGCCATCGCGTTGACCGGGCGATTCCGTTTTTATGATCCGATGGGCAACCTCGTGATGTTCAGCGAGCAGAAGATGTTCCGCTGGAAGGAGGATATCCGCGTGTATGCCGACGAATCGAAAACGCGCGAAGTGTTGAGCATCAAGGCGCGGCAGATCATGGATTTTTCGGCGGCGTACGATGTGGTGGACACGGAGATGAATCAAAAGGTGGGCGTGTTGCGCCGCAAAGGCTGGCGGTCTATGTTCCGCGACGAATGGGAAGTGTTGGACGAAAACGACAACGTGAAAGGTCTGCTGTTCGAGGACAGCATGGGACTCGCGTTGTTGCGCCGACTCATCCTCGGTTCGTGGCTGCCTCAGAATTACGATATCACGTTCGGAACGACGCGCGTTGCCGACCTCAAGCAAAACTTCCATCTCTTCCGCTACGAATTGAATCTCGATTTCAGCATGGACGTGTCGCGCATGTTGGATCGCCGCCTCGGCATCGCGGCTGGGATTCTGCTTGCGGCGGTGGAAGGGAAGCAGAGTAATTGAGTTACGAGTTAGGAGATAGGAGTCTGCAATGAGCGACGCCTTCCTGAAGTTTGAAGATTGGGAAAAAACCATTCCCGCTTTCTACAAGAGAGACCCTTTGTGGGAGTCGCTTTATTATCGTGTTGCTTTGTTCCTTTATGATCTTGTTTGGGACGATTGCGAACTTCTGCAAAAAGATTTTCGCGCCAAACATAATATCGCGCAAATTATGCATAGCTCAGGAAGCGTCAGCGCGAATATGGAGGAGGCGTATGGACGCGGCGTTGGAACGCCAGATTATGTGCGGATCATCAAAATCAGCCTGGGTGAAGCCAAAGAAACGCGAGGCTGGTATTACCGTTCACGTCATGCCTTGTCAACCGACCTGCTCGAACATCGTTACAAAGTGATTGACCATCTGATTTCGCTCATTACCAAACTCCTCAACTCGCATAAAGGAAACTTGGGAAAGAAATAACCGCAACCACCCGCTGTCCCTAACTCCTAACTCATATCTTCTATCTCTGTATTAAATATGCCACGCCAACCTCTTTTTGCCGGTCTTGTTGTAGACGAATCGGGACGCGCCGCTGAAACCGCAGTCATCGGCGACGAACCCTGCTATGTGGTGGACGATTACGGATTCCGTCGTCACATCCCCTCCGAGCAGGTTGATCGCGTTGTGCTGAGTCAAATGGCGGAGATGATGAAAGGCAGCGAGGATTTCCTCTCCGAGCAAACCGCCAAGATGCTCGGGCAGGAGGACGTCTTCACCAAAGCCGCCATCGAACAGCAGTTAAAAAATATTGACAAGCAATTCGACCAGCTCATGCAAGCCGGCATCCCCGAAGATATGCGCGCCTATCTCGGCATGATGGGTTTCCGAATCGTGATCAACGTGCATGGCGAGGTGGTGAGAGTGGAACAGCCGGGCGGGGGGGAGGAAGAATAGAGACTGGAGATTGGAGACTGGGGATTAGAGAATTAGAGAATTGGGGGATTTGGTGGTCGAGTAGCGACGAGCGGTATTTGCGAGGAGCGTATCGAGACCAGAGATTAGAGACTGGAGATTGGGGAATTGGAGAATTAGAGAATTGGAGAATTTTTTCGCGCAATTCGCGTAATTCGCGGCTATGTTCTTATTTGCTCAAATCGTAAAAAAACAAATAGACCGATGTGCCCGACTTGAGAATCTCTCGCCTCTTTTCGCCGATCTCATCGAGATATGCGACGAGATAATCGCGCTCGTTGAAGCCTCCCTGCTCGTAGACGTGGGAGAACAGGATCCACACCCGCTTCTTTCCGACGAGCGGGCTGATTCGGCTCTTCAATTTTTCACCATCGGGATAGTCTTCGATCTTGCTGGAGACATATTCCACATCTTCGAGTCCATAGAACGGAGCGTAGAATCGAAACGCCGGTTCCGCCCATGCAGTGACGAAGAGCGCGTCACCGTCTTTCCATGAATCCGCTAGGACCTGCATCGTCGGGCGGATGTGTTCGTAGTATTTCGGGGAGATGAAGTTTTGAAGCGAGGCGACGAGCGGATTGATGAGCAAATATCCGCTCAACAGGATCGTGACGCCTATTGAAACAAACTTGTTCGCGGAAAAAGTTTGCCACAAAAACTCGATCGCTTTTCCGAGCAAAAGGATTCCCAGCGGAATCAAGAAGAGACTCAGCCGTCCATTGACGGGATACAACTTCAATGCGGAGGCTGTGAAAGCGAAAACTGTTGTGAAAGCCAAAGCAAGCGCCGCGCTCCGTTCCTCTCGAAGCAACGCGAACCAGCCCACGAGGATCAAAACCGAAACAAGCAGGGGAATGAACGAAATGTCGAATTGATACTTGATAAGTTCAGCCAACCAATCAAAGTCGCTCCACGGGGGCAAGGGAAGAAATCCATCCGCCCAATAGTTCGCAAGATAATTGTTGTGACTCAACTGGCGGAGATTGATGAAATACAACAGCGTCAGATTCGCCAGCCAGAGCAAGCCGATGCCGAAAGTTGTCCGTAAATTTGCGTAGTCTCGCATCCGCAAAAACTGGATGAAGATGGCGGTGCCAATCCCCGCGAGGACGAACAACGCGGGATGCGAGAACCACAGCGCGAGAATCCCTGCGAGGGCAAGCAGGCTGAAGTTCTTTTTGCTGGATTGATTTTGAAAGATCGGGATCGCGAGCAAGAGTAAGCCGACCGCGACAGCCACATCCACGATGTATTGCTTTGCCTCGGAGGTGTAATAGATCAATTGGGGATTGACTGCGAATAATGCAAGTGCGAGGAAAAAGCCTGTGCCTTGCAGTGTTTTTCTAATGAGCAGATAAAACAACCACA
>JAJTXU010000171.1 GCA_021462845.1 Anaerolineales bacterium
CGAAAACTGGCGATCCATTGACCGCCAGTTTTTTTGTCCCGTTCTCGTTTTGACCGATTTCCCTCTCTCATTTCATCCCCTTTTTAGACAACCCCGTTTGCTTTATTCTTTCTTGTCCGTCGCCTTCCCCGTCATGCTCTTGCGGATTTCAGAACGTAACTGCTCTGCTTCTTCCGAGCGTTTGCCCTGCGCCTCGTTCGAGAGCGCGCCGAAGCGGTCGGAGAGGAGCATGGCGAGCAGGGCTTCCATGATGTTACCTGAGCCGCTCTCCTTGTCCGCGCCGACAACCACGCGCGGGACGACATCCACTTTCGATTGTTGGATCGCTTCGGCAAAACGATTCAATACCGTTTGAGTCACCTGGAATTGCGGACCACCATACGCCCGCACCTGTTCTTCAGTGGCGAGCGCCTGCGCGATACCGATGCGCGCCACCTTTTCAGCCTCCGCTTCGGCGAGTGCGCGGATCTGCGCCGCCTGTTGGATCGAGCGTTGGTAATCAGCCTTACCCTGGCTCGTTTGAATTTCGATGTTCAACTCCGCTTGCGTCATGCTCGTCTGCATTTGGGCGCGTGATTCAGCCTCGCGCAATTCGCGTTCTTTCACCGCGGCTTTTTCTTGTCGGTCGTATGTTTCGACCTGCTCCGCCGCGATCTGACGCGAGCGCAATTGGGTGAGGATCGTTTCGATCTGCGTGTCGTTCTCAGGTGACGAAGGCGTGCCAATCAACACTTCTTCGAGTTCGAGGTTGTAGTGTCTGAACTTTTCCTTCATCTCTTCGCTGGCAATCCGTTGAATGTCGCTTCGTTCCTGCAACAATTGGATCAACGTGCGCGTCTGACCGATGTTCTTGAAGTACGCCGCCACCATCGGGTCGAGAGTTTGTTCAACGAGACGTTTGATGTCGCCGAAGCGTTGGACGACCAACGGAGCTTTTTGATAATCAATGTGTACAACAACAGACAAAGGCAGTGACGGTTCGAACGCGTCCTTCGTGATGAGCGAAACTTCACTCAGGTTCTCGTCGAATTTATGCGCGCCTGTTTGGTTGCGGATCCATTTGAGGATGAAGTTCGTCGTCGGCACAGGCACCACGTTGCCCGCATAAGTGTTGAACGCGTACTTGCCTGGGAGCAATGCTTCCTCCCACACACCGCGTTGACCGCGCGCCACCAACTCGCCGTGACGATATTCCTTGCCCGAAAGGTCTTCGCCTGTCGCGCCTGTGTACGAAACGACCACGCCTACACTACCCACGTCAATGATCGTCTTCTTGATCATTTCCACAGTGGCGAACAAGCGGTTGACGTAATACGTGCCTTCCACCAACACTTGCAACTGGCGTCCGCGGAAGCCGCCCGCTTTCAGGAACTTATCGGGGTCTTGAAATTTATTGTGATACGTCGCGTCATTTTTCGGGTCATCGCCGACCACAGGGGCAATGATCTCACCCTGTGCCAGAGACGGACCATCGTGAACGGTGGCAATGCCGATCTTATCGTCGGTGTCTTTGATGATGACAGGCACGAACCCGCCGCGTTCAGCGATAACGTTTGCCATGCCTTGGATCACACCCATCTCTTCACGCGATAACGGCATCGAATAGACGCGCTCATCCGTCAGCACGATGAACTGCACGAGGTTGATAGCAAACGTCCCTTCGCGCAAGACGCGGCGTTGCGGTCCGCGTTGCCCGCCGTTTTTGAAGAAGCCATCCACGTCTTGAAAGTCAAAGGCGGTCTCATTGGTCGCGAGCGCCTGCGTTGGCTCGAGCAGTTTACCGTCGCGCGCGAAAATGTAGCCCATCTTCCCTTGCGGAATGGTCACGAGCGGAACCAATCGCACAACGTATTGGATCGGCATCAGGTAATGCAGACCGCCGCGCAACACTTTCGGTTGAAAGCCTGCCTCGCCGTTCAGCGCGATAAATCCGCTTTTGAGCGAGCCTTTGAGCCCGAAACGCTTTTCGACGATGCCGATGCGCGTGTTCGGGATGAATCGAATCCCCGAGAGCAGGATGAGGACTACGATTCCCAACAGAACTAACCCAGCTAAAATTAGAATCTCCACGTTGACCTCCTTTGGTCACGATATGGTCTACGATTGTATGCGGATGCAAGTTGCGTAAGAATGACCGTTCGGCGCGTTCTTACACGGTTTATACAATCCCGATTTAATTTTCCGCGATGACGATTACTTTATCTTCGGATGTAAAGACAACCGCTTCGGACTTCTTCGGATTCGTATGCACGCCGTACGATGTACCCGCGTCTTTCGACTGGGCGGCCTGTCGATAGCCGATGGCAGTCTCCCCGCGCCTTCGAGCGGCTTCGACCACTGTGTAAAAGTTGACCGGCGCGCCAAGAGTCACATAGTCGCTGATGGGTTTGAGGTATATCTCCGCGCCTTCGGGGTCGAAGATGTCGGTGAACACGTCGAACAATTCGCCGTTCTCTGAAAGCTGAGACATCATCAAACTGACGAGGTGTTCGCTGACGATGAAGTCGTCCACTTTGGTGGCTTCCGCGAGTTCGCGGTTTCGCAAGTCGAGCATCTCGCTGACGATGGAGAACGGCGTTTCGTCCTTCTCTGCCATGTCGCGTAGATGCAGTAACGTGACGAGCGTCTTCGCATCCGCTTCTTGCTGTTCCAACGTGCTGTAAGCCAGAACGATCACGTGATCATAGTCTTGCACGTTGAGCGTATCGAGCAGTTCGCGGTCGGTGGTTTCGCCTTCCATCACGACGAGTCTCTGATTCTTCAACCTGCCGCCTTGCGCGAGGATCTGTTTTTCGATGTTGTAAATGTCGGCGACGATGGTCACTTGCGAGCCTTTCGGCACGTAGTTATCGAGTTCGCGCACGATGGTCACGCCGCTTCGATTCCAGCCAAGGATGAGACATTTTTCAGGCTTGGGCTTTATCTGCGCCCCGCCGGAATGGATGAGCGCTTCGTCTGCCCGAATCAGGCTGAGGTCCGCGAGACGAATCGTGTCGTCGTCTGCCGCAAGCGCGAAGAGTTGATCGTCTTTTTCAAAGAGCGAATCCATTGGCGGGCTGAGCATGATCCTTCCATCCGCTTTGCGAATGCCCATCACGCACGAATCTTCGTAGGCGAGCAACGACTCGCCGAAAGTTTTCCCCTCGAGCGCGGGTTCGTGTTTGAAATAGATTTCGTCGCCGCCAAAGTTCATGAGTTCGGTGTACACGACCGAAAGCCCGGACTGGCGCGAGGTCTGCGCGACGACGCGCGCGATGAGGTCGCCGGTGAGAACCGCTTGCACGTTATCCTTTTCGCCGACGAGTTTCACCACGTCCATATTTTTTGCGTGGCGGATCTGCGTGATGATGTGATACGGCTCGGCGCGACGCGCGGGGTTGTTGGTGATCGCCAGCGTGGTCTTGATCACGTCGGTATCGGGATCTTCGTTTTCGGGCGGCAACACGATGATGGACTTCGCCTCATGCAGGCTGGTGATCTCGATGTCGTTAGGGTCAATGGGACTCCCGCTTCGGCAGATGATGCGCGTCTTTCCCTTGACCTCGACTCGTTCGCGGATCTCATCCTCCATCTCCACTTTATCTTTGTCCGCCAGCACGACGATTCTTGCGGCGCTTTGATTCTCGTTCGCCGCCATCAACTCGTTTAGCACGGTGAAAATTTGCGCCGACCATCCCAGCACGAGCGTGTGATTCGTTTCCAGCACTTGCGAGCGTCCCTTGCGCAAGCGGTCTATCTGCCCTTCGATGGCGTTGTTCAACACGCCGATCAACGCGCTGACGATGAAAATTCCGCCGAGCGTGACGAACAACATGACGATGCGGAAGCCCACGCCGGTATCGCCGCCCATCGTGCCTGAATCGAGCGTGCGCATCAAACTTTCCCACGCCGCCTCGCCGAACGGGATTTTCCCTTCTTGCCCCTCTTGCACGAACCCCGCAATCGAAATGATCGCGCCAGCCACGAATACGACCACCAGCGACAAGATGAACAGCATTGTGATCATCGCGGGCGTGCCGCGCGACATCTGGTTGTCGAACCAATATTTGAACTTTTGACGGAACGTGGGTTTCATAAATCCTCCGCAGTGAAATGATGGATGTGATTATAAAACCAATTTGCAATTGCATCTCCCCCCGATGGCGGATTTACTTCCTCGTCGGCGCGATTTTAACGGGTGAGATCATTCTTCATGATTCTTGGGCTATCACATCAAGCCGCCTTCAATACCTTCAACGCCCGCAGCGTAACCCATTCATTCGGTTCTTTCATCTTTCCAAAACGCATCCACGTCTTGCCATCGTAATTGTATTCGAGTTGCCAGCGTCCCTCTTCATCCTGCTTTGAACGGATGAGTTCGAACATATTCTTCAGGCGTTTATCCTTGCCGAATCCCAAGGCGACCAACGCTTCCGCGATTTGCAAAATGTCGGTGACGTAAAACACGGGGAAGCCGAACTTCCACCAATTGCCGCTCGGTTTTGCCGCCCAACCGTTGGGATAATCCGCTGTGGACGGATCCGCGCGGAAGAAAAACTCCACGCCCTGTTGGATCGCCCGTTCGATCAACTCGCTTCGTTTCTCGACGGGCAATCTGCTCAACGCTAGTAACACTTTGACCCCGCCCCACGCGCACGGCAATTTGTTGTTCGCCCCGCACGCGAAGGTGGGACCGCACTTGCCCGCGAAATAATGTACTTCCGCATGTTTATCCTTCATCGGCGCGACTCTCTCGCCTGTGACCGTGCGCGCCATCCATTCGTAAGCCACATCCATGCGTTTGTCTTCATAGCCCAGCTCCATCAACGACCAGAGCATGTTCCCTTGCAGACAATCGGCTGTGCCAGAAGGGGAATTGTTCGTCATCGCGGAGAGTTGCCCGCCGGGGCTGAGGGCATGATCGAGATAATATTTGCACGCCAGCCTGATGCGCTTATCCTCTTTCACCGATGCGCCGAGCTGCGCCAGCAGGATCAACGCCCACACGGTAGATTTGTATTTCGGTCCGTATCCCGTTCCCGGCCTCATCCAATATCCATCCTAGTTCATTTTCGAGAGAACGCGCGCGATTGGTCCCTCTTTATGAGCCAGTTTCCGCGCAGACTTCAATGTATTGCCGTCAGACGAAAGATCGAGCAGGTCTCGCATCGCGAGATACCGCACACCGGGATTTTCAGACTCCAGCAGCCACGCACGAGAGTCGCTTCGTAGTTGGTCCTTCCAAGACATGTGTGCCTCCTTTCAGAACCCAATATCCCCATTCTATGAAAGGTTATAGCACGTTCGTCCCCCGCGTGGCACCCTCAAATGTCACCAATCATTCAGGAGATTGAGCATAGAATTCCGTAAACCCGCACTCATTGCACGCAAACGCGACCAGCGCTTTGCGACCTTTCGACAGCGGCTTTCCTGAAAACATCTTGGATAGGTCAGGTCCTGAATCCTCATCGGGCGCAAAGACGTACAGATATTGATTGCGCGCAGAATATTCGTTGTATTTCATGATCCTGCCTTGCGTCATCGCGCCGTTGCATTTGGGGCAGGTTTTTGAGTCTGTCATTTGTGACTCCCGGTTGCGAGAAGTTGTGAAAGTTAATTACGCCTGGATTATAACTCCCCAAATATTTGGCGTATAATTGCAAAGACACAGGAGATATGAATGAGCAATAAATCATTGCAACTTACCGCGATTATTGAGCGTGACGATGATTGGTTTGTCGCCACTTGCCCCGAAGTGGATGTGGTTAGTCAAGGTAAAACCATCGAGGATGCGCGTTCCAATTTGCTGGAGGCAGTGGAAGGTTTCTTTGAAGCCGCTTCCGCTTCTGAAATTCGGCGGAGATTTGACAGATAAGTTGGAAGAAATGAAACCCCCATGCAGCCCGAAATTGAAGTCATCAGCGAAATCACAGATATAGAAACTATCGCAATCGGGCATTCCATTCGTGAACTTAATCGCCTGCAAAGAATGTATGGAAGGGGTCGCTGGCGGAAATTGAAAGGCGTTGCTACCGTCCGTCTGCCAGATGGTACAATTCGTTTGGCTCAAATTCACTGGTACGAAGCGCATGGTATTGGCAGGTATGATTTCAAGGTCAAGCGTGTTCTTGGAAAATGAGTATGATAGCTAAAACCCCTTTTCAATTTGTAGTTTGCATTAACAACGAAGGCTATCAGGCTTCCTTGGAGCCGCGCAAGATTTATCAAGTTGTCCCGGATGCGGAAGCGGAAAGCCACAAAATGCTTCGAGTGATAGACGAATCGGGCGAAGATTATCTTTTTCCCGCCAGTTATTTCTCGCCGATTTCCCTGCCGCAGACCTTGATCAAAGAGCTGGCTTTGGCGGCGTAGGCATTTTGTCAATGCCCATTAATATTGAAAGGCTGGAATAATTTCCAGCCTTTTTCATTCCATCCCGCTCATTTTAGGTAGATGTAATAGATTGACTATTCACCGCTCATTGTTACACTTGCATTCTCTCCCACTCGCCCAACTTCACATCCATCTCTTTTTGCACACGTTCGTATTCTGTTCCTAACTTCGCGGCTTCGGCTGGCTTCACGAACGGACTCTCCAACTGCGCGCCGAGATTCGCCAAAGTCGCTTCGAGTTCGGCGATGGTGTTTTCGAGTTCCTGCAATTGAGCGACTCTTCTTCTTTCCTCTTTCGTGGCTGTGTTCTTTGACTTGCGAGAATTAGAGATTGGAGAATTAGATGATTGGAGACTAGAGACTGGAGACTGTGCTGCCAAGAGTCGCGCGGCTTCTTTCTCGCGTTCTTCTTTCATTTGCGAATACGTGCCGTTGAACAGAGTCAGCTTTGAACCTTCCGAAGGTTCGGAACCTTCGGAAGGTTGTTCGGTGATCTCCCAGATTTGAGTCGCAAGCGCGTCCACGAGGTAGCGGTCATGGGTGACGAGCAGGATCGTCCCTTTGTATGAATCCAATACGGATTGCAGAATTTCTTGCGAGGGAATGTCGAGGTGATTGGTCGGTTCGTCGAGCAATAGCAAGTTCGTATCTTGCAGGGCGAGTTTGGCTAAGGCTAAGCGTCCGCGTTCGCCGCCTGAAAGCATGGACACGAGTTTGAAGGCGTCGTCGCCAGAGAAAAGATATTTGCCGAGATAGTCGCGCGCTTGATAGGGGAGCATCCCAGACGCGGCGACGATTTCATCCAACACGGTTTTCTCGGGGTCGAGTCCCTCGTGCGCTTGCGCGAAATAGCCGACGTGTAGACTCGCTCCCAGAATCGCCTCGCCAGCCAGAGGGGCGAGAGAACCGAGTATCGTCTTGAGAAAAGTTGATTTGCCCGCGCCGTTCGGTCCGATCAATGCGGCGCAGTCGAGTCGTCTTAGTTCGATATCGGGAGTCGAGAAAAGGAATTTTTCAGGGACGCCGTTTTCTGCGGCATAACCAACTTTCAAATTTTTCGTGCGGATAACGAGATCGCCCGAACGATTCGTCGAGCGAAGATGCAAATGCAGATCGGGCGTGGATCGTTGCGGCGGACGAAGCGCGCGGACGCGCCGCTCGGCTTCCTCGACGCCGAACGGCGATTGCGTTGTTTCCACATCCAGTTGCGACCAATTCATGTTGACCGCTTCGATGCCCGCCTGCTCGATGGCTTGCACGATGCGCGTGAGCCGTTTGAGTTTACCTTTTGCCTGTAGCGTGTTTTGCCCCGCGATATTTTTCTTGATGTATTCAAGGTCTTTGACGAGTTTTTCTTTTTCGCTTTCGAAAATTTCAAAGCGATGCGCCCAGCGGATCTCGCGCTCGTTCAAATACGTTGTGTAATTGCCGCGATAATATTCTGAACCGCTCACTGCCATTTCGAGAAGCGCGTTGCAAGCGTGATCGAGAAAATATCGGTCATGCGAAACGATGATCGCCGCGCCGTCCCATTGCGTGAGATAACTTTCGAGCCACTCGACGGCT
>JAJTXU010000172.1 GCA_021462845.1 Anaerolineales bacterium
GAGACCATCCTGCAAGATGCCGATGCGGGTGATCCAATCAGCGGGTTGAAGTGGACGCGTAAGACAACACGCGCGCTAGCCGAAGCCTTGAGGAAAAAGATAGTGCAAGGTATTTTCATCTTGCCCAACCACCCAAACCTACGGACACACCCTCTCCCCCTCCTGCGGGACATACAAAGCGACCTCATCCTCGGGAAAGGACTCTTCCAAGCGGTAATTGCATAAAATCGGGCGCATGATGCCGCGCACCCAAGCGTTGTTCTCTTCTGAAAACGCGCGGCGGCGGGCAAGGATCTTGAACGTCAGCGGGTCAACGACGATCAGGTCAAAGCGCTGGGATTCCATCTCCTGCTTGAAGTGAGCGAGGAATGCCTCGTTGTTCGACATCGCCATTTCCATCAATTCTTCGCGCTCGTATTCAGGGACGAGGGTCACGTCCTGCAACATTCCCATTGAAATGAGATGGCGTTGCGTGATGAAGAGAATCTCGCCGCCGTTGGCATTGACCTCGTCTATGTGTGCCTGCAAACTTTGCAAAACCGTGTCGGTTCGGGATTCGTCGTATTGTTTGAAGCCGATATTTGCTTGAGTCAAAAACAGGATGGGGATGAAGATCACAGACATTACATTGCCCCAAGGTAGCGGAATGAATTCCGCAGTCCTTTTTTCAGGAGCGTAACGCGCAAAGACCAGATACGAAAACACGATCAACAGCATGGTGAAATACGCATCGAGGTTGTGCAAGTCTGCGCCGCCGCCGATCTTGAGGCTGACGATGAGTCCGCCGACGAATAACGCGAGCAGTGCGGCAACGATGAAAAAAATTCGCACAGGATGCCAGTCCGCGCGGCGGGAGCGGAATTGCGCGTACAGCACGATCCACATCGGGAGGGAGACAAAGAGCGCGGCGGGGAGAATGCCGAATGCGTACGATTCATTCGGCAGTAAGCGATACCACAACAACGGCGAAGATAAACTGGTGAAAAAATCTTCAGGGTTGGGGATGCCCGAAAAAGCGATGTAGACCTGCATCGAAGCAAACGCGGTTAACGTCCCAACGAAAAACCACAGCGCGGGCTTGAGCAAGTAACTGAAAATATTTTTTCCATTGAACGGAACTTCTAACAAATATAACACGGCGGCGATCATGCCTGGAACCACGTACCAGTTAACGCGACTCGTCCCAGCCCAGATGGAAGCCAAAAGAACGGCGACCCAAGTCCGCGTCGAGGAATGAGGCGAAAACATCCAAAGCAGAATCAGAACGGGGATTGTCAAATGCAGATAGACGGGTCCCATCAGCAAAAAGAGGAGCATCCATATGCCTGTGAAAATTTTCAACGCGCGATTCCGAATCGAAAGGCGCGAGAGCAACGCGGGGACGATCAAGCCCGCGAACGCGAGACGCAAAAACATTTGCCAGAAACGATGCGCCCATAACGGCGCGTCAAAAAGATATGGCGCGGCGAGTAAAAAATGTAACGTGGGATGAAGAATAGGCAATGGAAATTTTTCGCCATAAATTTCTTGCGAGAGAAACAGCGACGGATAATAATAGCGGCTCGTCTCCGACCAGCCCATCGAAAACGGATACGCGGTGACCGACGCGATGTTGGCGAGAAGCAAAAGCAAAACCGATTGGCACAACATGAACACGATCAACGCGATTGACCAATCGAATTCTTTGCGAAAAATTTTTACGCCCCACATGCCCGCGAGCGCGAACATCCAAAAGACGAGCATCCGCACCCACGCTTCGCCGCCGAGAATTTGTTGAAAAAAAGAATTTGCGATGACGAGCGGAAAGCCGATCAACGCGACGATGATGACAACGATGCCGATCTTTTTTTGGATGAAACCCAACGCTTCGACTCGACGCCATATCTGGTCGCCCGATTTCAAACTGACACCCAGTCCCAGCAGAGCCAGCAATGTTAACATCGCAAGCGCGGCGATCCCCGCCTGCCATGAGATTTGCGTCGAAAGATTTACATTCAACTTCGCGGCGAGATCAATTAGATTCCAAATCGAGAGCAATGGAAGCGCGGCAGTGACGATAAGTATCACGCGCCAAAAGTTTGAACGAGAGGGAGGAGTGATGAAGTTCATGAAATTTTCGGGCATGTCATTCTGAGCGAAGCGAAGAATCTCCGTCGCTGTCGTAGAGACCCTTCGCTAGCGCTCAGGGTGACACTACTTTGAAGCAATCACCCGAATTGTTGCGGCGGTGTCTTCAGTCATGTTGCCGCTGACGAACTCGGGTTTGATGTGCGGCTGGAGTTTGAGAAACGCATCTTTTTCGCTGGTGAGGATTTCGATCTCGACATTGGCAAAGCAATCTTCGAACGCCTTGCGATAATTCCACAAGCGATAACGGTTGTGATTGCTGGACGGGTTCAGCCAATTCTTCCACGCGCTTTCGGAGAAGCGCAACATCTCGAAGGGATATTTGAAGAAGTGGTCGCGCAAATCCACAAAATGGATGTGCAAACCGTCGGGCTTGGTCAACGCGGCGAGGGCGCGTGTGATTCCTTCCACATCGTCAACGTGTTCATAGACCGAACTGCTCAACACAAAATCCACTGGCGCAATGTCGCCGCGTGCTTGCAAGTCGCGGATGTCATCTTCGAGCAGGGTTATAAATTCAGGGCGCGGACGCCACCCGCTTTTGTCGGCGAAGAAATATTTGTCCTCCGCGCCATACAAGCGGCGGTTGTGAGGTTCGTCGGGAGGCGCGTATTTGTCGCACAGGATCACATGCTCCGCGCCTTCTTTCAGCAAACCGAAACCCATGTCAAAGCGACCGCCGTAGCCGAAGACGAGGACGCGTTTATCCTTGAACGACAACCCGCGCGCGGACAACACATCCACGTAGCGTTGGACGGCGGCGAACGGGTTGCTGGTTTCGAGTCCAGGGCGGATGATGATGCTCCGCAGTAACAATGCCCGCACAAGTTTCTCGGGCATGAAGTGACGGACGAGGCGAGGGAGGAGGTAGGGGAGGTTCAATGAAAAAACCAAAAATGAACCGCGAAGATCGCAAAGAACGCGAAGATTTTTAAAGGTTTTCTTAGCGAACTTTGCGCGCTTAGCGGTAAAGATTCTCACACGGAAAATTCTTTCAACACGCTGATGACTGTCTTCTGTTCATCCTCGGTCATGTTCGTGTAAAACGGCAGGCGGATCAACTGGTCGCTGATTTGTTCGGTCACGGGGCAATCGCCTGCTTTGCCACCGTATTTCTCACCCATCGGCGAGAGATGCAGAGGCAGATAGTGAAACACCGCTTGAATGCCGCGTTCTTTTAGGTGAGCGATGGCTTTTGTCCGCGCTTCGAGGCTGGGGAAAAGCATGTAGAACATGTGATACGTCTGCTCGCAATGCGCGGGGACGAACGGCATTTGCACGTGGTTCTCCTCCGCCCACGCGCCGAGTTCTTTGTAGTAGGTTTCCCAAATCTTTTTTCGGGCTGATTGAATCTCTTCGCGCTTTTCGAGTTGCGCCAGCAAATGCGCCGCGAGAATTTCAGAGGGCAGATAGCTCGAACCGAGATTGACCCACGTGTATTTATCCACCTGCCCGCGGAAGAAGCGACTGCGGTTCGTCCCTTTTTCGCGCAGGATCTCGGCGTCTTCAAAATATTTCTCGTCGTTGATGAGTAACGCGCCTCCCTCTCCCGACGTGAGATTCTTCGTCTCGTGGAAAGATTGAGTCGCCATCACGCCGAACGTGCCGAGGTCCTTGCCTTTGTACTTGCCAAACAGTCCGTGCGCGTTGTCTTCGATGACGGGGATGTTGTGACGATTGGCGATCTCCATGATCGCGTCCATTTCACAGCCGACGCCCGCGTAGTGGACGACGACGATGGCGCGGGTCTTTGGGGTGACCAACGCTTCCAGCTTGGATTCGTCGAGGTTAAGCGTGTCAGGTCGAATGTCGGCAAAGACCGCTTTCGCGCCGCGCAGGGCAAACGCGTTGACCGTCGAAACGAACGTGAACGAAGGGACGATGACCTCATCCCCCTCTTTCAAATCCAGCAACAGCGCGGACATTTCCAGCGCGTGCGTGCAGGAGGTGGTGAGCAACGCTTTCGGCACGTTCATCGCCTGCTCGAGGATCGCGTGCGATTTTTTGGTGAAGCTTCCATCGCCCGCAAGATGCGACGATTGGATGGCTTGCTGAATGTATTCGAGTTCGTTGCCCACGTTGGTGGGTCTGTTGAATGGAATGGGCATTTATTTTTCTCCTAAGTTGGTCATGTCATGCTGAGGGACGCCTCGCGTCCCGAAGCATCTCCTACATGGCAAGTAGAGACCCTTCGGTCGTGGCGCCTCGCGCCACTCCCTCAGGGTGACATGTTTAGTTATCCAAATATTTCGCGCATGCCGAAATGTCCTGCTTCGGCACGAGCAGTTGAATTCTAACTTTTTTCAGCGTTTCCAGCGGTTCATAAAAACATAACACAGGCGCGGAGACCCACTCGACCCAGGCGTTGTTCTCTTCGCCGAAATTATCTTCTTCGGTTTGGACTCGTTCATGGAGCGGATTGGTGATGATGAGCGAGAAACGATGAGCGGCGAGGTCGCGATAAAAACTTTGGAAATACGATCCGCTCGCGCTCATCGCTTCATTGATGAGAACTTTTTTATCATACTCTGGCACAAGCGGAACACCAGTGACGTATCTGAACGCGAGCAGTTGCCGCTGGTCAATGAAAAGGATATCGCCCTTCGGCGCGTATTCTTCGATGGCATCCTTGATATCTTTCAACGCTTTGTCCGAATCGGTTTCATACGGAAGCAATTCAGGGAACGGACCTTGCGGCGGAATGTCGGCGAGGGTCATCACCCACGTCATATCTTCCTCCGCTACTTGATTCGGCGCGATGAATTTCATCGGATAATATGCGGGATACACAACCATGAAGAGCAAGATGATTCGAATCCACACGGGCGAGGCGGCGCTTTCGAGAATCCATTTCGCGCCCGATTGATGCCACGCCATCGCGCCCGCGAACAACAAGCCAATGATGAACATGTCCATGTTGTGCAGGTCGCCGCCGCCGCCGATCTTCACGCTGACGATCAAGCCGACGACGAGAAACGCCAGCAACGGCAGAATGACCGCGAGTTTCTGCAATGAGTTCAACGACCGTCGCCTCGTCACCGATAAATAAACAAGCACGGCGATCAATGGTCCAACCGCGAGCAACAAGCCGATCAAAATCCCTTCGGGATACGTAGCGTTCGGGAACAGGCGATACCAAAGCAATGCCTGCGACCCTGCTTCAGAACTTACGCCCGACACCGTCACACCAGAACCAAGACTGGAGACATCCACCGGTTCCGCTCCGCCCATGAATAGCGCTGTCGCTTGAGCAATCCACGTTGGAAGGAAGAACGGCGCAACATATCCGCCGAGTATGCCTGCCACGCCGACTGAAATTGCGCGCGCCCAGACAGCGCGATCGGTTGAACCGCGAAGCCCGCTAAGGCTTGCACTGAGTTGTATCGAAGTGTCGCCAAGTTTTAAATCTTTCTTTGCGTGCTTCGCGCTCTTAGCGGTTAATACTGAATCTCCGCCAGCAAACTCCAACATCGCCGCCCACATGCCAGGGGCGAACATCCACGTGTAGCGACTCACTTCGGCGAAATAACTTGTGACAAAGATCAACGGCACAGCCAACCACAACGGTTTGCCCCACGCGAACGCGACGAAGATCGCGCACCACAACAACGGCGGATGGATCGGACCTTGGAGGACGAAGATCATCGTCCACACTGAGACGAGAATCCATTGCCAGCGTTTGAATTGCGCGGACTTGAACGCAACGAGACCGAGAATGAAATACGGCACAGCGTTCACGAGTCCCGTCCATAAACGCGCTTGCCAGATCGTGACGTTCGGGAGCAGGAACGGAATCCCGCCGATGAATTGCCTGCCGACATCGAGCAACACGGGAATGGGTTTGTCTGCGGGGTAAATATAAATATCGCGCCCGAACAGGATCGAATAATCCCACCAGCGATTTCCCTCCGACCAGCCCAGCGAGAACGGATAACTCGTCACGTTGCCGAGCGACAGGATGAAGACCGCCGCGCCTGAGATCAAGATCAATGACGATAAAATCCCAAGCCATTCGAGCGCGTGTTCAGCGGAGCGAGTCAACAGGAATCCGAGCAAAATCGCGGAGACCGCCCACATCAGCCAGCGGAGATATTGTCCGTGCAAGACGAGTCCCCACGCGGTGTATTGCAGGATCCAAATGGGAAGGATGAGAACGATCGCGCTCAATACCCAGCGCAACGCGCCAAGTTTGTTGCGGAGTTTTGCCACGCGAGCGAGCGCGGAATTAAACTTTTCATTGCGCCATGCGGCGAGGATCGTCGCTTGGAGACAAACGACACAGAACGCCTCGAACAAAATAAACGCGACAAACCACTTAAGCGAAAACAAACCCAGCCATTCGCCTGTCCCCCATGTGATGGTATAGAATTCAAGGCTGGCGGCGGTGAGTAAGAATGTGGCAAGCGCGATGACGAGCAATCGCAGGGACAGTTCACGGGTATTTGGCATTCGTTTCTCTGATAAAACGTTTTGGACGCTGAAGAACGCTGATTTCGCTGATTCAAAAGAAAAAATCTGCGTTTTCAGCGTGAATCAGCGTCCAATTTTTTATTAATGATCTCTCTAAAAAATTTCAAGCGGAGTTCTTCTTTGCGCGTCGAATCGATTCGATCCTTCAGCGCACCACGATCCGCGCGGACGCCGCGCATACGGTACGCAAACTCGCGGATGGCTTCGCCGTGCGTGTGAATGTTATCCTCTTTATTGGGAATCTTCAACAGGAAATCGAAACCCGCGTCATCGAGGTCGGTGTCGGTGTAGGCAACCACAAGCGGAAGTCCCAGCGCGAGGCATTCGCGGCTCTTCAACGTGGACGCCTCATCCAATTGGATGCGATGCAGCGCCAGCGAACTGATCGCAACATCAGCGCGGGCGAGAACCTTCAGATATTGTTCCGAAGAAAGATAACCATGCAGAGTCAAATTTCGAGGCAGGGGTTCATGTTCAGGCAAAGAGTCATACCCGACAATATCAAGTTGCACATCCGAGAAGCGGCGCGCGAAATCAACGAGCTTATCAACTCCGTGCCAAATGTAGCCAGGGCTTCCGATGAAAACCAAGCGCGGCGATTCGTTCGATGGTGCAGATAAAGGCGCGAACGCGTCAAGTTCGATCCCATTTGCAATGACGCGCGTGGGCTTGCGATACAAAGCAAAGGCGGGGGAAACTTCCAATTCGCGCGAGACGGTCACAAGTCCGCGCACGAGGCGCAGAAAAATTCCGCGCGTGAGTCGGTTGTACAAACTATATATCCCGCCCAGATCTTCATGCTGGGTCAAGTCGTTCGTGTTGATCTCTTCGATCACTGGCGCGATCTTCATCAGGCGATGCGCGGGATACACATAAATTCCGTAACGCAAATAAATGATGTCGGGCTTGAATTCTTTCACCGCGTTGACGAGTTGACGCGCCGCGCGGATGCGATTCAATTCGGTGACAATTTTTCCGCGCGATTCGTATGGGATGACCTGCGCTTCGATCAACCTTTCGGCTGGTTCGCCCGTAGCGGCGTGCATGAACATCCGCGCCTCGTGCCCCGCGCGCCGCCACACGTCAAGCTGATTCTCAATCTTCTTCCCCACGCCCGAATTTTTTGTCCGCGCCCAATGCAGGCTGACGTAGGCGATGCGCATCACGCCTCAGCCTGATGCGTCCGCTTTTGACGCGCGCGATACCAATCGCGCCCGATGTTGTACAACCCCTTCAACAGCGGACCCTCGACGACGCGCCCATACGACGGATAATCCCAAAAT
>JAJTXU010000173.1 GCA_021462845.1 Anaerolineales bacterium
GCGATATCAAAAAAGCTGGACTTTGAACCCGGCCTAGCCATTCGTTCCACCATCGACTGTCGCCTACTCCGCTTCTTCTCGAGTTTGCCAACAGTATCTTTGAGAAAGCCATAATTGACGGGTGCGCAAAGGTTGTCAGGCGGCGAGGGGAAGGAGTGAACGGGCTGAGACCAGTTTGCGCCACTCTCCGCTCAACCAGGCAGAGCGCGCCCACTCGGGTTTCGCCGGGTCGGATTCCACGTCAAATGCCAGCCCATACCCCACAGGGAGTTCGCCATCCCATGCGAGGATCAGGCGCATCGTTTCATCGTTCCAGCCTCCGCCGGATGAAATTGACGAACGGCTCAGGTTCCTGCCCGCTCCCGAACTCTTCTCGCAAAGACATCACAGCAGGGAGCCAGCTCTGTTCGGCGCGGTTGTAACGTGTGATATGAATCGACATGGACCTCAACGCGGGTTTTTGAAAGTTGGCGCAGCGCCTATGGCGTTCCAAAGACGACAGCGTAATACCCGAAGTCATTGAAGAAAGAATAGCCCACGCCCACCTCTGTATATTTTGTGGTGAGCAGGTTTTGCCCATGCCTGGGGTCGGTTTGATCGGTTGCCCACCATGCGACCACCTCCTGCCCAGTGGGGGGTGGGTTGCGCCCATACACATTTTCGGTTACTGTGCCGGAATATCCGGCGGCTGTGGCGCGCGATTGCGGCGTGGAACCGTCTGATCCGGTGTGGACGAATAGGCTGTTGCAAGCCATGTCGTTGCTGTGCGCTTGCGCGGCGGTGGTCAAAATTGGGTTAACGGTTAAAGCAGGGAGACCGTTATCTGCGCGGTAGGCGTTGATCGCATCCACAACCACGCTCGTGTTCGTTGAACTGACGGTAAACGCGCAGGTTGCTGAGGCAGATCCGGGTCCGCCTGACGCGGTGGTTGCCGTTCCAACGGTGATTATGATCCATAGCGAAGTACCGTTATCGATCGGCATTGCCTCGCCGGATGGGTTACGCAGTTCGTAATCTCCTCGATAGGCGGCGTCTTTTGCCGGCGCGGTCATGTTCACAGAGATGTCCAGCGTTTTGCCCGGCTGCGTGGCGCTCAGCGGCTTGGAATCTGGCGCGCCCATTTGTTCGCCGCTGGTGAATACAAGCGTGTATTTGTCGGTCCAGGCGCAGGTGCCGGTGTTTTTCACTCGCCACGTCTTGACGAACGCTTCGCTTTTATCGAGGTTGGTGTTATCTGGCACGGTCACATCGGATACGAAAGCCGCGCTATCGGTGCAGCCCGATGAATTCGCCTTGGATGTCGGCGCGGCGGATGATGTGGCGCTTGCTTTAGATGTGGGCGCCGCAGGCGAGGTGAGATTCGCCTCAGACGTGGACACGGGGAGAGTCGTTGGATTCCCGGCAGGTGTGGACGTTCCTCCCGCCGCGCAGGCTGAGAGCGCCAGCGTCAGCAGGGCAACCAGGGAAAGCATTTTGCGTAACATGGTTCAGCCTCCTTGATACGTAGTCAGTGGTCGGAACTTAAATGAAACATCTTGTGGTCTTGATGCAAGTCTGCAGATTTCGCAGTTTGATCCAAACTGTTTTTTTAATTGGAGGTGGTTTGGTTATGGAACATGATAGCCGATCTACCTTGCGGCGTATGGTTTTCTCATTATCGCTAGACAAAACCAATCTCTGTACGCGGATCGCGCGGACGACACGGAACGCTCTGTGAAAAACGGAAAAAATCCGTTCACTCCGCGTACTCCGTGTACAAAAGAGCCAGAACCAGGACTTTGAGAAAACTATGCTTGCGGAGTCTTTCCCGATAGAAAGAAGAAGCCGCCTGCGCACGGTGTCGGGAAAGAACGAGCTTCGGCGGCAATCGAGTATTCGTGACAGGTGTTCATAGATGTATTGTACTCCCAAAGAAAATTATCTCTGGTAGCAGAAACTCGAGGGAGTGGCGAAACCTGTGTGTAAAGGTTTTCTTTGCCACACATCGTCCCGATGTTCTTCGGGAGAATGACATGTAACTTAATATTCTCCCGCAAACCTCTTATGCACCCAGAGGAATTCGTTGCGTTTGTTGAGGACGCGGACGAGACCGCCAAAACTATGATCGGGGTCTTTGGCTTTGAGCAGGGCGTGGAGTTCGCGCAGGGTTGCGTTTTCGGCACGAGAGCCGACGCCGCGTTCGATGTCTGCGGAATCGATGACGCTTGAAAATTCGTTGAGGGCGGAGGCTTCGCCAGCGATGGCGTCAATCACATCTTTGCCGAGACCGATTTGGGCTTGCAAGGCTTTGGTTGCGGCGTCGTTTGCTACTTGGAGCGCGGATGATGCGACAGGCAGAACCAAACTCAATGTGCCTGTGACTAATTTCAAATACGGCGCGGTTTTCTTGAACCATTCCTTGTCGAGTTCAAAGTCATAGACGCCTTTCTTCATGTCGCCGTTGTTGAGCACGGGGAGAGGAAGCCGCGAGTGTTCGCACCACAGAACCAAGCGGAATTGATGTCGAATCCAGTTTTTGGGATTGAACTTGTTGCCATCCAGCGGGAAGAGACTGAACAGGCGCGGACCTTCTTTGGCTTCGTCGGTGAAGAGTTGGATGAGGTCGGCGTATTGTTTGTCAACTTGGCTCAAGATGCGACGGGTGTTGTCGTTGACGACATCGAGTTTGTCTTTGACTTGAGCAAATTCTTTCATCAGCGAGTCAAGTGAAATTGCTTCTGTTGCGGCGGGGGCATTGGATAGCAATTGCTCGATGCTTTGCCACTCGTTACAAATGGGACAAGGTTGGTCATTGCGATTGCGTCTTTTGTTTTCGATGAGTTTGCTGACCTCAAAAAGACCTTTGCATTCGGGCGTGGTTAAACATGGCACGGTGACATCGCAACGCAGACCTTCCCAAAAACTTTCGACGAGGTATTTCACTTCTTCGGTCAACATGCCAAGAAAACGTTCGGGGAATGCGGCGCGGACGGTGATATGCACGTCGTTGCCGATGTGACGCAATAATGCGCGACCGTTGTAGTTCGCATCGAGGATCAGCCCACGCTGCCAGTGGACGCTGTCGTTGTAGTTAATGCGACCTAATGAATATTTATGCAAACGGACGATGAGTTGGAAGAACAGTCCTTCGGCGTTGGCGGATTGACCGTTGGCGGCGTCAACGATACGGCAGATTTGAGTCTGTTGAATGTCACCTTGAGCGAGATTGGGAGACCAAGCTTTGGTGAAATCTTCTTCTTTGGGAGTGGTATCGGGGACGAGTTGGGCGATGAGGCTGACAGGGTTGGAGTCTTCGTCTTTGGAGAGACCAGCCACACGGTAGGAAAGATCGAAGCGTTCCATCAGCCGCAAAAAGATGCGGTGGAGAGTCGCTGGATAGCGGGTATCCGCTGGACGAATCGGGTCATCCCATAAATGACCGAGGCGGGAGAAATCCACCAAGCCATGCGCCGTGCGAGTCGCTTCATCGTCCAACACATAACTCATGGCGGAGGCGAGCCAGTCGGGGCGCAGGATGACGATGTCGCGCAGGGCGGGGTCGTTTTCGTAATGCGTGAGGTGACCGAGGCGGTGCGAGATGGTGATGAAGAGGCGCGCGATCTCATCGTCCATGTGATGGAGGCGGCAGATGGCGAGGACTTGATCGAGAGGCAGGTAGGGCGCGCCCGTAGCTTGGAGGGCGGTGCGGACATCGGCAAAACTCTTGGGCACGGAGCGACCGACTTCGGGCAGGGTCGCGGCGACGCGGGCGATGGCTTCTTTGAGTTCGGCGATGCCTTTGCGGTGACCGTGCCCCTTCGGGTCGGGCTTGCTATCCACGAAGAAAAAGTCAATGACGGTATCCTTGCCGAAGAGGTCCCACAATTCCTGACGGTCAATATCGGGCTGGCGCTGCTGCGGACCGCCGTGCGTAGCGACGACAATGATTTTTGCGCTCGGCTCGCGGCGCTTGACGAGTTGAATCCATTCCTTGACGAAGCCCTGCTGGGGACCTTCGCGCGGTTTCCACACGACGAGATAGACGGCGGGCGCGCTGAAGAATAACTGGTGCGTGGGACGGTAGACGCGCTGTCCGCCGAAATCCCAGCCGTTGAGGGTGATTTCTTTTTGGGTTTTGATGTCAGAAGCCTTGAATGATTGGATTTCGATGCCGTGGGTGGAGGGATGTTCCTGCCAAGGTTTGTCTAGCAATGCATCCATTAGGCAAGTCTTTCCTACTTCGCCTTCGCCAACAAGGATGAGTTTGGTTTCGTTGAGAATGAGTTGTGCTTCGGCGTTGGCATGTAAGTACGCTTTGACAGCTTCAATACCTTCTTTATAGGCTTCGGCGAGTTCGGGGTCGAGGGGATTGTCGTCGAGGTTGAGGCTTTCCAAATGCTCAAGTTGAGCCAGGGAAGGAGGAAGGTTGGTAATAAAATTTCCTCCATAAAGTTTTGATCCAAATACAATTTTTTTCAATTTATGTAAGTTTGATATCCAATCTGGCAAGATTGATATATTATTTTGATATGCATATAATCGATCAAGATTTGTTAATTGACTTATTGGTTCTGGAAGTATGACAAATATATTTTGGCATATGTTAAGCATTTCTAGGTTGATAAGCTTCCCTAACTCATCAGGCAAGGTACGCAAGTTGTTTCCCTCGAGATCTAATCTCTTTAAATTAGTACATTTTCCAATAGATTCTGGTAATTTGCTTAAACTCATAGCATCTAACGCAAGTTCCGTTGCGCTTGATTGGATGGCTTCTTCGATTTTCATTTCGGCGAGGAGGTAGGCTGGGTCATGGGGCATGGTCTTAACCTTGATTTTCTTGATGGAAGGATTACCTTGATTTATTTCGCTGGTGGATTGTTGTCGTCATCCCCGAGCTTTAGTATCTTGTTATTGTGGACGCGCTTGAATTGAAGACTTTTCGCTCCGAAGTTTATGAGTAAACCAATTTCCATATTATACGCTTCAAGATAATTCATAGCTTGCGCAAGGTGAACGTCTTCCAGTTGAATGACGGCTTTGAGTTCGACCATGATGACGTTTTCGACGAAGAAGTCCACGCGGCGGGTGCCAATTTTGATTCCGCGGTAGAAGATGTCCATTTCCTTTTCGCGGTCGAAGGTCAGGTTGTGAAAAGGCATTTCGATTTCCAAGGCGCGTTGATAGATGACTTCTTGAAAGCCATTTCCGAGCGTGGAGTGGACTTTCATGGCGGCGGCGATGATGCAGCGGGTTAAATCTTCATATTTCATGACGATTTTCGATCCCAGTCATAGTAATCCTATAATCCTGCTAATCAAGGTTAAGACGGTTGAGGAAGGCAGGGTCATGGGGAGGTCCCCCTTCCGTCTTCCCCCAAATACGACAAGGGGAGTTGGGATGCGGATTTAAAGTCTGGGGTCGGATTTGGGGGAAGTGTATGAGGAGTTGGGATGAAGATGAGGAAACACCGTCCACGAATACTCTGCGAGTACGATGTGGGGTCACGAATGCGCGAATGGATGGTGAGCAAATTCGTTTATTCGTGTGAATTCGTGGATGGTTGTTGTTCATAGGTATATTTTACTCTTGAAAGAAAATCGCTCATATAGCAGAACTCCGAGATTTTGGAAATCTCGGAGTTCTAATTTTTTGCCTTTTCTGTCAAATACTCGTGCAATGGGCGTCCAGGTTCGTTGCGGCGTTCTTCGATGACGGACAAGTCCATCAGGTCACGGCGAAGATTCTCGTCAAGGATTATTTTTTGAAGCACGGCGCGCTTTTCTTCGGCAGGTAAAACTTTAAACGCCGTCCAAAATACTTCTGCGGTGGCTTGAGTGGTTGTCATTGGATAAATCTCCTTGTTGATGGGCGAGAGTATAGCACAGCCTGACTGCTCACTGATCACTGATAACTTCTTACTTGTACGTATAAAACCCTCTCCCCGTCTTCCTCCCCAAATATCCCGCATCTACCATCTTCCTCAACAACGGCGCAGGGCGGTATTTGTCTTCGCCGAGGTCGCGGTGCAGGACTTCCATAATGAATAGCACGACATCGAGTCCGATCAAGTCCGCGAGTGTGAGCGGACCCATGGGGTGATTCATGCCGAGTTTCATCACAGCGTCAATGGCTTCTTTCGTGCCGACTCCTTCTTGCAGGGCGAAGATCGCTTCGTTGATCATCGGACATAAAATGCGATTCGAGATGAACCCAGGCGCGTCATTCGCCTCCCACGCTTCCTTGCCCATGACCTTGCACAGTTCGAGTGTTGCGGCGAGAGTCTCTTCGCTGGTGGCGAGTCCTTTGATGACTTCGACGAGTTTCATCAACGGAACGGGATTCATGAAGTGCATCCCGATCACTTTGTCGGGACGCTTGGTCTGCGCGGCGATCTTTGTGATCGAAATCGAAGAGGTGTTGCTCGCCAAAATCACGCCTTCACGCGCGTTGGCGTCCATGTCTTTGAAAATTTTGAATTTCAGTTCGGGATTTTCTGTTGCGGCTTCGATGACAAAGTCCGCGTCTTTCATCGTGTCCATGTTCGAGACGAACTGAATTGCATCCGCCGAATCTTTTCCCTCTTTGGTGATCGTCCCTTTTTCGAGCAACTTGCTCGTGGACTTGGCAATCGCGGCTTTGGCTTTCTCCAGCGCGGCGGATTGAACATCCATGCACGTGACTTGATAGCCCGATGTCGCCGCGACTTGCGCGATGCCGTTGCCCATTGTCCCTGCGCCGATGACGTAGATGTGTTTGATGTTTGTCATTTCGATTCCTTTTCAAACACAAAGGACACGAAGGTCACAAAGGAAAACCCAAGCGCTCTTTGCGTCCTTCGTATTTAATGATTTTGGCCTTTCCAAATTCTTTTGATCTTCGAGTCGCGTTCGGTCTTATCCATCCTCAAATCTCCAATCGTCTAATTCACTAATTCTCTAACAATCAGTCTCTAGTTTCTGGTCTCTGCTTTCGATACGTCCCGCGACGAGCATCGCGGAACTACTCAACCACCGCGTTACACCTTCAATTCTCTAATTCTCCAATTCTCAGCCTCTAATCTCTAATCTCCAATCTCCAGTCTCTGCTCTCTTACTCCACCTCCACCGCCATCGCCACCGCTTCTCCTCCTCCCAAACAAAGCGATGCGATGCCGCGCTTCAACCCGCGTTCTTTCAACGCATACAACAACGTCGTCAACACGCGCGCGCCGCTTGCGCCGAGTGGATGTCCCAACGCGATCGCGCCGCCGTTGACGTTGACTTTGTCCCAATCCCAGCCCTGGTCTGCCAGTGCGTAACCATCCGCAAGGACTTGCGCGGCGAAGGCTTCGTTGAGTTCGATCAAGTCTACATCGGATAATTTCCAGTCAATTTTTTTCAACAACTTGGGAATCGCATGCGCGGGCGCGGCGAACAAATATTTCGGTTCGAGCGCGGCTTGCGCATACCCCACCACGCGCGCCATCGGTTTCAATTTATTTTTCTCGGCATACGCGCGCGACGAGATCACCACCGCCGCGCCGCCGTCGTTCATCGGGGATGAATTTCCTGGCGTCACTTTTCCATTGGATTTGAACGCGGGTTTGAGTTTGGACAACGCTTCGAGCGTCGTGTCTTTTCGCGGACCTTCGTCCGTGTCCACGATCGTTTCACCTTTTCGCCCCTCGATCCGCACGGGGACGATCTCAGGCGCGAATCTGCCCGCCGCTTGCGCCTCAACAGCCCTCCCGTGAGAGCGAAGCGCAAAGTCATCCATTGCCTCGCGCGTCACCTCGTATTCATCCGCAATAAATTCAGCCGCGTTGCCCATGCTCCAATTTTCAAACGGATCCCACAAGCCGTCTTTGAGA
>JAJTXU010000174.1 GCA_021462845.1 Anaerolineales bacterium
TTGGGGTAGGTCATTTGTTTCTCCTTTTGTTTCAACACCACAAGGATAACACTTGACCTACTTCTTGAAGTAATTTACAGAACCAATGCTACACTACTACGGAAAATACCTCGCGTATATCTATCATGGTAAACCTGAGGCAGTATATATTCGAGAATTAGATTCTGGTGAGGAGAACCGAATCGCCTTGCCAGAAATCTACGAGAGAGTTGGCTCTTTTGTTTGGACGCCTGATAGCAAAGAAACTTTGTTTTTGGGGATAAGTTATGTCAACGAATTGTTTTATTCATCTTTATTCCTGTTTGACAGAGTCGATTCATCGTTATCGATTTTGTTAGACCATCACTCAGGTACATATTTTTCAGGTGACGTATCATCTAATACATCTGTATATTGGCATCAACCTGATGTTTTGTATTTAGGATCAGTTGATAGTCCTCCTTTGTATATTAACATCAGAACGAAAGAAATTAATCAAGTTTCTACATCTACGCCCTGAACTAAAAAGGGATGTACCTGAAAATCGCCTCTCACAGTGAGAGGCGACATCAATAGTGGTGGGGTTGTCAATTCGAAAGAGCAGGCTCTGCGGATTTGATTCTCTCAATCCCCGCATAAACATTGAATCGATTCCCCCGCAAGAATCCGATCAGTGTGATGTCAAATCGTTCTGCAACATCCACTGCCAAACTGCTTGGAGCAGAGACCGCGCAAAAAACAGGAACTCCAGCCACATAACTTTTTTGCAGTAATTCATAACTCGCCCGCCCGCTGACTAACAGAATCTTGTTGTGAAATGGCAGTTGATCGTTCAACAACCCCCAACCGATTAACTTATCTAAAGCATTGTGCCTGCCCACATCTTCGCGGACGGCTAGTAAATTTCCGTCGAGGTCGAATAAGGCGGCAGCGTGGAGTCCGCCAGTGGATTCGAATAGGGCTTGGGATTGGCGAAGTTTGTCGGGCAGGGATGTGATGAATGAAGGTTCAACAATTGGACCCGCTGGAATTGCGGGGATATTCCTTTCGCTCAAGTCATCGAGCATGGTGGTGCCGCAAACGCCGCAGGCGCTGTTGGCGAGAAAAAGCCGTTCGAATTGATGAAGATGAGGGACAGAATCAACTGTCAGCTGGACTCGAAGCGAGTTGTATTCCTGCTGTTTATCGTCCACGCAATAGGTCATGCTGGTGAAATCGGCTTTGCTGTGGATGATTCCCTCGCTGTATAAAAATCCCGCCGCGAGGTCGTAATCGTTGCCTGGCGTGCGCATGGTGATGGCAAGCGTTTTTTGTTCTTCGCCCGCGCGCAATAAAATTTCCAACGGCTCTTCGGCGGCAAGCGCGTCTTTCTTGCGCGTGATTTGGTTATCTTTGACTTTCCAAATGGATTGTTTCTTCTTGTTGAAGCGAGTCATATTCTTGTAGGGACACGACAACGTCGTGTCCCTACTCCTTACGCTGGCTCAACGCGAACCGTACAAACTTTTAACTCAGCCGTATGTGTGTTGGGATCGTAGCCCGAACCCGTTAGCATATTCACTGGCGTTTCGGCAAAACTGAAACTGGCGAAGACGGTGCCTTTCGGCGAACGCGGCGTGGACTTGACTTTGATCTTCACTTCGCCGCGTCGGCTCGTGACCTTCGCCCAGCCGCCATCGGTGAGACCCCACTTGGCGACATTATCGGGATTCACTTCGAGATATTCTTCAGGCGCGAGATATTCGATGCCAGCCGAGCGACCTGTTTGCGTGCGGGTGTGATAATTTTGCAAACGCCTGCCTGTGGTCAACCAAACGGGATATTCATCATCCACAACTTCGGCGGGGTCACGATAGCCGATGACTCTGAACAACGCCTTGCCATGGCTGAAACCGTCTTCATGTAAACGCGGCGTGCCTGGGTGACCTTTATATGGCACGGGCCATTGATATTGACCATCGTCAATCATGTCCCAATCCACGCCCGCATAGATCGGCGCGACGTTGCATAACTCGTTGAAGACTTCTTTCGCCGAATCATACTCAAAGCCTGGGATGCTCATGGCATTAGCCAGCGCGCTCAAAATCCACCAATCAGGTTTGGCTTCCCCTGGAGGAGTCACCGCCGCGCGGACTCGTTGGATGCGGCGCTCTGTGTTGGTGAGCGTGCCGTCCACTTCCGCCCATGATGCGGCGGGTAAGACGACATCTGCCATTTGCGCCGTTTCGGTGAGGAAGATGTCGATCACAACCAGATGGTCTAATTGTTTCAACGCGTGTTCGGTGTGTTCGCGGTTCGGGTCGGAGATCAACGTATTCTCGCCGTCAATCAAAAAGGCGTGGATGCCATCACCGCATCTGTCCAACGCGGTGACTTTTGTGATGCCTCGTTCGGCGTCCAATGCGCGACCATATAATTTTTGGAACTTGTCGCGGTTCTCTGGCTTGTTGACATTTTGATAACCAGGATAGTCGCTCGGAGCCGCGCCCGCATCGCCCGCCCCTTGGATGTTGTTCTGCCCGCGCAGGGGATTGATCCCGCATCCCTCCCGACCGAGATGCCCCGTCATCAGCGCGAGATTGCTCAAGCTTTGGACGTTGTCCACGCCGCAGATGTGTTCGGTGATTCCAAGTGTGTAATAGATAGACGCTTTGTCCGCGCTGGCGTACATGATGGCGGCTTTTTCAATATCCTTCGCAGGGACGCCTGTGATCTCTTCTGCCCATTCGGGTGTGAACTTCTTGACGTGTTCGATGTATTCGTCAATGCCTGTTGTTTTTTCAGCGACGAATTGATGGGCAATTAAATTTTCACGCGCGATCACATGCGCCATGCCGAGAAGCAACGCCACGTCTGTGCCGACGCGCAGGGGGAGATAGAGGTCGGCTAACTCTGCCAGCTTGATCAAACGCGGATCGGCGACGATCAACTTCGAGCCGCGAGCGAGCGCTTTCTTCATCCGCGTTGCCGCGACGGGATGCGCTTCCGTCATGTTGGTGCCGATGCAGAAGTAGACATCCGCCTTCTCCAAATCGGAGAGCGGGTTAGACATCGCGCCACGTCCTAAGGTAGTCGCTAGACCAGCGACAGTAGGGGCGTGTCAGGCACGCGAACAGTTGTCTATGTTGTGAGTGCCGAAGCCCGCGCGGATAAATTTCTGCATCAGGTAATCGGCTTCGGTGGGAGTTCGTCCGCTAGCAACACCGTAGATCGATTCGCGCCCGTATTTTTGCGCCACGTTGCGGAAACCATCAGCCGCGACTTGAATCGCTTCATCCCAAGTGGTTTCATGCAGTTTGCCATCTGCGCGACGCACAAGCGGATGCTTCAAACGGTCGGGGTGATGAACGTAATCGAAAGCGAATTGTCCCTTCACGCATAACGCGCCGAGATTGGCGGGACCGTCCATGGCGGGTTGAATGCCGATGATGCGATTATCTTTCGATAACACATCCACCGAACAGCCGACACCGCAATAGCCGCAGATGGTGCGAGTCTTTTTCACGCCTAAGTCAATCAGCGGTAACTCACGAATGTCTTGCATTGTCATGATCGTTGCTCCTGTCTTGCGATTTTTTTGAACCGCAAAGACCGCGAAGGTCGCTAAGAAAACCCAATTTTACTTTGCGTTCTTAGCGTGCTTGGCGGTTAATTAAGAATTTCTGATTGCCTTCTTATCACCCAACGCGCCAGTGGGGCAAATCTTAGCGAGCCTCATCTTTTAAATCTCTTGATCCGATTTTGAATATCAGATACAACGCCATTGATTTCTTTAAAATCATTCTCGTCCACATAGTTGGACAATTCTGTCAGCAATGAAGGCATATCAGGTTGGTAATAATGAAGCAAGGTGGCAATATCGTTCTCGTAAATTCCGACTCGGGCAAAATTACCTTGCCGATATAAAGAAGGCAAAGCGTACAGTTTCAATAACAGTAGACCTTCCACAGTCGCCAGTGGGATGTTGCGGTCGAGAAACTTTTGTACTTTTGAATATCCGCTGTGGACTTTCTTGAAAAGCGGATTCTGAGTCAACAAAATATCAATTTGCAATTCGCTGTAATTGACGCGGACAAAGTTTTTATCTTGCTCGGCGATTTTGAGTTCGGGCAACTTTTCCAGTGATGATAGAGCCATGAGCAGGTCTAAATCCTGCGTGTTTCGTCCTTCCACATAATGAAGAATGGCGATTCCCCCGACCAACACATAATCTATTTTGCGTTCTTCTAAGATGGTAAAAAAATCCTGAACAGACTGGATTAGAGAATCTGAATTCATTATGCCACCATCCCAATTTTTGACATTGAACACAACGGCATTGCGAATTACATTTCCGATTTGTGTGCTACTCTGGATAGACATTGTGTGTATTCCTGATACAAGTGTAGCATGAAACTGTGCCTGCATTTTGAAATCTTTTTTAACACGAAGGGCACAAAGTACACAAAGGGGGAAGCCTTAAGGTTTTTCCTAAGTGACCTTCGTGTCCTTTGTGTTTAATGCTTTAAGCATTTCTCAACGCCTTCTTATCGCCCAACGCGCCAGTGGGACAAGTCTGCACGCATTGACCGCAGAAGGTGCAGGCGGAGTCTTTCAAGAAGCCGTTGAACTCAGTGGTGATTTGTGTGTGAAATCCGCGATTCATCACGCTGATGGCGTAATCGCCTTCTTGCTCGGCGCACACGCGGACACAGCGATAGCATGAAATGCACAAGTCGTAGTCACGAAGCAAGAATGGATTTGCATCATCCAACTTGCTGTGACCCGATTGCGCGCCTTGGAAACGTCCGTTGTGAGCGTCGTATTTGTCAACGAGCAAGGTCAATTCTTGGGAGGCGATGCTTCTCAATGGCGTGACTTCGAGTTCTCGATTTTCAGAGACAACCATTTCCAATAATGTCTTGCGGAATTTTTCGATGCGTTCGTTGCTGGTGGACACGTCCATGCCTGCGGTGGCGGCGGTGGTACACGAAGCGACGGGATTCTTCATCCCTTTAATATCCACGACGCACAAGCGACATGCGCCAAAGGCTTTGAGTCGTGGGTCATAGCACAAGGTTGGGATGAACGTCTCCTGCCGAGTTGCGATTTCGTAAATCGTTTCACCTGGTGTGAAAGATACTTCTTTGCCGTCTAGGATGATTTTGTTATCGGTCATAATTTTTCTCTTCCAAAGGTGACAGTCACTTTCAAAGTGACTGTCACCTTGATTTACCTTCCACATGCTCCCTCACTCGCTCAGGGAAGTGTTTGACTAAACTTTCCACCACCAACGGAGCCGCCATGCCGAGTCCGCAGGCGCTGGTGGATTTCATCACTTCGCTCAAGTCGTTAATTTCGCTCAACCAAACTGTCATATCGTTTGGACCGTCGCCATTGAGTCGTTCCATCAGGCGTTGTGTGCCGATGCGGCATGGAAAACATTTTCCGCACGATTCATGCGCGAAGAATTCCATCGCGTCATGCGCCACACGGATCATATCTCGGCTATCGTCATACACGATCATGCCTGCCGCGCCGAGCATCGAGCCTTTACTGCGGATGGAAGGCTCATCAATCGTGGCAGACTCGACGTCAGCGTGAGAAAGGAATCCGCCTGAGAGTCCAGCCATGGTCACGGCTTGAAGCGTGCGTCCAGGCTTGGGTCCGCCAGCCCAGTCGTAAATCAGAGTCCGAAGCGGTAATCCAAATGGAACTTCGTAATTGCCAGGTCGCTGTACATCGCCCGAGACCGAAACGACTTTCGTGCCAGCATTTCCATTCAAACCTAAACTCACATACCATTCGGGTTCGTGTTTCATAATTTGCGCGACAGCCGCGAGCGTTTCCACATTGTTGACCGCGGTCGGCAAATTTTCAAATCCATGCGTGACGGGGAAGGGCGGGCGATTGCGCGGGAACGGATGCTTGCCTTCGAGACTGTTGAGGAGCGAGCCTTCTTCGCCGCAGATGTACGCGCCGCCGCCGCGACGGATGTAGAGATCGAAATTGAAATTTGCGCCGAGAATATTTTTGCCCAATAAATTTGCTTGATAGGCTTCGGCGATCGCTTTTTCTAAAATCAAATTTGTTTCGGGATATTCATAACGCAAATAAATAAATCCGCGTGTTGCGCCTGTGGCATACGCCGCGAGAGTCATGCCCTCGATGACAGCGAACGGATCGTAATCCATGATGGCGCGGTCTTTGAAACAACCTGGCTCGCCTTCATCGGCATTGCACACAATTGATTTTGGATTTCCATTTGCTTTTGCAACCGCTTCCCATTTCGTCCCTGTTGGAAACGCCGCGCCGCCGCGACCCGCAAGTTTGCTCGCCTTCACATGTTCGATCACATCTTGCGGATTCATTTTGACAGCGCGAGTCAAGCCTTCGTATCCGCCTGTTTTTTGATAACCTGATAATGTATTTCGTTCAGGCTCGCGAATTTTTGCAAATACACACTCTTCGATGTTTGCAGGATTCACCGCTGGCAATGGAGTTGGCTTGCGAGTCAAATTTCCTTTTGCGTCGCCGACGAATTGTTCATCGCCGACCAACACCGCCACAGGTTCATCGCATCGTCCCGCGCACGGCATGGGCGTCGCGCCTTTATCTTTCAACGCCGATAAACATTCATGCCCGCCGTTCAAACTGCACACAGGTCCCGTGCAGACGCGCGGTTTATTTAATCCATCCGCTTCACGGCTGAAGTGATGATAAAAAGTTACTGTGCCATATAAATCTGCCAACGGCTGACGCAGTCCTTTTGAGATCGCCCGCATCGCGGTTTCTGAAATGTATCCATCGCGTTCATGAAAAGCGTGCAAGACCCCCAACAACGGAGCAGGTTGTTCTGCCCATGTTTCAACCAATTGCCGATCTATCAATTCTTGATTCTCGGATTTTGTCATACAAAGATTCTACCGCTTGTCTCTTTTATTGGCAAACTTAGATTTATAATCGTTTTATGGATATCAATCCGTTTCTGGATATCGCTTCGAGCGACCACTCCCACCTCTGCCCTCGTCAAATTCTCGGCGTCCGCTTCGGACTCAGGGGGATGCTGGTTCACAACTTCGACCTTTCTCTCCGCCCCAAGCATCTACTCGTCATCGCCGAAACCGATGGCTGTTTCGTAGACGGAGTCATCGCCGTCACAAAATGCACAGTCGGTCATCGCACCTTGCGCATCGAAGACTACGGCAAAATCGCCGCGACGTTTGTCAACGTGAAAACAAATCAAGCCATACGTATCTCTCCCACGTTGGATGTGCGCGAGAAAGCGAATCTCTACGCGCCCGAAGAAAAACGTCACTACTTCGCGCAGATGCAAGCGTATCAATCCATGCCTGATGAGGAATTGATGATCGTGCAAGATGTCACCCTGAATTTCTCGGTAAGTGAATTGATTTCACATGCAGGCAAACGAGTCAATTGTGAGCGTTGTGGGGAAGAGATTATCAACGAAAGAGAAAGAATCGTTGAAGGAAAAATTTTTTGTAGGTCTTGTGCTGGGAATGGATATTATCAGCCGGTAAAAAGCAAAGTTGATCAGCATATTGTTTGAGATTGTCAATCTTATTTTCCCACCTGCTGGCAAATCTCACCAAACTTCTACTTTAAGAGTATCAATTTCACCGAAATGAGCATCTCTTGAAACCAACACTACATTGTATTGCATGGTAATGGCGGCAATCCAAATGTCATTTTCAGGAATGGGGCGACCTTTATTACTAAGCGTGCTTTTAATTTCGCCGTACAAACGCGCAGTTTCACTATCACAACCTAAGACGGTATTGCTG
>JAJTXU010000175.1 GCA_021462845.1 Anaerolineales bacterium
AGCGCAGGCTTCCCCGTCGAGTGAATCGATTCCTGTCCCCCACTTCGAGATCACTTTGAGTCGCGGCGCGCAGGCTTCGATCACGCGCGCGGTGTAGCGGTCATCCCCGCAGATCGCGCCGTCGAATTGACCCGCGTACTTTATCAAGTCTTCCTCTTCCATGCGTTCGCGCACGTCTGGCACGATCAACTCGATGTTGTAGTTATCGAAGACGGGTTTGAAGCGCTCGACAAACGGAATCATGTACGGCGCGGTGAACAGGACGGTGAATTTCATTTGCAATTATTTTTTACTTCTGAAAAATCATAAAGTTTTGGCACGGGCGAGAAATAACTAACGTTTGGAAGCATATCATAGTTCCCGCCGAAGTAGGAGTTGAAGATGATGCGGAACGTGTTGACGGGTGTGATCGTTGAAAATAGTTTCTCTTGCTGTTGAGGTAGATAATACGCATTCAGAATCCACATGCGACGGTCGCGCGGCTGAAGCCACGGACCGTGATCGCCTTGCAAGACGATGATCGGCGGCGTATCCGATTCGGCAAGCAAGGTATCTATTGTGGTAAGCAACTTTTGATTCAAGAACGTCAATTGATTCTGATATCCTTTCGCGTACAACTCGGCGGGATATTGTTTTTTTCCATTCCAAAAATCAGCGGGATGAGTGTATTCACCATCGGGTCCGAACACAAAAGGCGGATGAGGCGAGATCAAATGGACATACGCGAACGTCGGCTCGGGCATCCGCGCGATATCATCCATCGAGTCGAAAACAAGCAGAGTGCGATCGCGGAAATTTTGTCCTATCACTTCATCCGTATCCACCCAGCCAAAGTTCTGCGCGTATCGCGCGAGGGTCGTGTCGAGAAGTAATGTTTCAAACTCGGTCATGCCCGCAGACAACGGCGGCGGCGTGTAAAACACATCGGCATCATCCAGCTCGCTCCATGCGAAGCCTGTGGCAAACGCAATCGTTTTATAACCGAGCGTTTCAAAGTTATATCGCACCGCGCTGTATTTATACGAATCCCACAAGACGCGCCGCTTGATGCTATCGGGCGTGAACGACGGATCCAAATCCTGCAAGTACTCCATGTTCAACGACGATCCCACCGAAAGCTCGGTGCGGATGTAATTTGCCTGACTGCATTGCGCGACATAAAATCCGCGCTCGCGTAAACTTTCGATGAACGCGCTGTTATCGTAACCATACGCTCTTTTTAACAAGTCTTCGCGCGCATACGAATCGAGAATGAAATAATACACATCTGGCGGATTTTCGGGACGCGCGAGATTTTCATCCACGGGAGCATTCTCCGCGCCAACCCGATGCACGCCTCCACTTCGGACCTCCGAACTGGTCTGCCATAGGGAGGTGACTACCAGCCCCAGCGCGATCACGTTCAACGCCGCTGGCGAGGAGGGAGAGCGTTTGATCGCCCAAACGAGAAAAGCGATTGCAAGCGCGAGCCATCCGATCAGGAGCCATTGTTCAAAATCGAAGTCTTTGGTTTTTTCGGTCAACAGGATGTAGACATGACCATACGAAAAGAACAATGCCATCCACAACGCGGAGAGGAACGCCGCGCGATTCCAATCACGGAGGATGAGTCGCAATAAGAGGAATAGGATTCCTGCGAAGACGACACAAACGATCAGAGGCCGCCACCCCGCCTCGAGTTTGATCTGTCCCACGTTAACCGCCATCAACGCCAGCACAGGGTACGCGCCGAAGAGGATGGGGTACCATGGGACGGCAAACCATTTGTTCAATGTTTTCTGTATTGGTTTGAAATAATTCATTCACTCACCAAGATAGCATTTCCAAAACCCCGAAGGGGTCAAATGATTATAGGCAATTAACGGAACAGATTTCAAACCCCGAAGGGGTGTCAAAATAATAACGAGATCATGTCATCCCTTCGGGATTGGGGTTATTGACATCTCTTTTACAATCCTATCATCCCTTCGGGATTAGAGATGCGTTGTTATTTTGATAATTTTCTTTTCATCAGGAAATCGCAGATCGCAAAATCGAGTTCTTCGTCAATGTCCCACGCTTCGTCGGCGTCAATGGCGAACAGAAGCGGCTTGTCGCTGATGCGGTGTCTTTTTGCGACCAAGTTCTCGCGCGTGAAAATGTAGATGCAGGAGTTTTCTTCGTAGACGGGAGGCAAATCCTGCGTTTGGATCAATTCCTTTGGGTTGTGATTGAGTGCGTTGCCGTCTTTGTCGTAGAGGCGGGTTTGGAGGCGGGTGACGGAGAAGAGCGAATCGTAATTGGGGTAATTGGTAATTAGTAATTGGATGGCTTTGGAAATTGATTCGGATTTTAGCAAGGGATTCGTGCTGTGCGTCTGCACATAAAAATCGGCGGGGAACAAGCCCGTATCGTGGATCAAAATCTCGTTCATCGGCACATCGTCGGCGCGGAGGGATTCGGGGCGGTTGATGATGTTGACGGTGGGAAAATGCTGGCGCAAACCGTCCATCACTTCGTCGGAGTCGGTATCCACAACGATTTGGTTGATCTGCGGCACGGCGAGCAGAGTCTCGATGATGTGATGAAATAACGGTTTGCCAGCCAGCGGACGATAATTCTTGCCTGGCACACGCTGGGAGTGGTGACGCATGGGGACGAGCGCAACAATGTTCATGGGAGGATGACCTGTAATTTAATATGATAATAATCAGCGGCGCAGAGGGTGATCCAATATCCCTTTTTGTCGGGCGGGTCGAAATCGCGAATGCCGCCGACAGGCGCGCCGTCTATGGCGAGGACTTCGACGCGGTCTTGACCGTTCTCAATCGCGGAAAGGATCGTCGCCTCGCGTTCGTCCCATAGTTGGGCGCGCTGGCTGTAAATGGGAATATATTTTGAGGAATTATAAATAGTGAATATCGGAAAAATAAGTGTGATTAGCAAAGCGACTGTCGCGGTAGCCTGCAACCAAGTCGGCGCGTAGAGTGGACGAAGGGAATATCCGCCCACCCAGCCGAGCGCGACGAAGGCGAAGATCATGATGTGACGCGGGATGATCTGCGTGCGGAGGATGGGGAGTCCGCGCTCGATGTAGGCGCTGGGGGTCAACGACGCGGCGACGAGGAGAATCGCCAGAACGAAGATCCCAAATCCGAGGGCGAGAGTTTTGGGGATGTTGATGTCTCGTTCTTTCGAGTTCAACACGAAGCCGAGTAAACCTGCAAGGACGAGGATGAGGAGGTGTTGGACATCTTTGACAGAAAGCGTGACAAACGCGCGGGTGAAATTGAGCACCAAAGTCACCAGTTCGGGCAAGCTGGCTGGCTCACCGTATCGCTCTGCGCGGAGTTGGGTGGTCGGCGCGAAGACGAGCAATGCCATGGCGACGATGGCGAATGTCAACGCCACGAGCGCGGGGACAAAAGATTTCTGCGCCCAAACTTTTTTGTAGCGTGAGCCGATGAAAGAGATGACCGTGTACAACGCCAAAATGGAAACAAGCACGGTGCAACTCGCTTCGGAGAATCCGCCTGCGAGGAGAGAGAGCAGGGCGATCAGAATTAATTTTGTCTTGGATGTATTTTGGTCTGTGACGAGGGTCAACACCCAAGGGAGAAGCACGAGAGGGAAAGTGTAGGTGAAGAAGCCAGTGTTCCAATAAACGGATTGATACAAATGCGGCGCGAGGTAGATGGAGAAGTAGACGATGATGAGGGAAAGTAGAGTCGCTTGAAGAGCCGAGAGCGAAAAACCCGAAAGGGAGGAGAGGTTGATGAAGAGGCGAACCAAGCCCCACGTCCAGAGAAGAAGCGAGAGAGGGAGGAGAATCTGCAATCCAAAAACGCCGAGCGGATAGAAGAGTCCCGCGAGGATCGTCACCGAGTAGCGGCTGGGAGTGTATGTCACGTTGTAGAGGTAGCCGCGCAGGGTTTCGAGAAATCCCAAATTGCGGAAGTCCGCGTTGTAGCACCAATCGTCTGCCCAGTAGCGGAAGTGGATGCCGAGGTAGGCGAAGATCGCCAAGCCGATGAGGAGAATCACAAGCGGGATGTATGAGATAAATTTTTGGTTGATCCGCATAGCATGAAGATTATACCGAAATATTGAATTGACATTCTCGCTTCACCGTGATATAAAACGCAAACAATTTACGGATTTGCTCATCCAGAGAAGCTGAGGGACCGACCCGTTGACGCTTCGGCAACCAGGCAGTGATTAGTGATCAGTTATCAGTAATCAGTGAAGAAGGTGCCAACTTCGGCGCATGATTAATCATGCGGGAGATGAGAGATGATATGCTTCTGCGTGTCGCCTCTCAGCCGAGAGGCGATTTTGTTGTGAAAGGAACAGTCCAATGAAAGAAGCATCCAGATTGTATATTCGTCCCAAGGATTGGTCGTACGAAGAGTATAAACGCGTGATACGAACGATGTGCGAGCATCTCGGAGTCTCTTTCTCGAACGACGACAATAAACTGCGTCTAAAGTATGAGGAAATGATCGCGAAGAGGAACGCTAACAAGGAGAAACAAGCCTCGGCGAAGCGAAATCCTCCGAAGCGTAGTCCGCGACCGAAAGGCGATTCATGAACATCGGTGAGACGCTGTACGTGACGACAGGCGATGAATTCCGCAAGTGGCTGATCAAGAATCACCAAACCAAGAAAGAGATTTGGTTGATCCGATACAAAAAAGCCGCGAAGAAACCGTCCATTGACTATGCGGAGGCGGTAGAGGAAGCCATCTGCTTCGGCTGGATTGATAACCTCGAAAAAGGCATGGACGCGGAACGCTACGCCCTGCGCTTCTCGCCGCGCAAGCCAAAATCGAATTGGACGAACACGAACAAGGACCGCGCCCGCAAGATGATCGCCGAGGGCAGGATGTCGCCTGCGGGGAGGGCGACGCTTCCGCCTGATGTGAAGTGATTTTTTACGAGGTAACACATGGACGATATAGACAACATTCAAAAAACAATCGCGCGTTTCGCCAGTTCTTTTGACCTGAAGGATTGGGACGGTCTGCAAGCCTGCTTCACCGAATCCATTTACACGGATTATTCCGACTTGCACGGCGCTCCTCCGCAGACAGTTTTGACGGCGGATTATGTCCAATCGCGTCGCGAGTCGCTCAGCCATTTGAAACTGCATCATCTGGTCGGCAACTTTGAAATTGACTTCGCCGATGCAAATTCCGCAACCTGCCGCACCTCAATGATCGTCTGGCGTAAGGCGGGCGAGGAGAAAGAATCCTCTTCGCATTGCGCCTATGTATTTCAGTTGACAAAGCCAGATGCGGATTGGAAGATCAGCGGCATCACGCAGAAGATTTTGTGGAATGAGAAGGGTTGAACGACCGAGTCCGCTTCAGCGGACTTCCACGAACTGAGGCAGGGCTTCAGCCCGCCGAAACACCACCCGCCGCCGAACCCCGCGCTGGAAGATATGCAAGGATTGAAACATGAAAGATAAATTCACAGCACTGTCCATGCCAATTGATGAAGTACTCTTCGTTCAGCCCTTCCGTGAACAACATATTTTCACACCAGCAGCTAAAAAGCCCCCGCACATTACCATATATTCTCCATTTTTAGAAATGGAATTTGTAAATAAACAAGTAATCCAAGAACTGACAGAAGTATTTTCTTCTTTTTGTCAATTTGAATTCACGATGAAAGGCACAGGTAGATTTTCGGACATCGGTGTTCTTTATTTATCAGTGGAACCGTTCAAACCTTTTAAAACCTTAAGTCAAACTATACAGAAGAAATATCCAGAATTAAAACCCTATATTTCTGACCCAATTCTGCATGTGACATTGGCAAGAGTAAGAAATATTGACGATGCTGAAAAAGAGTTTTACAAGGAATATGGTGATCGATTACCAATTCATGCAATCGGAAAAGAAGTTTGTCTCTATGAAAAACTGGAAAACACTTGGTACAAAAGAGAAAGCTTTTTATTTTCATTGAAATAGACTAAACAAGAAACAAAATATGGAGAACCAAATTAAATGACCAATCGCAAATACACCAACCGCTCGTACCTCGACGCCCTCGAAAAGAAAGTCCTCGTTTTCGATGGCGCGATGGGAACGAGCCTGCAAGTGCAAAACCTCACTGCCGAACATTTCGGCGGCGAGCAATACAACGGATGCAACGACTACCTCGTCATCTCGTATCCCGAAGCCGTGGAAAAAGTTCATCGTTCATTTCTCGAAGTCGGCGTGGACGTGCTCGAAACGGACACCTTCCGCTCGAATCGTTTGACGATGAAAGAATACAATTTGCAAGACCGCGTGATCGAGATCAACATGGCGGCGGCGCAGTTGGCGAAAAGACTCGCCGATGAATACGCTGAGAAAACTGGTCAACCGCGTTTTGTTGCGGGTTCGATTGGACCGTCAGGCAAACTTCCATCCACCAACGACCCCGATCTTTCCAACGTCACATACGATGAGTTGATCGCCGCGTTCGCCGAGCAGGCTGAAGGTCTGATTCGAGGCGGCGTTGACCTCCTGCTCATCGAAACGTCGCAAGACATCCTCGAAGTCAAAGCCGCGATCGCGGGTCTGCATCAAGCCTTTGAAAAAACGCAAATCTATTTGCCGATTCAGGCGCAGGTCACGCTCGACACAACGGGACGCATGTTGCTCGGCACCGACATCAACGCCTCGCTGACGATTCTCGAAGGCATGGGCATTGACGTGTTCGGACTCAACTGCTCCACTGGACCCGAACACATGCGCGAGCCGATTCGTTTCCTCGGCGAAAATTCCGCATTGCCGATCTCATGTATTCCGAATGCGGGACTTCCGCTCAACGTGGATGGGCAAGCCGTATATCCGCTCGAGCCTGAGCCGTACGCGAATGACATGTTTGAATTTATCACCAAGCATAACGTGCGCGTCGTCGGCGGATGTTGCGGCACGACTCCCGCGCATCTCAAACTGCTCGTGGATAAACTTGCCGATTATCAATTACCCGATAGACAACCGCTTCAGACTACGCCTCAGCTTGCCTCTGCCATGTCGGCGATTGCCATGCGTCAAGAGCCCGCCCCCACCCTGCTCGGCGAACGCTGTAACGCGCAAGGCTCGCGCAAGTTCAAGCGACTCCTGCTCGAAGAAGATTACGACGGCATCTTGGACATTGCCCGCGATCAAGTGGCGGGCGGCGCGCACGCGTTGGACATTTCTGTCGCTGTCACCGAACGCGCCGACGAAGGCGAGCAGATGCGCAAGGTCATCAAGAAATTGCAAATGGGCGTGGATGTTCCGCTCGTGATTGATTCAACCGAAGTGGATGTGTTGGAGATCGCTCTGCAAACCGCGCCTGGGCGTTGTCTCATCAACTCCACGCATCTCGAAGCGGGTCGCACCAAAGCCGATAAGATTTTCGCGCTCGCCAAAAAATATAACGCCGCTGTCATCTGCCTCACCATTGACGAAAAAGGCATGGCGAAAACCGCGCAACATAAATACGAAGTGGCGCAACGCATTTACGACATCGCCGTCAACGAACATGGACTCAAGCCCGAAGATTTGGTCTTCGACGATCTAACCTTCACTTTAGCAACTGGCGATGCGGAATTTATCGACTCCGCCAAAGAGACCATCGAAGGTATTCGCCTGATCGAAGAGAAATTGCCAGGCGTGATGACTTCTCTGGGCGTGAGCAATCTATCCTTTGGGTTTGCCGCGCAAGCCCGCCCCGCGCTGAACTCGGTCATGCTCTATCACTGCGTGCAAGTCGGCTTGGATATGGCGATCGTCAACGCGGCG